>JAZUGA010000114.1:0-9599 GCA_045640945.1 Lachnospiraceae bacterium | reverse complement strand
CTTCACACAAACTAAATTGGGCCGGAATTTTTCCGGCCCATATTTCTAAAATGAAAAATGAATCGTTCCGCTATGCGGAACGGGCATCAGGACTCCGGCAGCAAAGCTGCCACCTCATGCCAGAAAGGAACTTGAAACCATGACTTGGGGCGCTCAATACATGTGTTATTCCTGCAAGAAATGCAGCAAAAAATATAAATATGCAATCGATTTAATTGGCGACTTTGGCGAAGATTTCGGCAAATGCCCAGAATGCGGAAGCGATGGAACTCTGGAATTTGAAGGACCTGTTTCTCCGGAAACCAGCAAATACGAAGAAGTAGAATAATCGGATTTTATGAGATCTATTGAAATCGAAAACATAAAGAATTTTACGACAGCTCTTTTTGCCAGGGACACGTTTGATGGGTTCCTGGTAACTGAAGCGTCTTTCAGTACCATCACCAACATCACGATTGATGGTCATATTAATCAGGAATTTATGGGAGAGGCGGACCTGGCTCTTCCTGAGAATAAAGAGAAGGCAGTTTACTGGAAAAGACTTCGTCCTCTTTGTTATGAAATCATAAAAGGACAGAAGGTGCCTTTAAGATTCAAGATCGTATTTATGATGCCGTCGGATCTGGTATTAAAATTCTTGGATAACGCGGGACTGGATTTTGAACCAATTGAAGTCAACGCCTTATTCCTGAATATTAATTTCCAGGAAGGAAAATTAAATTGCACGACAGGTACTTCTATGAAAGCTTTTACTTTAGATAAGAGTTTGGAGGATGCTTGGGACAGCCAGATGGTAAGGTTTCTGGACCGGGTACAAAATCCCAGATAGAAAAGTGCAATGTAACTCTTGATTTTCGTTACTATATCGTGTAAAATGCCCATTGTCCGTTTTGGACAAATTAAATATGGCCGTACAGTATGTACGCACAATTCGGAGAAGTACCCAAGCTGGCCGAAGGGGCTCCCCTGGAAAGGGAGTAGGCGGTTAATAGCCGTGCATGGGTTCAAATCCCATCTTCTCCGCGAAAAACAAAAAGAGTGTCTGTGACACTCTTTTTTGTTTTTCTAAGATTCCAAGATGGGATTTGAACAAGGAGCAGACGAGCGCGGGAGCGCGAAGGATGCGACGCGGCCTTATAATGAAAAAATCCTGAAAATGCGTGAAATCACGTTTTCAGGGAACTGTCATGCGTGAAAATCAAGTTTGAGAGCACCATGAGTCCCCAATTATAGGAAAAAGGTCACTGAAAATGAATAATCATGCATTTTCAAGTTGATATCAAATCAAGGAGTGATAACATCCATATGCGGGAAGATATATCTTTATTAAATTGTGTTTTACAGATATAATACAAAAAGACAGTATCAGTTGACACATGAAACAGGATGGGCGGCATAGTCTACTTAATCTTAATCACTTATAAAAAGATGGACGCCAAGCCTATCGAATCAAAACAAACGTGGAGGTGCAGACATGAAGAATAAAGATGTTGTTCAGAAACTTTTGGATTTTCATCCACAGTTCCCTGCGGACTATGATGGATGCGACAATTATAAGTCTGGAGATCCGGAAGCAGAGTGCAAGGGAATTACAACAGCCCTGACTCCGACCATTGACGTAATAAGAAAGACCTATGAACTGGGATGTAATCTTCTCATTGTACATGAGCCGACATTCTACTCAACACCGGATTTTCCAACATGGAGATCAAAAGAGCCAAATAAGATCTATGAAGAAAAGAAACAATTACTGGAAGACTTGGGCATCACAATTTGGCGTGACCACGACCATATGCATGCGCATAAACCGGACTGCATTTTCACAGGTGTAGAAAAATATTTGGGCTGGGGCGAGTATCGGACGTCCTTCGATGGCGACTGGCCTATGGCACACTGCTACCAGATCCCAGAAATCACTGTAGCTGGCTTAGCAAAAGAATTAAAAGAAAAAATCGGATTAAATGGCTTAAGAGTTATTGGTAATCCAACCGATGTTATCAGCAAAGTCGCAATCGTAGGACATTTGCTTCCACAGCTGGTATTAGAAGACGGATTGGATGAGGAGGGATACTGGTTTGAGTATTCCACCAAGGTCATGAATCTTTTGGACAGAGGCGCAGATGCAATTATTCCGGGCGAAGTCATCGACTGGACGGCTTTATCTTATATCAGAGATGCGGTAATGCTTGGAAAGAACAAGGCGGCATTTAATATTGGACATTTCGGAATGGAAGAACTGGGAATGAAATATGCAGCAGAGTATATCAGCGACCTGGTAGAAAATCAGGTACCGGTACACTACATCCCTTCTGGAGATATGTATCGGTTCGATATGTAGCAGCTTTTACAGATGTAAAGAAGGTTTACAGATATAGCAGTTTTGCAGAAAGGAATGACTATGGCAATTTTACAGGTAAATTATTATTCAAACGCTCTTTGCAGATTTAATCAATTTCAGATGATTCTGGCAAACGATGTGCCAGAGCTGTTAAAACAAAATAGCGAATATTATCATCGCCCGATGAAGACGGTGATTTTACTTCATGGTTATTCAGGAAGTAATATGGACTGGATGACAGGCTCCAACGTGAATGAGTTGGCCGTAAAATACAATCTGGCAATTGTTATGCCGAATGCAGACAATAGTTTTTACACCAACGCACCAGGTGCTGGAAATAAATATCAGGATCTGATTGAAATCGATTTAATTAATTATCTTCGTAACACCTTTGGCCTGGCAATGACTCCGGAAGATACCATTATTGGCGGCCTTTCCATGGGTGGATTTGGCGCAATCCGTTTCGGACTTCATCGTCCGGACCTCTTTGGAAAAATGATTGGTCTGTCCTCAGCGATGATTGTAAATGAAATTTCCCAGATGCCAGCAGATGCAGAAGGAAACGCCATTGCAGACAGAACTTATTACGAGAATGTTTTTGGCGATTTAAGCAAATTAAAAGAAAGTGAAAACGACCCGGAATTCCTTGTAAAACAAAGAATTGCAAAGGGCGAGAAAATCCAGCCAATTTTCATGGCCTGTGGAACGGAAGACTTCCTGCTGGGCTACAACCGTGATTTCTACAACTTCCTGAAAGAAAACGGAGTAGATGTTGAAATGCATGAGAGCCCGGGAATTCACGAGTGGAAGTTCTGGAATGAATATTTAGAGCCATCACTGAAGTGGGCATTGGATATTAAATAAAGAATGAATAACGAGATATTTAACAAAATAGAAAATTGGATACCGCCACAGCTTCCGGAAGGAATGACCTGGAAGGATGTGCCCAAGGGAGACATGCCTGGGGATAAGGTAAACATTACGGAGGTCCATGTAGAGCGGGCGAATGTTTTATTCCCTTTAATCCTGAAGGAAATGAAAAAGCTGGCAGAAAATGGCCAGGAAAAATTTGTCGTTGGTATCTGCGGAGGCTCCGGCGCAGGAAAGTCAGGAGCCGCCGCTGTTCTGTCCTGGTATTTTAATGAACTGGGAGCAGGCTGCTATAATATGTCCGGCGATAATTACCCAAGGAGAATTCCAAAAGAAAATGATGCGGAGAGAATTCGTGTTTATGAAGAGGGTGGCATTGCGGCACTGACGGATTATCTGGGAACGAATCAGGAAATCCGGTTTGAAGAGGTTTCTGAAATTCTTGGGAAATTCAAATCCGGAGAACCGGTGATAGCTCTCCGCCGAATGGGAAGAGAAGAAGACGAGCTTTGGTATGATGAAATTGATTTTTCCAATATTCATGTACTGATCATTGAATGGACTCATGCAAACAGCGACTACTTTACAGGCGTAGATATTCCGGTGCTTTTAAACAGTACCCCTATGGAAACTATGGAGTATCGAAAGATGCGCAACCGGGATGCGGGCGCGGACAGTCCTTTTGTTACAATGGTACTGACCATTGAACAGGAGAAGATTAAAAAGCAGGCGGTAAAGGCCAAAATAATTCTGTCACGTCAGGGACAGATTTTGAGCTATGACGAATACAGAAAATTGATGGGAGACTAGATGAATAACAAGCCGATGCTCAATGTTTACCCAGACAGTTTGGGCGGAAAGTTAAGTGATATAGCGGAACTTTTGCAATCACAGGAAATGAAGGATTGTTTTTCTTCCGCTTATATTCTGCCAAGTTTATTTCACTATGATATGGACCGGGGATTCAGCCTTGTGGATTATGATCTGAATGAGAACCTGGCGAACTGCGAAGATTTGGAGAAAATCAAATCTTTGGGAATTCAGCTGAAGTTGGATTTTGTTTTAAATCATGCATCCACCCAGTCTCCTCAGTTTAAAGATGTCATTCAAAAAGGGGAAGAATCCGAATATAAGGATTTCTTTATCCATTGGAATGAGTTTTGGGATGGGTATGGAACTATGACCGAGGAAGGTTATATCCAGCCCGACCCGGAATACATTGAAAAAATGTTTTTCCGCAAACCAGGCCTGCCTTTATTGATGGTAGGTTCTGTTCCATTCTGGAACACTTTTTATCAGGAAGTAAAAGAAGAAAAGGGCGAGAAAAAATACCTTGGCCAGATGGACTTGAATATTAAGTCTGCCAAGGTGTGGGAGTTCTACAAAGAAACCATAGAAAAACTTGCATCCTATGGCGCGAAGCTTATTCGCCTGGATGCTTTTGCATATGCTTCGAAGGAGCCGGGAAGAAAAAATTTCTTTAATGAACCGGAAACCTGGGAGCTTTTGGAAAAGGTACAGGCTTTAGCAGATGAATGCATGAATGATGAAAGTGTCGCTTGCGAAAAAACAGAATTGCTTCCGGAAATTCATGCAAGCTATGAAGAAAAAATATATGAGCAGATTGCGAAGAAAGGCTATATGACCTATGACTTCTTCCTGCCTGGCCTTATCATAGATGCGTTGGAAAATCATGACGGAAGTATGCTGAAGGCATGGGCGGACGAGGTCATCGAAAAGAAAATCAAAACGGTAAACATGCTGGGATGCCATGATGGAATTCCTTTGTTGGATCTGAAAGGCCTGGTGCCGGAGGAAAGAATCCACACATTGATTGAAAAAATAGTGGGCAGGGGCGGAATCATCAAGGACCTTAAGGGAGCGCAGAAAAATAAAAATCTGTACTATCAGGTGAACGCAACTTATTTCAGCGCGTTAGGCGAGGACGAGAAGAAAATGCTTGCGGCACGGGCTCTGCAAATGTTCATGCCGGGAAAACCGCAGGTTTGGTATCTGGACTTGTTCGCCGGAAAAAATGATTATGCAGCAGTAAATCAAAATGCGGCAGCCCATAAAGAAATAAACCGGACCAACCTTTCCAGAAAACAGGTGGCAGAGGGCCTGAATATGCCGGTTGTTCAGAAACAGTTGGAATTGCTTCGCCTGCGTAATACAAATCCGGCATTTTCTTATGACAGCGAAATTAATGTTAGCTGCAAGGATGATGAGATGACCTTTGAGTGGACTCATGAGGAAGCCCATGCAGCATTAGAAATAAATTTAAGAACTTACGATTTTAAGATTATACAGTAGCAAAAGGTTAGGAGATTCGATAATGAAAAAATATAGTATCGAGGAGCAGGCGTTAGCATTTGATAAAGTGCTGACACCGGAGGAATGGGTGCCGGGAGTCCTTCATCGTGATGGAAAAACCTTTTTACAGATTAAGGCGCCGGATGCGAAAGAAGTCGCCTTTCTGATTAAAGAAGTTAAGACCCCTTGCACGAAAGACGAAGAAGGCGTTTGGACCGTTGAATATCCAATGGATGTGGGATTCAGTTACGTTCAGCTCTTAATTGACAACACTCCGGTAATTACGCCATGTCTGCCGATTTCCTATGGATACAGCAGACCGTATAACTATGTGGCTTTAAAAACAGATGAGAACTTTTTCGAAATCCGGGATGTGCCTCATGGTTCTGTCCGTAAGGAATATTTTTTCTCAAAGGTGACAGACACCTGGGAGAGCTGCACCGTTTATACGCCTTACGAATATGAGACGGAAAAAGAAAAGGTATATCCGGTTCTTTATCTGCAGCATGGACATGGAGAAAACGAAGTAGGGTGGACGGCTTCCGGAAAAGCTCATTTCATAATGGACAATCTGATTGCAGAGAAAAAGGCAAAGCCGTTTATTATCGTTATGAGCAATGGCATGACCCAGACAAAAGTGAACGGCGAGACCGTAGTAGATTTCCAGCTTTTTGAAGAACAGCTGCTTTCCGATATCATTCCATTTGTTGAGAGCAAATTCCGGGCAGGAAAAACAAAAGACATGCGTGCTATGGCAGGCTTGTCCATGGGCTCTATGCAGACCAGCGTTATTGGAATGAAGCATCCGGATATGTTCTGCGCTCTTGGCGTTTTTAGCGGATTTGTAACCGATATTCTGCAGGGCGGCGTGCTGGATAAAATCGACCGTGGACCTAGCGATAATATCCATTTGAAAATACTGGACGATTCCGAAAACTTTGCAAAGCAGTTTAAAGTATTCTTCCGTGCCATTGGCGAAGAGGATCCGTTTTTACCTTTCTTTAAAAAAGATGATGCCATGCTGGAAGAAAAAAATATAAAACATACAAGAACTATTTACCGTGGAAGTCATGACTGGAACACCTGGAGAAGGTGCATTTATGATTTTGCACAGATGATATTTAAGGAGGATTAATATGTCGTTTTTTGAGATGTCTTATGTTTCAAGGGCTTTGATCAGAGAGGTCCATGTAAAGGTAATTCTGCCAACAGATAAAATGGCAGGCAACTGGGAGCCGCCATATCGAACCCTTTATATGTTACCGGGCTACAGTGCAACCGCTATGCAGCTGATTACATACCTGGGCCTTCGGGGAGAAGCAGAACTGAAGGGACTTGCAATCGTACTCCCGGACGGCGAAAACTTTTTCTACCAGGATGTTCCGGGACAGATGACTTTATACAGTACTTTCGTAGGACAGGAATTAGTAGAGGAGACCAGAAATACCTTCCCGTTGTCCCGTAAGAGAGAAGATACCTACATTGGCGGAATTTCCCTCGGCGGATATGGAGCTCTTTATAACGGTCTGAAATTCCGTGATACTTTCAGCAAAGTGGCGTTATTCTCCCCATCTGTTGATCCGTACGATTTGACTCACCGTGGCATACCTTCCTTCAGCGAAGAACAGTTTAACCGCTTCTTTGGAAGCAAAGAAGAATATGAAAACAGCGAAGCGAATGCAGTAAAACAGTGGGTGACTATGCCGGAAGAAGGCAAACCGGAATTGTTTATGTGCTGCGGAACCGATGATGGACTGGTTTACCCAGAGGTTAAACCCTTTGAGGACAGTCTGGTGGCAGCAGGCGTTAAGCATGTTTATAAAGAAGGTCCGGGAAACCATGAAATGTATTACTGGCAGACTATGCTGGATTCCGCCTTTTCTTTTCTTGCGGGAATAGAAGAAGGCACCAAAGACAAATTGGTAGTACCGTTTTAATTGAATCGAAAAGGGAAAAAATGAATTATCAAGTGGAACGTACCGGAGAGGGTACATGGATAATTAAAGAGGGAGAAGGACCGGCCTGCGCCTACATGTACCTTTTGTGCGGCAGCGAGAAGGCAGTACTTTTAGATACTGGTTTCGGAACTATTCCTTTAGACGAAATCTGCAAAAGTCTGACGAACCTGCCGATAGAAGTGCTTTTGACTCATGGCCATTTTGATCACATCGGCAGCAGCGGACTTTTCGACAAAGTATATATGTCGCCATTGGATACAGAAATCATAAAAAAACATTCCGAGCCAAAGCTGCGAAAAGTTTTCTGCAAAGACGGAATGAACCCAGTGGCGGAAGAAATTCTGCCGTTAAAGGAACTCGCCGGAGATAATGAAACTGCCTGCGAGAATGAGTATGTTTCCTTTGATTTAGGCGGACGGAAGCTGACCATAATTCCAACGCCGGGACACACACCGGGTTCCGTATGTGTTCTTGACGAAAGCCGGAGAGTATTATATACCGCTGATATCTGCTGCAAAGCCCATGTACTGCTGCAGACCTATAATGAGGGCTTTCCTGAGAAAGAAAAATCAGAATTTCATCAGGTACTGGACATTTACGAAGAATCTCTGCAGCGCATTTTAAATATCAGGGATCGCTATGATATCACATGGCCTTGTCACCACAGTGTTCCGGTAGAAACAGAAATTATTGAGGACTTTGTGGAAGCAGTAAATCTTTTGCGTGAAGGGAAGCTGGAAGTTGAGGCCTTTGAAGGCCTTGGCGGAAAAATCAAAGTGGCAAATTATAAAGAAATAGGGATTGAATTTGAAGGGTAGCCGTAAGGCACCCTTCTTCTCATTGTAACTTTTTTACAAATTTTGTATTTTTGTTAAAACATTATTTCTACTAAATTATTACATTTACACCACAAAAAGAATTGTCTATAATATACCTTACGAGATTTTCGAAATATTTTTACAATATTTCCATTTTTGATACTTTTAAAATTGATTGTTTGTAAAAATAAATTTCGAAGGAAATTATATGGAAAGGAGAAAACAGGTGGATTATACCAAATATGTTTTAAAAGATAACGAAGAACTTACCGCTCTGCTTGAGGGTAAAGACAACATTTTCGTTATCGCCTGTAACAAATGTTTCAAGGAATTTGAATCCGTAAACGAAACCGATGGTGAAGATTTCGTCAAATTCGCTGAGGAACAGGGCAAAAAAGTCACAGGTCTTAAAAAGGTTGACTTTTTGTGTAATCAGCTCCTGACAGCAAAGAAGCTTGAAGGAATCGTACCAGAAGGAACAGATTATATCGCTGTTGTTTCCTGCGGTTTAGGTATTCAGATTATCGCTGAAATGGAAGATCTTCCAGTTATCGCTGCCAGCAACTCACTGAATTACATTGGTCATCATGGAATGGCATTAACACAGAAAACCTGTGGCGCATGCGCACAGTGCTATTTGAACATGACCGGCGGTATCTGTCCTGTTGTTGACTGCTCCAAGGGCCTCTTAAATGGCCAGTGCGGCGGCGCAAAGAACGGAAAATGCGAAGTTGATCCTAAGAAAGACTGCGCATGGGAGAACATTTACCAGAGATTGGAAAAACAGGGACGTCAGTGTGATTTCATCAATCAGGATGTACAGCTGCGTGACTATTCCAAGACAAACTTCAAAGTTGTTCATGATTACGTAACAGCAATTCGTGACAGCAGATTAACTGGCTACAATGGAGGAATTCATCCAAGCGAGAACAAGGAACTTGCAGAAGATATTCCACTGAAACCATTCCCAGCTCCAGAGACTGTAGTTATTCCAGTTTCTATGCATGCTGGCGCTCCAGCGAAACCTGTTGTTCAGGTTGGTGATACAGTTAAGAAAGGACAGCTTATTGCAGAAGCATCTGCATTCATTAGCGCAAACGTACACTCCAGCGTAAGTGGTACTGTTATCGCTATTGAGCCACGTCCACATTCAAAAGGTGCTGACGTAGAAGCTATCGTAATTAAGAACGATGGACTTGATACTCTTGCTGATTCCGTTAAGCCAGCAAAACCTCTCGAGGAACTGACTCCGGAAGAAATCGTTGCAATTGTTAAAGACGCAGGTATCACAGGTATGGGTGG
>JAZUGA010000113.1:0-5392 GCA_045640945.1 Lachnospiraceae bacterium | reverse complement strand
TTCATCGATTTCAGCAACGCAACGAGCCATAGAACCATCACCCATGTACCAACGAAGTGGGAAGCAGTAGAATTTGAATCTCTTGTTAGAAACTTTATCAAGATCTCCACCAAGGTTTTCAACACCAACGATACCATGACCAAGCATCATCTTGTGGCATGGCTCCCATGTTCCCCAGCAACCGATTTTCTCGAGCTCACCAAACTTCTCGTCATAAGCTTTCTGGCCATGAACTTTGATGTATGTGAATTTATCGAATTCAGCGTAAGCTTCTTCACCGAACTGCTCGATATATTCTTCTGTGATAGGATATCCTGATGCGCCAAGAAGGTTCATTCTTGTCATACCGTTGTTACCCATAGCTGTGTGAAGAGGATGATCCAGAGCCTGCATATCCATAGCTACACATTTAACTTTGTGGTCAACGAACCATTTACCAGCATCGATACCAGTACCGCATGAGTAATGATAATATTCTTTAGAATCATCGAATAATCTGTGCATACCTGTGTTAAGGCAAACAACCATACCCTCTAATTCTTCTGGTTTGATGTTAGCGCGTTTGCAAGCATCTTCCAGATGTTCTGGCATGATAAGCTCCCAACGGCCGATCTTGATCTCTAAGCAAACAGCGTCGCCTGTGTAAGCGTCGATTGGCATTTCATGAGTATAACGAGCTCTCTTGCCATCGAATTCGAATTCCATAACGTGACGAGGAGCGTCGCAGTGTGTACCTGTATGCATTGTGCATCCAACATACTGTGTTAAAACGCCGCCTTTAGCCATTGAGTGTTTTCCCTCGATGAATGGCTTATCGAAATAAGGCCATCTTGGGATTTCAGCACTGAAAGGATGTGTTAAGTCAACATAAACTTTTTTTCCCATTTTTAATTTTCCTCCATAATAAAATAATAACGTTATTATTTTAACTGCGTCGGACACATAGCCCGAAAACTATGTGTCCGCACATTTAAAATCTTATTTACCATAAATCATCTTGATAAGGTATTCGTTAAGATCTGTCTTTGATTTAGCGATAGACTCATCATCCCATTTCAGGAAGCCTTCGCCTGAACCAAATCCCATCTTACCTTCATCAAGCATCTGCTTCAGCAGTGGTGATGGCTCATGGTTGTCAGCAAGATACTGAAGAACATATGAATGAATGTTCCATGTAAGCTGTGTTCCTACCATATCGGAGTTCTCGATAGGTGCTAACTGTGGAAGACGAAGACCGAAGCTGTATTTAACTGCATCGTCAACTGTCTTAGGATCAGCGATACCCTGCTCAACGATAGAGATAGCCTCTCTCCAAAGAGCATGCTGCATTCTGTTAGCTACGAAACCAGGAACGTCTTTCTTGCAGTAGATAGGTTTCTTGCCGGCTTTTGTTAATGCTTCGATAGTAGCCTGCATAACTTCTTCTGTAGTATATTCAGTCTTAACTACCTCTACTAATGGAATAAGGTGACCTGGGTTCCAGAAATGTGTTCCAACAACACGCTCTTTATGAACGCATTTAGAACCGATTTCTGTAGGACTCATAACGGATGTATTTGTAGCGAAGATGCAGTCTTCACGGCAGATGCCTTCAAGCTCTGCGAAAAGGTTCTGTTTTGTTTCCATTTCTTCTGCTACACATTCGATAACAAGGTCAGCCTCTTTGAATTCCTGACCCTTATCAGGGAATACAAAACTAATTCTGCTTAAACGCTCTTCGATTTCAGCATCACCGATGATGCCTTTGTCTCTAAGCTGTTCTAAGTTGGCTTTGATAACTTCTTTGCAAGGTTTTTCTCTTCTGTTCCAAACTGTGATATTGAAGTCTGGGCAGCTTGAGAATACTAATGCGATCATGTTACCCATCATGCCAGCGCCGCAGATAACAACATTTTTAACTTCTTTCATTACAATTCTCCTTTAGTTTAAGAATTTAAGCAGCTTCTAAAATTAAACTACTAAGTAACCACCTGAGCAGTCGCATGCGGAACCTGTGATGAAGTTTGAAGCATTTGATGATAAGAAGATTAAGTAACCAACGAAATCATCTGGCTCTGCAAGACGTCCGATAGGCTCTCTGTTAAGGAAGTTCTTATAAACTGCTGATTCTGGATCGAACATCCATTCTGTTAATTCGGAACGGAATACTGTTGGGCAAAGAGCATTGATGTTGATTCCATAAGGAGGTGAAAGGTCGCAAGCTGCGCATGCGATCAACATGTCTGCGCCACCTTTAGATGTGCAGTATCCTGTGTAGCCAGCCATACCTCTCTTTGAACGCTGAGATGTTACGATAACGATCTTGCCGCCCTGTCCTGAAGCAGGTTTTTCGCCATTAAGCTGTTTAACCATCTGCTCAGAAACATATTTAAGAACAACGTATACGGATTTGCAGTCAGCATCCATGATGTACTGCCAATCAGCTACGCTCTGCTCTAAGATATTCTGTGGTTTGTTGAAACCATGAGCAATTGCAAGGATGTCGATTCTGCCGTATTTTTCTACTACGCCAGCGATTAATTTCTGAACATCTTCTTCTTTTGCAGGATCTGCTGCGAAAGTTTCGCATTCAATACCTTCTGCTCTGAATTCTTCTGCTAATTCGTCTAACTTAGCCTGATTACGTCCTGTTAAAGCAACCTTTGCTCCAAGGTATCCATAAGCTTTAGCAGCTACGCGTCCGAAAGCACCTGTAGCACCAGTTACTAATGCAACTTTGCCTTCTACTGAATACATGTTTTCTACAAAACTCTTATCTAACTTTACCATTTCGTTTCCTCCTTCGTTTAATTCCTGACATAACCTGCCAGGTAATTATGGTAAAAAAGTTCCGTTACCGGTGCGCTGAATTGTATTTATTTAAACACACCAAAAAATCAGCGCACAATACGCTAAGGTCATAATACTCTTTTCATTTGTAAAAATCAACCAACTGTAAATGATTTTTTCATTGAAAAGTATCAAATTCTTATAGATTCATGCCGTATTTTTTCTTGAGACGATTCAGAATTGCATTTAACGGTTTTAACAGCAAAAATACCGTAAAAGCAGATGCCAGTCCGTTCAGGACATTCGGAATAATTCCGGCAAGATAAATGGCCATGGCGGAGCTGAAGGTAACCGTTGTGGTCATCATCAGAACGGAAGAAGAATCCAGAATCAGGGTACTTAACAAAGTAACCATAAAGAACGAGAGGATGGAAGACCGGATAACATGTCTTTCACTTAATATCTTACTATTAGCAAGGAGACCGGCTATAAAACCGATCAGACCATAGCAGAACATCTGCCAAGGAGTCCATGGTCCCTGGCCGAACAGAATATTACTTACGATCATGGAAAGGGAGCCACACATAAAGCCGGCCTGAGGGCCGAAAGCCATGGCGGTCATGATAATGATTCCGGCCATCGGTTTAAAAGAAGGCGCCCAGATAAAAGCCACTCGGCTGACTACCGTAATGGCGGACATTACTGCTAAAGTTGCCAGCATTCTTGCATCCGGTTTGCTGCCTTCAAAGCTTACAAAGAACGGTACCATGGCAAGAATCAAGATAATTACGCTGGCAATATAAAGCTTACGGTCGCCGAACAGATAAGAAAGGGCAACCGTTGCCGGGATGGCAATAGCGATAACGATGATGCTTATGATTAAACCTTTTTTACTGTTTTTGTTCATTCGTCTGTTTTCTCATTAACTTAAAATTCGCAAGACAAAGCTGGATTACGTCTTCGTCTGTAATCGCATCTTTGAATATATGTCTGCTCATGCGGTTTGCAGAAGTGGTATAGAAACTGTTTTCTGCAAAGAATTTGCTTGGAACGTTGGCGGTAATCATGCCGCCGTCAAAGAACATTCCTACCGCATCTGCATATTTTGCGCAGAACTCAACATCATGGGAAACCATAAGAACGGTAACTCCCGATGCTTTTAATTTCTTTAAAATCGCTGCAAATTGAAGTTTGAAGAAATTATCAATTCCTTTTGTCGGCTCATCTAACAGCAGAATTTTCGGATTGGTCAGTAAAACCTTGGCAAGAGCGGCTCTTTGCTGCTCTCCTCCGGAAATATCGTAAGGATGGGAAAGAAGCAGGTATTCAATGTCACAGATTTTTGCTACTTCTGCGATTCTTTCATCCAGAGGAACGTTTTCAAAACCATTCTTTTCCTCTAACGTTTCCAGCCGCTTGGACTCCTTTGGTCCTAACATTTCCTCTAAATCTTCCCTTACGGTCTGTTTCACAAACAGACTCTTCGGGTCCTGTGGAAGCATTGCCAGATTATTATCAAACAACTCTCCCTGTTTGTAGCTGGAAATCTTGCGGCCATCAATCATAATGGTTCCACGATAAGGCTTCAGCATATTACAGATGGTCTTTAAGGTCGTGCTTTTTCCCGTACCGTTTCCACCTACAATAGCGAAAATGCTACCCTTCTCAACGTTAAAAGTGGTTCCTTTCAGAACATCCGGAAGGTCTCTTTCATAACGGAACCATACATCCTTCAGAGAGATGGCCGGAGTTGCTTTTTCGTCTTCTTTGTACGGATTTTTCGGCAAAGTATTAATCTGAGGCTTTTTGCCTTCGAAAACGGAAGTCAGCCAGCTGCGTCCTTCCCGGACGGTTAACGGAACTTCGCCTAAAGCTTTCTTTGCCCTCTCTGCTACGCCATAATAAACCTGAACCGGAGTCGGCATAGCGGCAAACATGTCACTGTTCTGGCTCTTAAGATAAGCGCCGACTTTCTTTGGCTCATCACAGGCAATGACCTTACCTTTTTCCATGACCACAACCATATCAGAGGCATGGAAAATATCTTCCAGACGATGCTCCGTAATAATAATGGTCGTTCCTAATTCCAGATTGATTTTCTTAACAGTATTCAAAAAGTCGCTGGCTGCGATTGGATCCAACTGACTGGTTGGTTCGTCCAGAATCAGAACGCTTGGCTGCATGGCCATAATTGCAGCCAGATTTAAAAGCTGTTTCTGTCCACCGGAGAGTTCGTTGACGTCTCTATGGAACCAGGTCTGAATGCCAAAATAGCTGGCCATTTCTGCAACTCTGGTGCGAATGGTTCTTTGGTCATAGCCTAAATTTTCCAGACCAAAGGCCAGCTCATGCCACACTTTATCCGTAACAATCTGACTGTCCGGATCCTGCATAACATACCCGATAGTAGAACTCTGGGTTCTTAAATCAACATCCTCTAATAAAACGCCGTCTAAATATACGCCGCCCTCTTTTTTGCCGTTAGGAGCCAGAACGGTCTACAGCTGATTTAAAAGAGTACTTTTTCCGGAACCGCTTCGTCCGCAAAGAGTAACATAGGCTCCTTCTTCAATTGTCAGCGATACGTCCTTTAAGGCAAATCTGCCGTCGCTTGTGGGATAAG
>JAZUGA010000112.1:0-1606 GCA_045640945.1 Lachnospiraceae bacterium | reverse complement strand
TTCTTCACCGATAACTATATTCCAAACAATGGCCATTACTTTACTTACACAACCGAAGAGTTAGTAAGAATGTGCCGCAGCATTTTCCCACTGTCTCCAAGAAGAGAGGACAACTTTGTAGCTGGTAACTCCATGGGATCTGGCGGCGCTATGAAATGTGCGGTTCTTCATCCGGAACTTTATGGCGCAGCTTTAATGCTTAGCGGCTCTGGTATCCGTATGCATCGTCCAGAAGACGCATGGACCAGAGAATTCCTGAACAAGGTAATCAACGACGAAGACGTTTCCGATTATCCGATGGTAGAAGAACCAAAGAAAGACGTTCAGATGGCCCTTCCGATTTATGAAGCTCTGAAGACAAGAAAAGAAGGTCTTCCAAAATTATTCTTTACCTGCGGAACTGCCGATACCTACGTATATCCAGATGTTCAGCTGGCACTGAAATTTTACGACAAAATGGGCTTAGATTATTTCTTTGAGGAGATTCCAGGCTACCGTCATGAATGGCCGTTCTGGGATATGCAGTTGAAGAAGGCACTGGAAAGCTGGCTGCCTCTGAAGCATGACCTTGTTTATTTAAATGATGAGAAAGGAACCGTTTCGGAAACCGAAACAGACATCAGGACTCCGTCAGCTACGCTGACACCTCATGTCAGAAAAGGAGGAAAATTAAATGGCAGTAATTAATTGTAATATTTATTCTCCTGCACTTCGTTGCAAAACCGATGTAACTGTAGTTCTTCCATTCTATTCTTATGAAGACATTACCGCTGGAAAGAGAGATGATATTTTCCCTACCGGTAAAAAGTATCAGGTACTGTGGCTCCTTCATGGCGGCAATGGAAATGATCAGGACTTCGTAAATTATACAAACGTTATCCGTTACGCTACCGACCATATGCTGGCAGTTGTTATGCCTACGGGCTATAACATGAATACCGATGACCAGGACCCTGGCATGAAAATGTGCACCTATATTGGAGAAGAACTTCCGAAAATGATGCGTGACGTTTTCCCACTTTCCGATAAGAGAGAAGATAACTTTATCGGTGGTTTATCCATGGGTTCCAACGGCGCACAGAAAGTAGCTATCCGTTATCCAGAAAACTACAGCGCAGTTTTAGCCATGTCTGCCGGTTCCTTCTTCCCAATTCCGAAGACTGCCGGCGGAGACAGAAAGAGATTTGAAACTGGCATGCCGATGCCTCCACATAAACCAAACGAGATGGAAGAAAACATGGAAATCCTGAAGCAGGACATTGCAGACGGAAAACAGCTTCCAAAATTCTTCATGATCTGGGGCGAAAAGGACATTGCCCGTTTAGGCCAGAGCAATTCCGTAAAATTCCTGGAAGAACAGGGCTGTGATGTTTATGCAGAAGAAGTTCCTGGTTTAGGCCATGAGTGGGATCTTTGGGACATGACCCTTCGCAAAGCCTTTAACGAGCTGCTTCCACTGAAGCATGATTTAGTAGACTGATTGTGAAAAGAAAAAAACATAAAGCAATAAAAATAATCGCAATTATTTTGGGCTGCATTCTTGCAGCCCTGCTTTTGTTTGCAGGAACCGTCCTGCTGATGTTGAACGGAAGAATAAAAAACCTCC
>JAZUGA010000111.1:0-7543 GCA_045640945.1 Lachnospiraceae bacterium | reverse complement strand
AGGTTGATTTCCCGACGCATGACGGTTGCATTCATGTAGCCGGTAACGTAGAAGCCCACATGCTTGCGCATCTGGCGGATAGCCATGTCTTCTCCCGTAAATTCCGTCAGTAACTCTAAATGGCGCAGGATCATTTCCTTCACTTCCGGAATGGACGGCCGCTCTGGTAAAACGCCGGTCTTCAGATACTCTTCCGTCTGGCGGAAGATCCATGGGTTGCCCCGAGCGCCTCTGGCGATCATCACTGCATCACAGCCCGTTTCGTCAAACATCCGCTTCGCGTCTTCCGGCCTGAAGATGTCTCCACTTCCCATAACTGGTATTTTCACGGCATCTTTTACGGCCGCGATAATTCCATAGTCCGCTGTTCCCGAATAATATTCTTCCCGGGTCCGGCCATGAACTGCGATGGCTGCTGCTCCGGCTCCTTCTGCGATTTTCGCAATTTCCACGGCGTTTACAGACGAGTCATTAAAGCCTTTGCGGATTTTGATGGTTACTGGCTTATGAAGCCTTTTGGTCATAGTGGATACGATTTTTTCAATCTGCTTCGGGTCCTTCATTAAAGCGGAGCCTTCTCCGTTATTCACGACCTTCGGTACCGGACAGCCCATGTTCACATCGAAAATATCGTATGGTCCGTCCTCTAATTTCGCCGCTTCTTCTGCTAAAAGCTCTGGCTCATTTCCAAACAGCTGGACCGCGATCGGCCGCTCCCCTTCGGAAACTGCCAGCAAAGGCAGCGTGTTTTTATTTTTATAGTACAGGGCTTTGGCGCTGATCATTTCCGTATATGTGAAAGAGGCACCCTGTTCTTTGCAGAGTGCCCGAAAAGGCATATCCGTTATTCCTGCCATTGGCGCCAGAATTAATCTGCCGCACTCAATCCCACCGATTTCCATTATTTGTTCTTTTCGTAAATAATTCTCAGTCCATGCATGAGAAGGTCCGGCTCAACATACTGGATGGCATCCGTTTCCTGGGCAATGATATTGCTTAATCCACCAGTTGCTACGACCTTAATGTCCTTCTCTTTGGATTCTTCTTTCAAACGGTTGATAATATATTCCGCCTCGCCGATATGGCCATACATAATTCCGGCCTGAAGGGAGGTGATGGTGTCCTTTGCCATAATTGTTCCCGGATTCTTGATTTCGATTTCCGGAAGGCGGGCGGTGCCGCCCCATAAAGCTCTGGCGCTGATGATGATGCCCGGGCAAGTAACAGCGCTTTCGAAAACACCCTTCGCGCTGAAGTAATCGAATTTGGTCGCGGTTCCGTAATCAACAACGATAATCGGTCCGCCATACATATTTAAAGCTGCAACGCCGTCTGCGATTCGGTCGGAGCCGACTTCGTTCGGATGGGTCTTTACTAATTTGATTCCAGTCTTGATGCCAGGTCCGACAATCATTGGTGTCAGGCCCAGAAACTTTTTGATAGAGTTGTTCAGAGCATGCATAACATCCGGAACAACAGAAGAAATAATGACGCCATCAATGTCGTCTTTTTTGATTCCGAAGTCTTCCGTAAGTCCCTGAATATACATGCCGAATTCATCAGACGTTCTTTCGGTCTGAGTGGTCAGGCGGAAGGTTCTTACGATTTTTTCGCCTTCGAAAAATGCAAATTTGAGATTTGTGTTGCCTACATCAATTGCTAACAGCATAAATTTCTCCTCTATTTGTTGATTGCCCGATAATATTCTTCCAACTGGGAAAAAAGTTCCGCTTTTTCTTTTCTCAGCCGGCGAACTTTCAGTTCGCTGCCAATTTCATCAAAATATGCGTCCGAGTCCTTGGCGGTTACTACAATGTTCAGATTGCCCTGCTCATTGAATTCCAGAATAATAATGCCGCTTACCTCCTGGACAAACAGCACGCACATGATCTTCAGTTCCTCTTTTACACTCTGAGGCAGAACTTCGTAGACCGGATTCATATAGAATTTCTGTTCATAAAAATTTGCGCCGCAGAGAACTTTTGTGTCTTCCATATTTTTCCCTTTACTGTCGACCAACCTCTTGTAAACTATACTCTGCCCATTCTCTGGCCTTTTGCGGCTGGCATCAGTCTCAGATTTACGTCATTTATCAATATTTTGCTTTCTGACGTTGATTCATTATATCTCTGAGATGCGGATATTTCAATGTTTATGGGGGTTGATTATCCATTGCCTTCTGATAATTGCAAATTTTTTTAGTTGTGAACGATTTACCATTTCACAAAACATGCAATCTGCAAATATTTCCAGTTGTGAACGATTTATAAATCATTTGCTCTCAATCACGGAAGTAAATTCGTTCATAACTGACATTTTTATGCAAAATAAGCCAGCTTTCGCTGACTTATCACATCGCTGGGAAGCGAATCGTTCAATATTTCTATTACTGACTCCATTCTGCAGAGTATGCCATACGCATACGTCTTAACGAAGAAATGTTTTTAATAATAGAACCATTCGGAACCGATCATTACGCCGCCGTCACAATCCAGATATCCATCCATGATTGTGTAGTAGCAGAAATGCTCATAACCAGGAACGTTGTCGATTCCGCTTAAAGCGTCCTGAGAAGCGCGGATGGCATCTTCCTGTGGACCATATGCTAAGAAGTCCTGCATGGTAGTGTAAGCTGGCTCAAACTGGCATGGCTGGTAAACTGCCTCTTCGATTGCACCTGGGCATCCGCCTAAATTTAAACCTCTATGGATAACTACGTTTGCCACTGCTAACTGGCAGTCATAGTCCTGATCACCAACTTCTGCGCTGACGATGCATGCCAGAACATAAGCGTCACGGCTGCTGAAATTATAAATGCCGGTGCCTAAATTGTACTGTTCTGCCATTATGCCAGTATAGTCTTCTCCGTAGAAAGCATCTTCTTCGTACTCTTCCTCATAGTACTCTTCTTCCTCTTCCGGAACTTCCTCTACAGCTACTGCTACAACGTCAACAGCATCAACGGTCTTAACCATAGGAATACTTTTCTGAATATCGTCATTAACATCATCAAAAACAACGCACTGGGAACCAACCTTGTCCAGGAAGGCTGCTCTCTCTGCTTTCATGTCACGGTCCATTCCGTATACAACTAAAACGGATGCAAATAAGGAGACGGTGATTGCTGTAAGTATTCCGACGGTGATTGCTCTTTTGTTAATTCTTTTCTTCTTCATATTTTTACGCTTTATTTCGAAAGTATTTCTATTTGTTACAAATTTGTTAAGTTTTCTGGATTATAGTGTAACATTTTGACGCTGTCAACAACTTTTTTGTAACATTTTTTAACTCTCCCATATCTAGTGTTTTGCCTGATTTTTCTTGTCTAAATATAGAAAAAACCGCGAAAAAACATTTTTCGCGGTTCATGTAACATTTATTTAATATTTAATTTTTAACTATTTTTGTTCTTTCAGAATTCAATTAAATTTTGTAACAATTTCATCAGACTTTTCCGGCCGATGCCGGATTTCCAGTCACAATTACAGCTGATACAAAATAACAGCAGCGCTGATGGCGGCATTCAAAGACTCTACTTTACCAGCCATCGGAATTTTAATTTTCTGGTCTACTGCTGCCAGAACCTCCTTGGAAATTCCATTGCCTTCGTTGCCAATTACCACTGCGGACTTCTCGCCGTAAGAAATCTCGTTATAGAAAACTGCTCCGTCCAGAGCCGCTCCGTAAACCCTATATCCTTCCTTTTTCAGCTGACCTAAAGTTTTGATCAGGTTGGCTTTTAAAAACGGAACGCGGAAAACGCTTCCCATGGTGGAGCGGATCACCTTCGGATTAAAAAGATCTGCGCAGCCTTGGCTCATGATTACGCCGGAAACGCCTGCTGCCTCGGAAGTACGAAGCATGGTTCCCAAATTTCCCGGGTCCTGAATGTCGTCCAGGACCAGAAGCTTTCCGCCAACGAGATCCTTCAGTTCATATTCCGGCTGCTTTACTACTGCCAAAATTCCCTGAGGCGTAACCGTATCCGAAATGCTTTTGAATACTTCGTCGCTGACGATTTCGTAGTTCCGGCCTTCCTCGCCTTTTACCAGAGACTTGTCGCAGGTTCCATAGAAACTCTCGGAGAAATAGATTTTCTCTAAAAGATTTTCCGGAACTTCGCGGACAATACGCAGGCCCTCTACCACAAAAAGCTTCTGCTCTTTGCGGGCCTTGGCGGAATCCATCAGTTTCTTTATGTCCTTCAGTTGTTTATTGCTTTTTGAAACTATCATTTTTATTTTTTCTTCGTAACTTTTACATTCTCGCTGCCGAAACGATTCTTTAAGACAACCAGAAAATCGTCGTTCAGGTTCAGGGAATACTGATCCGGCATCACTTTTAATTTCTTTTCTTTTCTCAGATAAATCTTAATTGGTACGTCGCCCCGTAACTCGTCTACAGAGCTGAGACCGTTAATATATTTCGCATGCTGCTGGTAAGCCTCCAGGTCTTCGAACTGGATCCAAAGCTCCCGGCCCATATTGTTCATGTCGAGAATCTGGCTGGCAATCAGCTTGCCATCGGAGTCCGAATCTACGGAAACACGGCCTTTAATCAGCACCTTGTTGCCTTCCGCAATCAGGGCACGGTTATTCGCGTAATCTCTCGGGAAGACGATGATTTCCATGCTGCCGTAAAGGTCCTCTAAGGTCAGGAAAGCCATCGGCTGACCGTTCTTTGCGGACTTGCCGGTAACTTTGGCGATAATGCCGCCGACGGTAGCCATGGACTGGTCCGTTACCACTACATTGTTCTCGTCGTCCACCAGGAAGTCGATGGAACGGGCGGTTACATTCTTCTCCATAACGCCACGGTACTCATTCAGCGGATGACCGCTGATGTATACGCCTAATACCTCTTTTTCAAACTCTAAAAGAACCGACTGTTCGAACTCGCCCACATCCGGAACACGGATCATGAAGCTGCTCTTCTGGTCCTCGCCCGCAATATCGAACAGGCTCAGCTGACCACTGATGTCGCTCTTCTTGTCGTTTGCCACTTTATCCATAACGTCCATATAAATATGGATCAGCTGTTTTCTTGTCATGCCGAAGGAATCGAAAGCTCCCGCCTTGATGAAATTCTCAACGGCTCTCTTGTTTACGTCCTTGTTGGCCAGACGCTGGCAGAAATCGTAAATGTCCTCGTAAGGTCCGAACTCATTCCTTTCTCTTACGATATCATCAATAATATTCCGTCCTACGCCTTTGATAGCGGAAAGTCCGTAACGGATGTTTTTGCCACGGGCTGCGAAGCCGCTCTCTGCCTCGTTAATATCCGGTGGCAGAAGCTCGATACCGATGCTCTTACATTCCTGAATGTACTCCGCCAGCTTGGAAATCTTATCCATAACGGAAGTCATCAGCGCTGCCATGAACTCTACCGGGAAGTAGAATTTCAGATAAGCGGTCTGGTAAGCAACGATGGCGTAAGCTGCCGCATGGCTCTTGTTGAACGCATATTTTGCGAAGTCAATCATGTCGTCGTAGATCTTGTTGGCAACCGCTTCGCTGATGCCGTTATTTACGCAGCCGGGAACGTTGGTCTCCGGATCACCGTAAACGAAACGCTTTCTCTCCGCCTGCATGACATAATCTTTCTTCTTGGACATGGCACGCCGGAGCACATCCGCGCCGCCTAAGGAATAGCCAGCCAGGTCACGCACGATCTGCATAACCTGCTCCTGGTAAACAATACAGCCATAGGTCGGCTCCAGAATCGGAATCAGCTGCGGACAGTCATAGCTTACTTCGCCGTTGGCATTCTTTCCGGCAATGTACTTCGGAATAAAGTCCATCGGGCCCGGTCGGTAAAGAGCGATGCCGGCGATAATGTCCTCTAAGCTCTGCGGCCGAAGCTCTCGCATGAAGTTCTTCATGCCCGCGCTTTCCAACTGGAACACGCCTTCCGTCTTTGCCGCGCCAATCATATCTAAAACGTTTTTGTCGTTGTAATCAATTAAATTCAGGTCGATGGAAAGACCTACGTTCTTCTCTGCCATTGCCAGCGCATTCTGGATAACTGTCAGAGTACGCAAGCCTAAGAAGTCCATCTTCAAAAGACCCAGCTCTTCCAACGTGGTCATAACATACTGGGTAACGATAGAGCCGTCGGAGCCTCTGGACAGAGGCACATATTCCATGATCGGCTCACGGGAAATTACGACGCCGGCCGCGTGCATGGAGGAATGTCTCGGCAGACCTTCCAGACGTCGCGCCATATCGATCAGATACTTAATCTGTCCGTCGTTTTCGTAAGCCTTCCGGAACTCTTCGTTCTTGGTCATGGCCTTGTCGATGGTAATATTCAGTTCCGCAGGAATCATTTTCGCAATCTGATCCACCACGCCATAAGGCATGTTCAGGACACGTCCTACGTCACGGATGACGTTTCGCGCCGCCATGGTTCCGAAAGTTACGATCTGAACCACCTTGTCCTTGCCATATTTTTCTGTAACGTAATCAATAACTTCCCCTCTTCGTTCGAAGCAGAAGTCCACGTCAATATCCGGCATGGAAACACGTTCCGGATTCAGGAAACGTTCAAAAATCAGACTGTATTTAATCGGGTCAATATCGGTAATGGCCAGGCAATAAGCAACGATACTTCCTGCGGCGCTGCCTCGGCCCGGACCAACCATAATGCCGTTCTGTTTTGCATAGTTAATGAAATCCCAGACGATCAGGAAATAATCCACGTAGCCCATGTGCTTGATGGTCTCCAGCTCGTAGTGAAGGCGCTCCTCATAGTCCTGGTAATTTTCGTACCGCTCCCTGAGTCCTTTCTCGCAAAGGTATTCCAGATAGCTTTCTGCGGTGTAAGGAGCCGGCACATCGTACTTCGGCAGCTTCTGCACGCCGAATTCGATTTCCACGTTGCAGCGCTTGGCGATGATTTCCGTGTTCTGGATTGCTTCCGGAGAGTATGGGAACAAAGCCGCCATTTCTTCCGGAGACTTTAAGTAATACTGGCCGCCTTCGTAACGCATGCGGTCCTTGTCATCGATTTTCTTACCGGTCTGGATGCAAAGAAGAATGTCATGAGCCTCGGCGTCGGTGTCAAAGGTGTAATGGACATCGTTGGTCGCAATCAGAGGGATTCCCTGCTCTTCACTGATTCGTAAAAGCTGGGAGTTTACCATTTTCTGTTCCGGCATTCCGTGGTCCTGAAGCTCTAAGAAGAAGTTGCCTCTTCCGAAAAGGCGCTCTAAACGAAGCGCTTCATCTACTGCCTCTTTGTAATGACCACGCATCAGCAGCTTCGGAATGATTCCCGCAAGACATGCGCTGCTGGCAATAATGCCTTCATGGTATTTTTCTAAGATTTCATAGTCTACTCGCGGCTTGTAGTAGAAGCCTTCCGTAAAGCCGTGGGAGACGATTTTCATCAGGTTGTTATAGCCTTCGTTATTTTCTGCCAATAAAACAAGGTGATAATAACGACCATCACCTTGGCCTACCTCACGGTCAAATCTGGAACCGGAGGTTACATATATTTCGCAGCCAATGATCGGTTTGATTCCCGCTTCTTTGGCCGCTCT
>JAZUGA010000110.1:0-21070 GCA_045640945.1 Lachnospiraceae bacterium | reverse complement strand
TTCGAACAGTTCTGCTCAGACCGTACTGGTTGGTCCTTAACAAAAGCTCTTCCACGTGTAAGTTCTTTATTTGATGACTTCACAGGTATGAATTTACAGTACTCCATGGGTGGAACAAGATCTGCAGTAGCATCTTTCTCTAAACCAGAAGTTCGTGAAGCTATGAAGAAGATTTGGGCTCTTCAGGACAAATACATGGAATTCGACAAAAAGGCAGCTGCTTTCGCACAGGAAGTTGAAGAAGACGGTTACCCAATCTTCACCGGTGGCGGCGCAGGCGTACCTTTCGACGCATACAGTGATGGACTTCGTGGAACAATCAACTCCTTAGCAGACATTTATGAGCGTCCAGAAGATGTAGAACGTTACATCGAAGAAGCTCAGGAGCAGACTCTTGCTATGATCCGTGCCGGCAAAGGCAAGGGCGACGGCAAGTTCATCTTCATGGCTCTGCATAAAGGAATGGATGGATTCATGAGCGATGACACCTACGAGAAATACTACTGGAGACATCTGCAGGAAATCATCGAAACCATCATCGAAGTTGGCAAAGTTCCTTACATCTTCACAGAAGGCAAGTACAACACAAGACTGAAATTCTTAAAGGATGTTCCAAAAGGAAAAGTTTACTATCACTTCGAGACCGTTGACATGGCAGAAGCTAAGAAAGAACTTGGCGATGTAGCTTGTATCGCTGGCGGACTTTCCGTTAAGATCATGAACTTCGGTACTCCTCAGGAAGTTGCTGATGAGACAAAACGTCTGATCGATATCTGTGCTCCTGGCGGCGGATTCATCTTCGAGCCGTCTTGCGGACTTGACTACTGCTCACATGCAAATGTTGAAGCAATGTTCGACACTGTAAGAACTTACGGAAAACACTAATTCCGAATTATATCATACTGAGTTTAAGGGATGCCTTTCGGCATCCCTTTTCTTATATATTTGATGTTTCTTTATTTATGTTTTAGGCCCTTCGCGCCCATCGGAAAGGGCGCGAAGGGAAATAAAACATTAAAAAGAAATATGAAATTTCTATGAAGAGGGTGGAAAAGGGAAAAAGGGCTATGATATAATAAAGTCGCTAATGAGCAAATTAGCAAAATTCACAAATTGGAGAAGTACAATGGTGGAGATGGGGATAAAAAAAGAACGAAGAAGAATCACGGATATAAAAATATTAGAAGCCGCTGCAAATGAATTTTCAGAGAAAGGCTTCAGCTCGGCTACAATGTCGGGCATTGCCACTCGTGCCGGCGTTTCCCAGGGACTGGTTTCCCAGAACTTTAAAAGCAAAGAAAATTTATTCAGCCTGGTTGTAACTTTTGCAGATGACTTGCTGTTCCCGGAAACTTTGGAAGACGAAAAGATGCCGGGAGCTTTGAACTCTGTAATTGATAATGTAAAGAAAATGGCTCAGGAGGAACCGGTAAAGTATGCCTTCCTTTTAAGACTGGCAAGAGACAGCGAAATTCCACAGTCGAAACAGAAGGAAATGGATGAACTGTTCCGCAAGAGCGCAGTGTGCAGAGCCCTTCAGGAAGCACAGGAAATGGGGGAACTTCCAGATACGGATACTCATATTTTATACCGTATCTGCATGCGAATGGTTGTAAACGTTATCTGCTGGTATCAGCAGATGCAGCTTCCGCTTCCGGACGATAACTTTTTCCTGAGAGTGATCCATTACAATCCTTCCGAGGCAGTATCGGAAGAAACGAAAGGAACCAACTATCCAAACTGCGCTTTGACATTAAACGATGATTATAAGGCAGTTTACGATATTGATATAAAATCCGGAAAATACACCTTATTTGCAAAAGAAGAAACTTTCGGCGAAAAGTTCGGCTGGGAACCGGAAGGCGAGGAGTTCTTTAAAAAGAATGAGAAATTCCTGAAAGGAAATGTTTCCAAGGAGGATCTGCGCTACGCAACCACCCTGCTCAGCAAGAGCAATATGAAGGACATGCTTTCCAAAAACCAGTCTTATTCTGTAGACTTCCGCCTTATGATTGAAAGCAAACCGGTTTGGTACCGGGTCAAGGTAGCCAGAGGAAAAGGATGGCCGGAGTCCAACAAAGCGGTTATGGGCGTATTTGATAATGACCAGAGTTACCGCCTGGAGCAGTTACTGCGCGCGGGCAATAAATAAAGGAATTGGGTCAGGGAGAAGAAGTATTTCCCGAGAAGATTTCCGAAAGAAATATTAAAGGAGACGAGCTATGAAAGACTACAAAGATATACTTGAATTATGCGAACAGGAAGAAATAGAAATTATTGATTTTAAAATGACGGATTTCGAGGGAAGATGGCGCCATCTGTCCATTCCGGTAAAACGTTTTAATGAAGACACCATGAAGTACGGCATCGGTTTCGACGGCTCCAACTATGGTTATGCGCCGGTAGAAAACAGCGACATGGTTTTTATTCCGGATCTGGAAAGTGCGGTAGTCGACTATTATAACGAAGTCCCGACGTTATCCATGAACGGCGATGTCATGGTAATCGGCCAGGAGAATACTCCTTTTGACCAGTATCCGAGAAACGTTGCCAGAAGAGCAGAAGAATACATGAAAGAAACGGGCATCGCTGACCGCATGCTGATTGGACCGGAATACGAATTTTATGTATTTGACGGCGTGGAATATGACAACCGCCCACAGTCTACGGGCTTTGCGATTGAGTCCGAGGAAGCTCATTGGAACAATGACATGGACTTCAACAATTTAGGCTATATTAACGGTCCTCAGAACGGCTATCATATGTCTCTCCCGAGAGATACCAATAACGATCTGAGAAGCCGCGCGGTTCTTTCCTTAGACGATTGGGGCGTAGAAGTAAAATATCATCACCACGAGGTAGGCGGCGCAGGCCAGCTGGAAATCGAAGTAGAATTAGGCGACATGATGCAGATGGCGGACGCTACCATGATTGCGAAATATGTTATTAAGAATGAAGCTCTTGCAGATGGCAAGTGCGCAACCTTTATGCCGAAGCCGATCGCAGGCATGGCTGGAAATGGAATGCATGTTCATATGCTGCTGACAAAAGACGGACAGCCTGTTTTCTATGATGAGAACGGTTATGGTCAGCTGAGCCAGACGGCTCTTTACTTTATCGGCGGACTGTTAGAGCACATTTCCTCTATCTGTGCAATCACCAACCCGTCCACCAACTCTTACAAGAGACTGATTCCGGGCTTTGAGGCGCCGGTTACAATCGGATATGCGATGGCAAACCGCAGCGCCGTTGTAAGAATTCCGGCTTATGCAAAAGACCCGATGCACAAACGTTTTGAGCTGAGAAATCCGGACGCAACCTGCAATCCATATTATGCTTTCGCAGCAATTTTGATGGCTGGTCTGGACGGAATCGAAAAGAAAATCGATCCACATGAAAAAGGATGGGGTCCTTTTGACTGCAGTCTCTTCGACCTTCCGGAAGAAGAAAAGGCAAAATTAGGCGGTGTTCCGGCAACTCTGACAGAGGCAGCAAAAGCGCTGGCAGCAGACCATGAATATCTGACCAAAGGCGGCGTATTCTCAGAGAAACTGATTGAACTGATTGTGGCTCATGACCTGGCAGAAGATGCAGAACTCTCCAAGCTTCCGCATCCACAGGAGTATGCGAAATATTTTGATCTGTAAAATGGCGGTTAGATTTGCAAAAAGAACTAGAGAAAAATAGGACTTGTAAATAAGCCCTCTGGATTACAGAAAACAAGAAAGTTAAAAAACATTGTAAATAACATTTGCATTAGCTGAAGTTTTGTGTATAATAAACAGGCTATGCAAAATGGGATTGTAGCTCAGGTGGTAGAGCACTTGACTTTTAATCAAGTTGTCCGGGGTTCGAATCCCCGCAGTCTCATACTTTTGAAAGACCTTGAGAACATGTAGTTCTCAAGGTCTTTTCTATTCTCAGCTTTTTCGCCGAGAGACATAAACGCAGGCGTACATAACCCCACATTTTCGCAGGCTACAGGGTGGAAACAGGGTACAATTTCAAAAATTAAAAATATCAGAATTCCGCTTCAGCACGGAATACAGAATTTCTCCGAAAATGTAGCAGGAAATGAATTCCCCAATGAAAATATAAAGAGCAGCCAGCCAATAGCTCATGGAAATGCCATAGCCATAGACTAGAATTGCAGGAATCACGAGGGCGTTGGCGAGAACAGGAGGAACTGGGGCCAGCCAGCGGTTCTTCCGTAAGAGGTATGTGCCAATGGAACCAATCAATGTTGCCAGACTTCCGAAAATAATGTCGAAGATTCCGGCGCCGGCAATCAGATTGGAAATCAGACAGCCCACAAACAGACCAGGAACCGTTGCCGTGCAAAAGCAGGGCATAATACATAAAGCCTCGGACAAACGAATCTGAATGATATTTGAGGAAAGGCCGAAAGCGGAGACAACCAGCGTGACCACTACATAGACTGCGGCCACCAGTCCGCCGATGGCGATGGATTTTGACTGAAACATCGAACCTTTGCCCGATGCATTTTTTTTATTCATATGAATCTCCCGTAGTTTTGTTTTAGGTGAGGATGGTTTCGAACTCACCGAGGACATCTTAGAATAGGAAGAGAGGAAAGTCAATATTGCAATTTCAGGGGAAAGTTCTGAGACAAAAAGGCAGAGAGGTCTTTTCCACGCGCCATATATTTATTGAACATCAAAAAAAATAGGGTTATAATTTCCAAAAAGAATTGACGGAATACATGGACAGAATGACCCGAAAAAAACAAATGAAAAGAGGGAAATTATGATTAGAATAGGAATCGTTGGATACGGAAACATCGGACGCGGCGTAGAAGTAAATGTTCAGGAAAACCCAGACATGGAACTGGTTGCCATTTTCACAAGAAGAGACCCGAAAACATTAAAAACCATGGGCAAATGTCCCGTTTATTCCGTAGATGAAGTGGAAAACTGGGTCGGAAAAATTGATGTAATGTTCGTTGCCGGCGGCAGCGCAACAGACCTTCCGGAACAGACTCCAAAATATGCGAAACTGTTCAATGTTATTGATACATTTGATACTCATGCGAACATTCCACAGCACTATGCGAACGTAGATGCTGCTGCAAAAGAAGGCGGAAATACCGCGATTATTTCCTGCGGATGGGATCCAGGCATGTTCAGCCTTGCAAGACTGTACGCAAACGCAATCCTTCCAAACGGAAATGACTATACATTCTGGGGCAAGGGCGTAAGCCAGGGACACTCCGATGCAATTCGCAGAATCGAAGGCGTTGCAGATGCAAGACAGTACACCATTCCGGTTGACGAGGCAATTGCAGCTGTTCGCGCCGGCGAAAATCCAGAACTGACCACTCGTCAGAAACACACCAGAGAGTGCTTCGTCGTACTGAAAGAAGGCGCAGACGCTGCAAAGGTGGAAGAAGAAATCGTAACCATGCCGAACTACTTCGCAGATTATGATACAACCGTTCATTTCATCTCCCAGGAAGAACTGGACCGCGACCACAGCGGAATTCCACACGGCGGATTCGTATTCCGTACCGGTGCTACTGGCGCAGATCATGAAAATAAACATGTCATCGAATATAGCCTGAAGCTGGATTCCAACCCACAGTTTACGACCAGCGTTATCATGGCTTTCGCAAGAGCAGCATACAAGATGAATCAGGCTGGCGATACCGGATGCAAGACCGTATTTGACATTGCACCGAAGTATCTGCTTCCGATAGACGAAGACTATATGAGAGCACATCTGCTGTAATGAGACCGGAAATTTTAGCTCCGGCAGGAACCTGGGAGGCTTTGGACGCCGCCGTTAAGGCCGGCGCCGATGCCGTCTATGTTGGCGGCAGCCAGTTTTCTGCCCGCGCTTACGCAGGAAATTTTGATCAGGAAGAACTCTTAAAGGCAATCGATTATTGCCATCTTTTTGGTGTGAAATTATACATGGCGGTCAACACCCTTCTGAAGCCGGATGAAATTCCTAATCTTGCGGAATATATCCGGCCGTTCTATCAAGCCGGCGTGGACGGAATCATCGTTCAGGACGTTGGCGTAATTCAGATACTTTCGAAAACATTCCCGGATCTGCCTCTTCATGGCAGCACCCAGATGAGCATCTCTTCGGAGTACGGAGCGGCTCTTCTGAAAAACATGGGCTTCACCCGTGTGGTTCCGGCCCGGGAACTGAGCCTTTCGGAAATTAAAAAAATCAAAGAAAAAGTTGATATAGAAATCGAAACTTTCGTGCATGGAGCCATGTGCTACGCCTACTCCGGCAAATGCCTCTTCAGCGGATTCAAAGGAGGCCGAAGCGGAAACCGGGGACGCTGCGCACAGCCTTGCCGCCAGTGCTACGAAATATTGAAAGACGCGAAGCTGGGAAGCTCCACTGGGAAAAAAGCCAAGGGAAATAGCGACGTGAAGTTTGCCCGGGAATACATTATGAGTCTGAAGGACATGTGTACCTTAGGCGTTCTTCCGCAGCTCATCGACGCGGGCATTGATTCCTTTAAAATTGAGGGCCGAATGAAAAATCCTTCTTATGTTGCGGCCACAACTCAGGCTTATGTAAAGGCGAGGGATTATTGGCTGGAGCTGAAGGCGGCGATGAAGGAAGAAACGGGAAAAATTAGCCCGGACAATAAGCATCCAGAGGACAAAGCCTTGTCAAATCAGAAATCAGGGCCTGCGCTGGAACAAGCTTTGAAAAAATACGAGAAATTGGGAGAGCCGCTGATGAAGGACATGATGGATATTTACAATCTCGGAGGCTTTTATACCGGCTATTACTTTACGGCAAAAGGACCGGAAATGACGGAGCCGAAGCGCCCGAATCATGCGGGGCTTTTGATCGGCCGAATCGAAAAAGTGGCGCCACCACATGTATCGATAAAACTGAGGGAGGCGGTTACAGCTTCGGACGTTCTGGAAATCCGGGACGACAAATCCGTGTCCACGGGAAAAGACGGAAAGAGCGTAGAGCTGACAACTAACGTAAACGGTGCGCCAGGTCAGACCATCATTTTAAATGGAAAAGATTTTAAACGGATCCGGCAAGGCCAGAAAGTATTCCGCACCAGAAACAATCAGCTGATTTCGGAAATTGAAAAAGAAATCCTGAAGCCGGAAAAACAGATGGAAGCCGACTGCCTTATTGAAGCGAAAGTTGGTCAGCCGATGAAAATCCGAATTTCCGAAAGACCGATGGAAAGAAGGGCTGCGGGAAAGGACGGCTGGACAAACAAGGCCGGTTGGGCAGCGGACGCTGGTTTCTTCACAGAAACTTTTGGACCGATTGTCGAGGCAGCCCAGAAAGCGCCAACAGAAACAGATCAGCTTTTACAGAAAATGAACAAAACCGGAGGAACCAATGTAAAACTGGTTTCCGTTTCCACCGATATCGAGGACGGAATTTTCGTGCAGATGAGCGAATTCAACAATTTAAGGCGGGAAGCCCTGAACCAGTTCAAGCAGGCATTGGTGGAGAAATATAGAAGACCGTAGAGAAAAATCGATTCCCCAAACAGCGGCGAGCGAGAAAAACCGATTTTCCAAGCAGCGGCGAGCGAGAAAAATCGTTTTCTCAAGCAGCAGCGAGAACATCGACAAAATCAGCGAGAAGAAAACGAAGCATTTTGAGAATAATATGAGTACATGGACAAGAGTAAAAACAAAAGATCAGTTTGTAAGCGTTGTGAACAGTGACGCTTTGTCTGTGGACTGCATCATTGTGGACTTTGGTCTTGCTTCAGAAGATTTCCTGCGGAAGCAGGTACGCTTATTAAAAAATGAGAGCCGAAAAATTTATTACCAGCTGCCGGACGTTTTAAGAAATCCGACGGCGGAAAAATATTTGCGGTTTGCCAAAGACTTTGACGGAATCGTCATTAAGAATCTGGATGAGCTGGGCATGGTGGTTTCGGCAAAAAATGCAGAAGCTTCTGCAAGTGAAGAGACGACCGGGAACGAGCCAGGAGAAGGCTTCTTTGGAAAAGACTTTGAAATTATTGGCGACGCCTTCCTTTATGCATACAATAAACCGGCGCTGGAGCTGTACCGGAGTTTTGTGCCGGACATGAAATTCATCCTCAGCGATGAACTGAACAAGGACGAACTAAATCAGCTGAGAAAAAATGAACCAGCAGCAGATTTTATTTTGAAGGTTTATGGCCATCAGGCGGTGATGATTACTGCCCAGTGCCTGAATAAAAATTACGGACGTTGCAGCAAACAGGCGGGCAACAAAATCCAGATGAATCCGGTGCTTCCGTTCATGGATGAAAACGGCGAGAACTACATTTGCGCAAGCAACTGCCGGGAATGTTACAGCGTCATTTATCGCGAAGAGCCAACCTGTATTTTCTCCAGGGCGCAGGAGGATTACGAGAACCTGCTGTTTGATTTCACTATGGAGAGCGGCAAAGAAACGGAGGCAATTTTGAAAAATCCAGGCGCCGTAGTATATAACGGCGGCCATTATGATAAAGGTATCGAATAAAAGAGTGGCCATATTTGATAAAAGCATAGAAAAAACTGTGACGTGCCTGAGAAGGCCGCCTTATCACTGGAATAGAATGATCAACATTACAACAGACAGCCAAAAGAATACTTACACAGCCTACAACATCGGCAAGGCGTTTTATCCAAACGAAGAAGTGAAAGTAAATTTCGCGGAAAATGGATGGAAGCCGGCAGATGTTTATTTAATGTTGGAAAAGGAAACGGGAAAGAGTTTGCCATGGGGCATGCTGACCGGCGTCCGCCCGACCAAACTTTCCATGGAGAAGGTTCAGGAAGGCATGAGCCGCGCGGACTTTATTACCTGGTTTTCTGAAAACCGTTTTGTCAGCGAAGAAAAAGCGGCCCTGGCCTACGATGTGGCGCAGAGGGAATGGATGCTGGTAAAAGAATTGATGGAGAAAGCAACACACCAGAACGGCGAAGACCTGTCCATCGAAGCAACCAGTCAGAATCCAGCAGACGCCACGGGCCAACTTAAAATAACGGACACCTATTCTTTATATGTAAATATTCCGTTTTGCCCGACTATATGCACTTACTGCTCCTTCAGTTCCGGAGCAATTGCAGACTACGTGAATGTAATTGATGATTATCTGGACTGCGTGATCAAGGAGCTGGATGCAATCGCCCGGCTGTGCAAAGAGAAAAAACTCCTGACTGTTTATATTGGGGGCGGAACGCCGACGACTCTGACCGCGCCTCAGCTGGAACGGCTGTTAAAACATATCCAAAAAACTTTTTTAACGTCGGAGGCATATGATGCTGAAATAGCAAATAAGCAAAATACCTGTTCCCAGATGGAATTCACTTTAGAGGCAGGCCGGCCGGACACAATTACCCGGGAAAAACTGGAAGTGGCGAAAAAATACGGCGTAACCAGAATTTCCGTGAATCCGCAGACCATGCAGGATGAGACCTTAAAACGAATCGGCAGAAAACATGAAGCCGGCAAAATAAAAGAAGCCATGGAACTGGCCCGCAGCTGCGGCTTCGACAACATTAACATGGATTTAATCATGGGCCTTCCACAGGAAGGAACGAAAGAGGCAGCAGATACGCTGGAAAAAGTTGCGGCCCTGAAACCGGATTGCCTTACGGTCCATTCCTTAAGCATTAAGCGCACGGCAGAAATGGCGAAGCAGACGACGGAGGCCGAGACTGTAGAGGAAATGCTGAAGCTGGGTGCGGAAACGGCAAAGAACATGGGCATGAAACCGTATTATCTTTACCGCCAGAAGGGCATTGCCGGAAACTTTGAAAATACCGGCTACGCTGCGCCGGGCAAGGAGTGCCTGTACAATATTCTGATTATGGAGGAAATCCACAGCATCTTAGCAGTCGGCGCCGGAGCCTCCACAAAGCTGGTTCTGGATAAAGCGGTTCCGAACCCAAATCGTGGCAATCATGCCCTGACAAAGATCCTCCGATGCGAAAATGTGAGCAATATTTCCGAGTATATTTCGCGAATTGATGAAATGATTGAAAGAAAAGAAAAATTATACTTGATAGATAATACTATTATGTAGTATAATCCGTCAGTACGTAAGGGAAACCTACGACATGCGGATATGGCGGAATAGGCAGACGCGCATGGTTCAGGTCCATGTGAGGTAACACTCATGCAGGTTCAACTCCTGTTATCCGCAGAAAGCACTGGTTAATAGCCAGTGCTTTTTTATTTGTAAGAAAGCTTTATTTTTCAACATTTTCCATATCTTTTATTGACAAGCAAATTTCCGTGTACTAAAATAACACCGCTCTTTAAGTTAAGTCCGCATACTTAAAGAGAGTAGAGTTCGGCGCTTTCCAACCACTCTCTCAGGAAAACCGGACGAAAGTAACCGCAAAATGTGGAGGTAATTAAATTGGCTAATATTAAATCAGCAAAAAAGAGAATCTTAGTAAATCAGAAAAGAGCAGACAGAAACAAAGCTATCAAGTCTAAGACAAAGACAGCTATCAAAAAAGTTTATGCAGCTATCGATGCTGGCGATAAGGCAGCAGCAGCTGAGGCACTGAGACTCGCTACAGTTGAATTAGACAAAGCAGAAACAAAGGGCGTATATCATAAAAACATGACATCCCGTAAAGTTTCAAGATTGGCTAAAGCAGTTAACGGAATGGAATAATTCCATCTGCAATAGTACAAAGGTTACAAGCCGCTCAGGAAACTGAGCGGCCTTTTACTTGAGCGACGAGGAGAATGGGCCGTGCCTGTACGAGGCGCATTCGAAGACCGCAATGCAATCCCGAAGGGATATACTGTGACTGATGTACTGATTTTGGTAATGTTTCTATTTTGGACAAAGAAAAATCAAGAGAATGTCAAGTAAAGGTTGACTAATCGGTTGTATTGAATAAAATAGAAATGTTAACGACTTTTATTTAAATGTAAATAAACTAAAAAGGAGAAAAACAAAATGAACGCATTAATGTGGTGCGGAATCGGCGCCGGCGTTGTTGCATTAATCTATGCACTTATTCTTGCCGTTGTCGTTTCTAAAAAGGATGCGGGAACAGACAGAATGAAAGAAATCGCTTCTGCTATCGCTGAAGGCGCAAGAGCTTTCCTGTTCTCAGAGTACAAGATCCTTGTTATTTTCGTAATCGTTTTAGGCATTATCCTTGGTTTCGCAATTAGCTGGGTAACAGCGCTTTGCTTCCTTATTGGTGCTGCTTTCTCAGTTCTGGCTGGATACTTTGGAATGAGCGTAGCTACAAAGGCTAACGTTAGAACAGCTGCAGCAGCAAAAAATACTGGCATGAACGGTGCATTAGGTGTTGCTTTCAAAGGCGGCGCTGTAATGGGTATGTGTGTTGCTGGTCTTGGTTGCTTAGGTGTTAGTGCTATTTACTTTATCACTGGTAATGTTGATGTAATGTTCGGTTTCTCACTGGGCGCTTCTTCTATCGCTCTGTTCGCACGTGTTGGCGGCGGTATCTACACCAAAGCTGCTGACGTTGGTGCTGACCTTGTAGGTAAAGTTCAAGCTGGTATCCCTGAGGATGACCCACGTAACCCTGCAGTTATCGCTGATAACGTTGGTGATAACGTTGGTGACGTTGCTGGTATGGGTGCTGACCTTTTCGAATCTTATGTAGGTTCCTTAATTTCAGCTATCACTCTTGGTGTTGTATACGCAGGCGGCGGCGCAGGTGCTGCATTCAGCCCATACGTATTATTCCCAGTTCTGATTTCATCAGTTGGTCTGATCGCTTCTATTATTGGTACACTTTTCGTACGTACAAAAGAAGGCTCCAACCCACAGGTTGCTCTGAACATTGGTACATATATTTCTGCAGCAGTTGTTATCATCTGCGCATTCATCTTCTCCATCTGCTTCCTTGGCAATGTGAAACCTGCTATCGCAATCGTTGCCGGAATCGTAGTTGGCTTACTGATTGGTACTCTTACAGAAGTTTACACTTCTGACAAATATGGCAGCGTTAAAGAAATCGCAAAACAGTCTGAGACTGGTGCTGCTACAACAATCATTTCCGGTCTTTCCGTTGGTATGAGATCCACAGTTCTTCCTATCATCCTGATCTGCATCGGAATCTTTGTTTCTTACATGTTAATGGGCATTTTCGGAATCGCTCTTGCAGCAGTTGGTATGCTTTCAACAACTGGTATCACAGTTGCAGTTGATGCTTATGGCCCAATCGCTGACAATGCTGGTGGTATTGCCGAAATGGCTGGTCTTGAAGAAGACGTTCGTAACATTACCGATAAGTTAGACTCCGTTGGTAACACAACAGCTGCTATCGGTAAAGGTTTTGCTATTGGTTCTGCAGCTCTTACAGCTCTGGCTCTGTTCACAAGCTTTGCTGACAAAGTTGACCAGGGAACAGCAGAAGCTCTTAAGATCGATATCTTAAATGCAAACGTAGTTATCGGCCTCCTTATTGGTGGTATGTTAACATTCATCTTCTCAGCACTTACAATGTCATCTGTATCTAAAGCAGCTAACCATATGATCGAAGAAGTTCGTCGTCAGTTCAGAGAGATCCCTGGCCTCCTTGAAGGCAAAGGCACTCCGGACTACAAGAAATGCGTTGCTATTTCTACAGGCGCAGCTCTGAAACAGATGGTAGTTCCTGCAATCATCGCTATCGTTGCTCCAATCATCGTAGGGTTCTTACTTGGTGTTGAAGCTCTCGGCGGTCTGCTTGCTGGCTCTTTAGTATCTGGTGTTCTTATGGCTATCTTCATGAGTAATGCAGGTGGTGCATGGGATAACGCTAAGAAGTTCATCGAAGGTGGAAAACATGGTGGTAAAGGTTCATCCGCACACGCAGCAGCAGTTGTTGGTGATACAGTTGGTGACCCATTCAAAGATACATCAGGTCCTTCTATCAACATCTTAATCAAGCTTATGACAATCGTTTCATTAGTATTCGTTCCAGCTTTCCTGAGCGTATTTAATGCATTAGGTTGCTCAAGCATCCTTGAGTTCTTCTTCAAATAAGAAGTACTGATTTGACAGATTTTAAAGGGAACCGGTCTCCGGTTCCCTTTTTTGCGCGAAATGAGCCCAGCGGCTGCCTGCCCCCAAAATTGCAAAAACTAATTTTAGCAATGTTTTGTAAACGGGTTGTGTTTACTTTTTCTTGTGATATTATTGACGGAAAGTAAATTCTTTTCATTTTTCAACTTCCGGCATTCTTCAAGCCTCTTATTCTATTCAATTCCATTTCACATATTCCCTAATCAAAAAACTTTTAGAAAGGAGAACAATGTCTCAACTACTAGTTATTACGTATCCTACGGCCTTGGAATTTTGGCTGAACGGAACCAACATTGACACAGATAAATACGTTCTGGAAAAAAGGAAATTAGAAAATATCCCGGAAATAATAAAAGCACCAGATCTTAAGATGGCTGCAAAAGAACTCACTTTGAATCTGGGACTATCTGCTCCGGTTTCATTTATGACATCGAGAGAAAAACACCGCGATAATTACAAAATATTCAGAAACTATATTAGACCCAAATATCTTCCGCCGAATAGCTTTATTCAGCTAGATACCAGCCTGATTCCGAAGCTCGACCAGAGCCTTGTATTCGTGGCAACGCCGGAGTATTGTTTCTTGCGGGCAACAAAGGATTATTCTTTTGCTCAGTGTGTTGAAATAGGGAATAACCTATGCGCCATTTATGTCTATGATGAGGACAGTTCTTTTTGTCAGAGAACACGATTGGCACCAGTCACTAAAAATGCAATTTTAAAATATCTTTCGAATGAGAAATATACGCCTTATGTCAATAAGGCTTTTCGGATTGCAAAATGCATATCGGATAATTCCTATTCGCCAATAGAAAGTAAATTGTCAGCTATTGCAAGGATACCAAAACATTCTGGAGGATATGGAACGCCAGAAGGGTCTCTGAATTATGATATTTGGCATAATAGGGAAGCAAGTGAGTTTTTAAAGGCTGATAAAAGTAACTGCGATATTGTTTGGCCGAAACAAAAGGTAATTATAGAATATGATAGTGACGCTGTGCATGGAAATGCGGAACAGTATGCATACGATAAGAAAAAATATAGAGCACTGCAAATGTCAGGGTATAAAGTGTTTCCTGTGGTAAAGGATGATTTAAAGGATTTAGATTCGTTAGACAATTTATTTTTTTCGGTCCGAAAAGAGTTGGGTATGCGAAAAGATTATGATTATTTCAAAAAATATCTGCCTCAAAGAAGAGAAGTATTTGCGGATCTGTTTAAGGGCGGTCAATTGACTGTTTGGCAGCGAAAAGCTTAAGGCGTGTACGGATGGAACTGAGAACATATGCGAAAAAGTGAAGACGTGTACGGATGGAACTGAGAACGAATGCGAAAAAGTGAAGGCGTGTACGGATGGAACTGAGAACATATGCGAAAAAGTGAAGGCGTGTACGGATATAACTGAATAAAACGATAAAAACTGTGGCTAAAGCGTACATACCCCCACATTCTCGCAGTGGCGCAAGAGAATAAGCGTACATAACCCCGTATTCTCGCAGTGGCGCAAGAGAATAAGCGTACATAACCTCACATTCTCGCAGTGACGCAAGAGAATAAGTGTACATAACCCCACATTCTCGCAGTGGCATAGGAGGATGGGCGTACATACCTCGGTGTTTTCGCAGAAAGTCAGAAAAGGTGGCTGAACGATATATGATATGGGGAAAAGCGAAGTTATGTTGATTGAAAAAACCCAGGGGGCATTTTATAATAATTTTGTATGGAAAAATTTAAGGCGTATGTAGACAAAATCATATATCGGAATGAAGAAAACGGCTACACTGTGCTCAACGTGGAAGAGAACGGATGCGAGACAGTCTGCGTAGGCGTTTTTCGTTTTCTGGATGAGGGAGAGTACCTGGAACTGACGGGCGAATTTGTATTTCACCCGACCTATGGAGAGCAGTTTAAAGTCTCTTCCTACGAAAGCATCATGCCTCAGGACATCTATGCCATCGAGCGTTACTTGGGCAGCGGCGCCATCAAAGGCATCGGCCAGGTAACGGCCCATCGCATCGTGGAACATTTCGGCGAAGACACCTTAAGGATTCTGGATGAAGAACCAGAGCGGCTGTCGGAAGTAAAGGGCATCTCCATGAATAAAGCCCAGGAAATCGCGGCCCAGCAGGAAGAAAAGAAGGACTTGAGAAACGCCCTGATTTTCTTAGGAGAGCTGGGAATCAGCAATGCTTTGGCCGTAAAAATCTACAATCAGTACGAGGGCATGGTCTACCAGATCATACGCGAAAATCCATATCAGTTAGCGGACGATATTTTAGGCATCGGCTTCCGCAAGGCCGATGAAATCGCCTTCAAGGCTGGCATCGCACCGGATTCCGATTTTCGTATCCGCAGCTGTATCGTTCATGAATTAGTAGAAGCCGCTTCCTCCGAAGGACATGTGTATCTTCCAAAGGAAGTGCTCATCCGCCGGACCATGGAAACCCTCCAGCCCGTCGTTATGGATGATGTGCCGGAAATAACGGAAGGGGATATCGAGAGGAACCTGATGGACCTGGCCATCGAGCGAAAGCTTGTTGCAAAAGGGACAGGGGAGATTTATTACTCCGCCTACTATTATACAGAGCTGGGCATTGCAAAAATGCTGCACCAGCTGAATCTGAAAGGTGATGTGCCGGACGAGCAGATTGAAGAGCGCATTAAGAAAGTCGAAGCCAGCGAGAAAATCACGCTGGATCAGCTGCAGAAAGATGCGGTAAAACAGGCGGTCAACTCCGGCGTTCTGGTAATTACCGGAGGACCTGGCACAGGAAAAACTACCACCATCAACTCAATCATTAAATATTTTGAACAGGACTATAAAGAAATCCTGCTGGCGGCTCCGACCGGCCGTGCGGCGAAGCGCATGACGGAAGCTACCGGCTGTGAGGCGAAAACCATTCACCGCATGCTGGACCTTTCGGGTGAACTGACCGACACTTCCGCCGGCGCACGTTTTGACCGGAACGAAGACAATCCGCTGGAGGCAGACGTTATTATCATCGATGAGATGTCCATGGTGGACATGTTCTTAATGAGCGCTCTGCTGAGAGCCATTGAGCCAGGAACCCGACTGATTCTGGTGGGTGACGTGGATCAGCTGCCGTCCGTTGGCGCAGGAAATGTGCTCCGGGACATTATCGACAGCGGCTGCTTCAACACCGTAAAACTGACGAAAATTTTCCGCCAGGCAGAAGAAAGCGACATCGTCGTAAACGCCCATAAAATCAATCACGGCGAACCGATTGAATTAAAAACCAACAGCAAGGACTTCATTTTCATAAAGCGAGACTCCGCCCCAGCTGTACTATCGGCAGTTCTGGGACTGGTAAGGGATAAACTGCCGTCCTACGTAAAGGCGGACATAAGCGAGATTCAGGTGCTGGCACCGGCAAAGAAAAGCTCCCTGGGCGTCGCTTACATCAACAAATTCCTGCAGGAAAACCTGAACCCGGCAGACAAAACGAAAGACGAAATTCCGGTGGGCAACGACGTTTTCCGGGAAGGCGACAAGGTAATGCACATCAAGAACAACTACAATCTTGAATGGGAAATGCATACGAAAACCGGCTTTGTGTACGACACAGGAAAAGGCATATTCAATGGCGACATCGGCGTTATTGAGAAAATCAATGAACACACCCGCACCGTGGGCGTAAAGTTCGACGATGGCAAACATGTCATCTACGACTTTGAGCAGCTGGAAGAACTGGTGCTGGCGTACGCGGCCACCATCCACAAATCCCAGGGAAGCGAATATCCGGCAGTAGTATTGCCTCTGCTTTCCGGCCCGGAGCTTTTAATGAACCGGAACATTTTATACACGGCCGTAACCAGAGCCAAAACCTGCGTCTGCATCGTAGGCAGCGAGGAAACAGTTCAGCGCATGATTGCAAACGTCAGAGAAATGAAGCGTTACTCCGGACTGAAGGAAGACTTCAAGGAACTAAAGGGAACCATCTGGTAGGGTTTTCTCTCCGAATCCGTAAAATGCCGTATCTTTCGGCAAGAAAAACTTATTCCATCTTTTCAGCAAAATCTGCTGAAACCATATTCCAATGACAAATAAGAAAAATACAGAGAAAGCGAAGAAGCTGGTGGCAAAGGCTGCCAGCCTGCTTTTTCCACGGGTTTGTCCCTTATGTGGGCAAATCCTTAAGAAACCGATGAAAGACGCGGAAAAGCCCCCTTTCCTTTGCGAAATGTGCTTAAAAGAGCTGACCTTTCCGGACCAGCCCCGCTGCATGTGCTGCTCGAAAACGTTAGAAGACGAAGAAGAGGAGCTTTGTGAAGACTGCAAAGGAAAGAAAAGATATTTTGACCGGGGCTGGGGCATGCTGCTCCATGACGATGCGGCCCGGAAAATCATCTATGACCTGAAATTCCATAACCGGAGGGATAACGCGGACTTCCTGGGCCATGCCATGGCCCGTTATTTCGCCCGGCAGCTGGAAATCTGGAAGGTGCAGGCCCTGATTCCCGTGCCCTTGCATAAAAAGAGACAAAAACGCAGAGGCTATAACCAGGCAGAACGGATTGCGGAAAAGATGGCCTATTGGCTGGCGCAGGACGGACTGGAAATAGCGGTGGACAATCATCTTCTGGTCCGGATCCATTCCACCTTGCCCCAAAGAAAACTGGACCCTGCCAGCCGTTCGAAAAACATGTATCATGCCTTTGCCGCCACGGAAGCGAACCGGTACAAAACCGTGGTGCTGATTGATGATATCTACACCTCCGGAGTGACGCTGAATGAGTGCGCCCGCGTCCTGAAAAAGGCGGGGGTGGAACGAGTATATTTCCTGACCGTTTCCATCGTGTAGACATCGAAAAAATCTTCTGGTAAAATGCCTTCCCGGAGCGTCGGAAAACTCCGAAAAAATCTTTAATTTTCAACAAATTTTCTTCCAACAAGTTATTGACTTTTACCTGACGATTACCTATAATAATCGGGCGCGTCGATACGCGAATTTGTCGTTGCGCAAAAAAATAATCCTGCACAGGACTGACGAATCTACTTACATCAGATGCAGGAGCATAATATTTCTAAGAAAGGAGAATAATATGCCAACATTTAACCAGTTAGTTAGAAAAGGAAGACAGACAGAAGCTAAGAAGTCTAACGCTCCAGCTCTTCAGAAGAACTTTAACTCTCTTCATAAGAAGACTACAGACGTTCCTTCACCACAGAAGCGTGGCGTTTGCACAGCAGTTAAGACAGCAACTCCTAAGAAGCCTAACTCAGCTCTTAGAAAAATCGCAAGAGTTCGTCTTTCAAACGGTATCGAAGTAACAAGCTATATCCCAGGCGAAGGACATAACCTTCAGGAGCATAGCGTTGTATTAGTTCGTGGCGGTCGTGTTAAGGATTTACCAGGAACAAGATACCATGTTATCAGAGGTACATTGGATACAGCAGGTGTTGCAGACCGTAGACAGGCTCGTTCTAAATACGGCGCAAAGAGACCTAAGAAAAAATAATTTCAGGCTCAGCTGATAGCAAATTTTTTACTTACAATTGAAGATGGTTGCCGAAAGACAATCAAAAAGACATATTATTCTATTCTAATATTTCTAAATTGTCCGATGGCACCGACACAAAAAGTGAGTACCGATGATTTAACAAAAATTGTAGTTAAGGAGGGAAGAAACGTGCCACGTAAAGGACATACCCCAAAAAGATCTGTTTTAGCGGATCCGCTTTACAACAGCGTAGTAGTAACAAAGCTTATCAATAACATTATGTTAGATGGTAAGAAGGGCGTAGCACAGAAAATCGTTTACGGTGCATTTGCAAGAATCGAAGCTAAGGAAGGAAAACCAGCTCTCGAGGTTTTTGAAACTGCACTTAACAATGTTATGCCTTCATTAGAGGTTAAAGCCAGAAGAATCGGTGGTGCTACATATCAGGTTCCTATCGAAGTAGCTCCAAACAGACGTCAGGCTTTAGGCCTTCGTTGGTTAACCAATTTCTCACGTGCAAGATCTGAGAAAACTATGGAAGAAAGATTAGCTAACGAAATTCTTGATGCAGCAAACGAAACTGGTGCATCTGTTAAGAGAAAAGAAGATATGCACAGAATGGCAGAAGCAAACAAAGCTTTCGCACATTACAGATTCTAGTAAGGAGGAAATACCTTGGCAGGAAGAGAATATCCACTGGAGCGTACTCGTAATATTGGTATTATGGCTCACATCGATGCCGGTAAGACTACACTTACAGAGCGTATCCTTTATTATACCGGAGTGAATTATAAAATTGGGGACACTCACGAAGGTACTGCTACCATGGACTGGATGGAGCAGGAACAGGAGAGAGGTATTACTATAACTTCCGCAGCCACAACATGCCACTGGACTCTGCAGAAAGAGAACAAAAATGCACCTGGTGCAAAAGAACATCGTATCAATATCATTGATACTCCGGGACATGTTGATTTCACAGTAGAAGTTGAGCGTTCGCTGAGAGTGCTTGACGGAGCTGTAGGTGTTTTCTGTGCAAAAGGCGGCGTTGAGCCACAATCTGAAAATGTATGGAGACAGGCAGACAAATATAACGTTCCTAGAATGGCATTCATCAACAAGATGGATATCATGGGAGCAAACTTCTATAATGCCGTAGATATGATCAAAACCCGTCTGGGCAAAAATGCTGTACCTATTCAGCTCCCAATCGGAAAAGAAGATACTTTTAAGGGCATTATCGATTTATTTGAAATGCAGGCCTACATTTATAACGATGAAAAAGGCGAAGACATTTCTATCACCGAAATTCCGGATGATATGAAAGAACAAGCCGAGCTGTACCGCTCCGAAATGATCGAAAAGATCTGTGAGTTAGATGAAGAACTGACCGAAAAATTCCTCATGGATGAAATTCCTACAACCGAAGAATTAAAGGCAGCTTTAAGAAAAGGTACATGCGAATGTACAGTTGTTCCTGTATGCTGCGGAACCGCATATAGAAACAAGGGCGTTCAGAAATTACTTGATGCAGTTATCGAATACATGCCAGCCCCAACCGATGTTCCAGACATCGTAGGCTCTGACTTAAGCGGTAACGAAATTACTGTAAAATCTTCCGACGAAGAACCTTTTGCAGCATTAGCATTCAAGATCATGACCGACCCATTTGTTGGTAAATTAGCATACATCCGTGTTTACTCAGGAACACTGGAATCTGGTTCTTATACTCTGAATGCAACCAGAGATAAGAAGGAAAGAGCTGGACGTATCCTGCAGATGCATGCAAACCACAGAGCAGAACTGGAAAAAGTTTATGCTGGTGATATTGCAGCTGTAGTTGGATTCAAGAACACAACCACTGGTGACACCATCTGTGATGAGAAACACCCGGTAATCTTAGAATCCATGGAATTCCCAGAGCCTGTTATCGAAGTAGCCATCGAGCCTAAGACCAAAGCTGGCCAGGGCAAGATGAGCGAAGCTTTAGCAAAGCTTGCAGAGGAAGATCCTACATTCCGTGCTTATACAAATGCTGAAACCGGACAGACCATCATTGCCGGCATGGGCGAACTCCATCTGGAGATTATCGTTGACCGACTTTTAAGAGAATTTAAAGTTGAGGCAAATGTTGGTGCTCCTCAGGTTGCATATAAAGAGACGTTTTCGAAATCCGTTGAAGTTGACAGCAAGTATGTTAAGCAGTCTGGCGGTAAGGGACAGTACGGACATTGTAAAGTACGTTTCGAGCCTATGGACGCGAATGCAGAAAAGACATTCGAGTTTGTTAACGAAGTTGTTGGTGGTGCGATTCCAAAAGAATACATCCCGGCAGTCGGCGAAGGTATCGAAGAAGCAGCAAAAGCTGGTGTTCTTGCAGGATTCCCTGTTCTGGGCATCAAAGCTACGGTATTTGATGGTTCCTACCATGAAGTTGACTCTTCTGAAATGGCATTCCATGTTGCAGGTTCTCTTGCATTCAAGGATGCAATGCAGAAAGCAGACCCAGTTCTTTTAGAGCCTATTATGAGAGTCGAAGTTACCACTCCGGACGATTACATGGGCGACGTTATCGGTGACATTAATGGA
>JAZUGA010000109.1:0-1836 GCA_045640945.1 Lachnospiraceae bacterium | reverse complement strand
TTTTGTTGATATCTTTCCGCTTCCCGGAAAGAACATCTCGTATAACTTCACTCCCGACCACTTGGCTACTTTCGAATAAGCTGATTTCGGGATTTTATCAAAGGCACCCTTAATAACGGCCGCATAGTCCATGTCCCATTGGTCTATTTCCAACGCATCTCGGGAGCATAAAATAACATCTGATCCATTATGATCTGGCCCTTCTTCTCCGGCAAAAACCGAAACCGGAAATAGGGCCATGATCATGCATATTACAAGAATAAGGCTAAAGCATCGTTTTTTCATAATGAATTTTCTTTTAATAATCTCTCTGTTTTCACTCTTTTACCGGGTCTGCATCCCAGGTTCCGGCAAGTAAACCAGAAACGACTTTTCTCTTTACCGGCAGCCACTCTGCGAAAGCTTTTCTCAGGCAGATTTCCCAGAAATCCCACTCATGACGGTAATCCGGAAGAATAAACTGAATAACTTCGCAGCCTAAATCTTTCAGGTATTGAGCACCATAAACAGAACCGGTATAAGCGATTGGGTCTTTGTCACCACATGCCATAATAAATACTGGCAGATTTGCTCCCTGGGCAACTTTGGTTTCTACCGTATTATGGATATCGGAACGAGGAATATCATTCGGTTGTTTCGGCATTGCCCAACCAGCAGCAATCATTCTCTCACGGAACTGTGCATGACCAGTCGTCGGCTTGCCAGCGCCTGTGCTTTTTGGAGGAATGCCGCCAGACATAATCAGCGCATAGGAGAAACGGTCGCATTTATCTAACGCCATCTTCATGGCGCCACCGCTTCCCATGGAAAGTCCTCCAATGAAATTGTCTTCTCTCTTATCAGAGAGATTTGGGAATCTGGAAAAGATGAAGTTCCAAAGTTCCTCTGTTAAATAACGATAATATTTTCCACCACGTGGATAATCGGAATATCCTGCATTGTAGTCGCAAGGACAGATAATTGCACAATTATATTCTACTGCATAGCGTGCGACGTTAGTCCAGTTCAAGTAGTCGGCATCATCACCGCTACCGCCATGAAGCAGCCAAAGAACAGGGAATTTTTCCTCTGGTCCATAAATGTCTTTTAATGGATAACCTACGTCAAAGCCCTGATCAAAGCTAGGAAGGATAGCCGTTACGTTTGTTGCCATTCCAAGCTCACGTGAAAAAAAGTTTAATCTCATTACAGCCATATCTTACCTCCTACTCTGCACAAACGAACTCGTTCAGTTCAGTTTTTAACGCTTGATCGCAAAACTCCCAAAGATCCTCAATCTCGTATTTCTTTTCGCGAACAGAGAAACCTAACTCCCGTAAGTTCTTTGCTGCACGCTCTGCATAAGCAGATAACTCTCCGTTTCCACGGAAGGACACTGAAATTTCCGGAAGTTCTGCTCCGCTTGCAACCAAAGCTTTGCCTTTTCCGAATAAATCCGCATCATCCGGAAGAGCGTCATCTAATCCAACATGAATGGAAACACCTTTTTCTGCAAGACCTTCGTTAAAATCTTTCAAATAAGTTCCTTCCAGATTTTCTTCAAAAGCGCCTTCAAAAAGAACAACCTTACTGTATTTCTCCGGATTCATCAGCGCAGCTTTCAAAGCCGCATAAGCGCCTAAAGAAACGCCGCCAATGTAGTTATCTTCTCTCTTATCGGAAAGAGCCAGAGAACTAGTTGCAACCGTCCAAAGTTCTTCCGTGATATGACGGATAAACTTCTGCCCTTTCGGATCTTCTGAATAGAGTTTATTGTTGGTACAAGGCATAAGCACTGCTAAGTTATGCTCCTGAGCGTAACGAGCAATACCGGAGTTGCGTAAAAATTCGGAATCG
>JAZUGA010000108.1:0-5244 GCA_045640945.1 Lachnospiraceae bacterium | reverse complement strand
ATTTTTATATTTCACGCCGGCCATCGTGTGCTCCCAGGAAAAATCAAATATGTGCTCTGGACACCGATGATACACCCGAAGGCATACTCTTCCCCAGAACCGGCTGAGAAATCCTTTTATGTAAAATATTATAAATCGAATCGTAATATATACAATCGAAATTAATAAAAATGTAACACAGAATATGATACAATATTTTTATTAATTTTTAACCAAATGTGAGGAAGAAAATGCTGAAATACGAAAGCTTGTCCCCAGAGCTGGAAAACAGAATCAAAAATGAATTCTCGGAAAATCTGTCGGAATATGCCTTTTTCAATGAGAACGCCGTACGCAGAAATCCGAACCACGATCATGCCACCTTTATCCGTCCAGCTTTTATCCGGGACGCAGATAAAATCGTGCATTGTCCTTATTTCGGCCGCTATGCAGACAAAACCCAGGTATTTTCTTTCTACAAAAACGATGACATTTCCCGTCGTTCCCTTCACGTCCAGTTAGTTTCCCGCATCGCCCGCACCATTGGCCGGGCCCTCTGCCTGAATCTGGACCTGATTGAAGCCATCGCCTTAGGTCATGACATGGGGCATACTCCTTTTGGCCACACAGGGGAACGTTTTCTGGATGAATTATTACAAAAGCATGTAGGACGTCGTTTTAACCATAATATTCAGTCGGTACGTGTTTTAGACAGCATTTTCCCATATAACATTACTCTTCAGACCTTAGACGGAATTGCCTGCCACAACGGCGAGCTGGAATTATCCGAATACCGGCCAAATACAGGAAAAACTTTTGCAGACTTTGATAAAGAAATGGAACTATGTTTTATCGATTCTGATTATATCAAGGCTCTTGTTCCTTCTACTTTGGAGGCCTGCGTCGTACGCGTTTCGGATATTATCGCTTATCTGGGAAAGGACCGTCAGGACGCAGAACGTGCCCATATAGACCTGGAGAATGTTTTTGAAGACGATGCCATTGGCACCAATAATGCAGAAATCATCAACAATCTTGTTGTGAATATTGTCGAAAACAGCTTTGGCAAACCTTACATCAAAATGGACGAAACCCATTTCAACGCCTTAAAGAAAGCCAAAGCTGATAACTATGATCTTATTTATTTCGGCAGCACCGCTCAGACGCCGCAATATAAAACTGTGGAAACTATGATGCAAGAAATCTATGAATCCCTGCTGGACGACTTAAAGTCTGGTCGCAGGATTTCTCCGATATTCACTCATCATATCGACTACGTAAATCAGGCCCATTATACCAGGACCGTTCCTTACGAAGCTACAGAGCCGAACCAGCTGGTTACGGATTATATTGCAAGTATGACCGATGACTACTTTATCGAACTGTATCAATACATGTTCCCGGACAGTTCTCTGTCCATCGAATATATCGGATATTTTGATGAATGATCAATATCCTAAATTTTCGTTGATCAGAACTACTTCGTAATCACATCCACCCGGTTTTTTCCATAAAACAGAAAGTCCGTTGCAGATCCGGTCCGGACTGCTGCAGTTGTAGCATTTATCCGCCTTTTCTGCACATGGAGTCTTTCGATTTAACCGCTGTGCATTTAATGGTGCAGCGATATTTCTTGCTCGATAAAGAGCACTATCATAATCTGGTGCCAGTTTATTTGCTCCCACAATCAGGTAAACCTTTTTATGTCCGTACATAATCGCCGATACCCGGTTACAGGTTCCGTCAATATTAATAATTTCTCCGGTTTCTGCCAGTCCATTTACAGAAGAAAAATAAACATCCGCTACTTGGGCCCGGTTATAGGTTTCCTGTTTATCCAGCCCTGGAATATTATTCCAATGCCAGAAAATATCATTATGTTTTGAAAGAAGGTCATAAAGGCCCATTTCCTGAATGGTCATGGAACCGCCAATGCCTATGGTTGCGCCGTCAATTTCTTTATCCAGATAGTTCGCCGCTTCCTTGGCAGTCTCAAATACGGATACCTGAAATCCGTTTTTTTCCAGATTATTTTTTACTGTTGTAAAATCCATTTCTTACCTATTATCCGGCCATAACTCCTGTATGGGAGTGCTGGATTCTTCCTTTCTGGGAAATACTTTATTTCACTGCAATGGCTTCGATTTCGCAAAGAGCTCCTTTTGGCAGATCTTTTACAGCTACACAGCTTCTTCCTGGTGCACTTACAAAATATTTTGCGTATACTTCATTAAATGCTGCAAAATCGCCCATATCTGCAAGAAAACAAGTGGTCTTAATAACATTTTCAAAGCCCATTCCCGCTGCTTCTAAAATAGCGCCAACGTTTTTACAGGACTGCTCTGCCTGTTTTTCAATGGTTGCCTCTACCAGGTTTCCTGTGGCAGGGTCAATTGGAATCTGGCCGGAAGTAAATAAAAATCCGTTTGCTTCGTATGCCTGGGAGTATGGTCCGATTGCTGCTGGTGCTTTTTCTGTAGATATTTTTTTCATATTAGTTCTCCTTTACGATGTATTAATCTCTTGGGAATAAGTATCCCATATTCTTACTTATTTGTCGATTTCTTATGTCTCAAAGGGAGAGACATAAAATAAAGGCTCTGGTTTATCATTGATTTTCGTTTTTATGACTCCAGGCCGAAGTGCATTTTCTGCTACATTTCCTGTCTGAGTTCCGGAAGACTCATAAATGGAAAGGCCATCCTCTGCCACAATTGCAATATGGGAGATTGCCTTATATACACCATAACTTTCGTAATCTTTTCGGCGTTCTTTTCGGATTTGGAAAAACAGAAGGTCGCCTGGCTTGTACTGTCCATCTGCTTTGGTTCTTCCTAGGTTATCGTAATAAGCGGCCAGTTTAAAAGCCGCTTTAATCGGCTTGTTCTCCAGAAACATACGGATAATCTCCCGGTCTGCCCATAGACAATCGGAATGATAAAAATCCTCAGGATTTCCCGTCACATAAGGGCTTTTCTCGTAAGGAATTCCCTGAAGGACGAGGTGAACATAGGTGGAACAGTCGATTCTTCCTCTGTGGTCATTTTCTTCATCAAAAAGCTCCCCACCACGCAGGAAATTATTTCCTAACGTAGTATAAATCAGCTTGTCCCCTTGGTCATAATAGGTTCTGGCAATATTTAAAAACTCTTTTACTTTTTCGGATAGTGTTTCCAATACTTTTTCCTATTCTTCTTTTCCCAATGCAACCGTAACATACTCATGGTTTACGGCTGGCAGGAATTTTCCCAGAATATCGGCTGTTTTTATTTTTAAGCTAGAAGTATTAATGCATGGATGACATCCGATATATTCGTCTTTTAATACGTCTTCATCAATGAGAAGCTGTACTTTATTCTCATGGTCATTCATCAGACCCAGAATGCTTAAGGAACCCGGCGTTATGTCCAGATATTCTTCCATGTACTCCCCCGGTCCAAAAGAAAGTCGGGAACTATGAATCTGTGGGGAAAGCTCCTTCGTTTTAAACTTCTTATCTCCCGGAATCAGCAGCATATAAAATTGCGTCTTCTGGCTGTTGCATAAGAACAGATTCTTACAGATAGAAGTTGGTGCCAAGGCTTTATCAATTTCCTCGCAGGCTTCAATCGTAAAAGCCGCTTCATGATCCACTCTTTCATATTCAATTCCCAGGTTGTCTAAAAAGTCATAGGTCCGGATTTCTTTTTCCAATCTTCCCTCATTGTTTTCTGGTCTGCCTTTTCGTAATTCCATGTCTTTCCCTCACCTGTTTTTATTGTTGAATTATACATTATTTGCTTTTCTTTTTCATCTTTTCAAAATTCCTTTCTTCCAGAAGATTCTCTCTTTTCTTTTATAGGCTGTGATATAATAATTGAAAGAAAAACATTCCTTCTGTTTTCCTTCGAAAGGAATGGGATTTCATAATAAATGATGGAGGTGTAATATGCGTATTGATGTTCAATGTCATGTATTCCCAAGAAAGATTGAAAAATATTTCTTTGAAAATGACTATCCAAAATGCGCCCGCATGGGCGAAGGCTTTTTCTGCGACTTCGGCTACCAAAAATTACTGCTTCCTGATTCACAATACTTGCCGGAAAATATACTTAAATCTATGGATCAGGGCAACGTTGATATTTCTGTAATCAGCCCGAATATTCCTGACCCGGGATTCCTGAAAAAGGAAAAGGGGGTGGATTTCTGTAAAGAAATAAACGAAGAAGTGAAAACCATCGTTGATAACAGCGACGGCAGATTCTATGGTATCGGTCTCCTTCCTTGGACTTCTCCGGAAGACGCCGTAAAAGAAGTGGACCATGTTTTAGATTTAGGCATGAAGGGAGTTATGCTCTTCTCCAGAAACGGCGACCTGCAGGTAGACGACCCTTCCTTAATTCCAGTTTACGATAAAATCGAAACTGCAGGCCTTCCAATCAGTATCCATCCTACCGTTCCGATGTGGGGCGATGCCATTGGAGACTACGCAATGGTTGCTTCCTTCTCCTTTATTATTGATACTGCTTTTGCTTTTATCCGTCTGTGCAACAGCGGAATTATGGATAAGCATCCAGACATGAAAGTCATCATGCCACATGCCGGCGGCGTTCTTCCATACCTGGACGGACGTATGCCCCATGACCTTCCTCCAGTAGGTCCAGACGGAAAGCCGAGACCTCGTACGGTTTACGAGATCATGCACAGTGAACAGGCCTGGTTTGACTTAGCAAACCATTCTCCGTTCATTATGAATTATTTCAAAGGCTATTTAGGATTAGACCGTGCGATGTACGCTACCGATTATCCATTTGCAGACCAGAAGCGTGTTACGGATCTTCAGGGGACTTTGGAATATACGGAAGAAGAGCTAGAAAAGATCAATTGGAAGAATGCAAACGAAGTATTCCAATTAGGACTGTAATATACGAATTCTCAAATTCAATTATTTTTTTTGACCGTGCCTAAATTCTATAAAGCACGGTCTTTTTTTATTACAGATAGCAAATAGCCTGAACCTTCTTTTGATTCAAACTCATAAATGAATCATCTTGAGAAACTAGAATTTGCAGGGATAATAAATTATAATTTAATAAGATGAGTAGATTTGAGGTGACATGTATTATGAAATATTTTGTTGATAACCCGCAAGTGGTAGCAATAGGACATACAAGATTTTATGAGTTTCAAAAAGGGATAATAGACTACGAAAATGATGAAAACCCGCACTGGAAGGATGACTCTCTTTATTTAGAAGATGAGACTGTTATTGAGCTGGATCTTGAT
>JAZUGA010000107.1:0-20427 GCA_045640945.1 Lachnospiraceae bacterium | reverse complement strand
TACACTGACACGAAGAGCATCACAACCGAAGAACTGAAGGGCAGCGTAAAACTGGAAAAACTGACCTTCGATACGGCCGGAACTTATGAATATACTCTGAAGGAAATCGTACCGGCAGATGCAGATAAGACACCTGGCATGGCTTATGACACGAAGGAACACAAGGTAATTATCACAGTAAGTGACAACTTCGAGACAGCACAGCTCGACACCCTGGTAACCATCGATGGCAAAGAAGCAACAGACCTTACAGTAGCATTTACCAACGTATATAATCCAGAGGATACAACAGCTACTATTGATGTAAGCAAGGAAATCGCCGGATACATTGCTGGCACAGGCACACAGACTCTCGACAGAGCGTTCACATTTACTCTGTATGACAGCAAAGAAGCTAAGGTAGGCGACTCCATCACAATTACAACAAAGGATGGCGAGGGAAGCGCAAGCTTCGCAGCAATCTCCTATGACAAAGTAGGCGAGTACAGCTACACCGTTAAAGAGACTATTCCGAATCCATTACCAGCAGGATGGAACTATGACGGAACAGCATATCCTGTAACCGTAACCGTAACGGACGGTAAGGACGGAAAACTTACAGCAACCGTTAACTATGGCGAAGGCAAGACCAGCGCAGAATTCACCAACTCCTACGCAGAAGGCAAAGCAGAAGTGGATCTGTTTGTTGCAAAGGAAATCAAGGACGAATCCGGAAGCGCAGTTGATGAAACCTTCACATTCGAACTTACGAACGGAAAAGGCTATACTGATACAAAGACGATCACAACTTCACAGCTGAAGGGCAGCGTAGCACTGAACAAGCTGGTATTCGATAAGGCAGGAACTTACGAATATACCCTGAAGGAAATCGTACCTTCCAGCAAGACACCTGGCATGACTTACGATACAAAGGAACACAAGGTAGTCATCACCATAACCGACGACTTCGAGACAGCAACACTGAGCAAGAAGATTACAATCGACGGAACAGAAACGACAGACCTTACAGTATCCTTCGTAAACGTATACAACCCAGAGGATACAACGGCAACTATCAATGTAAGCAAGGAAATTGCCGGCTACATTAAAGGCACAGGAAGCCAGAGCCTCGACAGAGAATTTACATTCACACTGTATGACAGCGAGAATAAACAGGTAGGCCAGCCAGTTAAGATCACAACCAAGGACGGCGAAGGAAGCGCAAGCTTCGCAGCAATCTCCTATGATAAAGTAGGCGAGTACAGCTACACAGTAAAAGAGACGATTCCTACAAATGAACCAGAAGGCTGGACTTATGACAAGACCGTATATCCTGTAACTGTTAAGGTAGAGGATGGCAAGGACGGAAACCTTACAGCAACCGTAAACTACGGAGAAGGCAAGGCCGATGCGAAGTTTACCAACTCCTTCGAAGAAAAAGGTACAGATGTAGAACTGACCGTTGAGAAAGAAATCAAGGACGAATCCGGAAGCGCAGTTGACGGAACCTTCACTTTCGTACTCACAAACGGAAAAGACTACACTGACACCAAGACTATCACAACTTCACAGCTGAAGGGCAGCGTAGCACTGGACAAGCTGGCATTCGATAAAGCAGGAACTTACGAATATACTCTGACTGAGAGCGTACCTGATACAAAGACACCTGGCATGACCTATGATACAAAGGAACATAAGGTAGTCATCGTCGTAACCGACAACTTCGAGAAAGCACAGCTTGAAAAGAAAGTAACGATTGACGATAAAGAAACAACAGACCTCAAGGTTAAATTCACTAACGTTTACAACCCAGAGGATACTACCGCAGTTATCGAAGCTACAAAAGCAATTGATGACACAACAAAATCCGCTTACGAGAATGAATTCAAGTTCACTCTGAAGGAAAAAGGCGAAGTAATCGATACAAAATCCATAAAAGGTGCTGGTAAGGTTACTTTTGAAACACTTGAATATGACACCGTAGGCGAATACACATATGTTGTAGAGGAAGTAATTCCAAAACAGACTCCAACTGGATGGGAATATGACGAACGTTCCTACACCGTTAAAGTAAATGTAACGGATGGTAAAGATGGAAAACTTGCTGCTGAAGTAGATTACGGCACTGGCAAGACAGGAATCACTTTCGTAAACAAATATGACCCAGAAGATACAACCGCAGTTATCGAAGTAACCAAAGACATCGATGACACAACCGGAAGTGCATATGAGACTGAGTTCGTATTTACACTTAAAGATGAAAGCGGTAACCCACTTGATAATGCTTTTGTAACAGGCGCAGGCAAGACCGCATTTGGAGAAATTTCTTATGCACAGCCTGGAACATACAACTACATCGTAAAAGAAGAAGTTCTGGACGATGACGGCTATGTATATGATGAAACAGAATACCCTGTAACAGTTACTGTAACAGATAATAAGGGAACTCTGGAAAGCAGCGTTGCTTACGGTGAAGGAGAAAGCCTTACTATCACAAACACATATGATCCGGAAGATACAGCTGCAGCTATCTTTGCAAATAAGGTAGTTGAACTGAAGAAGGGCACACCAGAAGGCACAAAGATTCCAGACGAGAAATTCGTTTTCGAACTGGTAGACAGTGATGGTGAAGTAATTCAGACGGTTAACAGAATGAACTCCGGTAAAGTTGAGTTTGAAGAAATCGAGTACGAAACACCAGGTACATACACCTACAAAGTACGTGAAGTAGCTGGAACAACGAAAGGTTTCACATACGACAAGAAAGTATATACCGTTAAAGTAACTGTAGAAGATGAAGGCGGACATCTTGTTGCAACCGTTGAGGATAATGGACCAACATTCACAAATATTTACGAGAAAGAATATCCAAAGACTGGTGATCCAAACAACATGACAACATACTTTATCTTAGCAATGCTTTCACTGTTAGTTGGTACTTCAGGAGTAATTGTTTTAAGAAAACGTGGTAATCGCTAATATCACACATAATTAGTAATTTTCCCCGGAAAATCTCAAATGATTTTCCGGGGAACTTTTTTTAATAAATATTCCGAACAATTAAAAAGGCCTCTGCGTGTGCAGAGGCCTTTCATCAATTGTATGAATTATTCTTCTTCTCCTGACATAAGGTCTTCCTGGATGGCCAGAGCGTCCGTGTCAAAAGTATCGGATTCGTCGGCAACGTCAATTACTTCAAAGGACTCAGGTACGTCGATTGCCTTAAAAGAATCCTCTGCAACATTGAAATCGTTTTCTTTGTGAAGACGGAAAAATTCAAAACCTTCCGTCGTCTCTTTTTCAATATAAGAAGAACCGCTTTCCTTCAGGAATGCCATGATTGTTTCTTTTGCTGCATCCGAATTATCCCACCAGGTATGCTTCGAAGCATTCATCACCAGAAGAACGAAAGGATTTTCCACTTTTTCCAGATGATAGAGATCCAGATCGTCCACATCCAGAGTGGTCTCAATATAACTTCTGCTGTAACGGGGCAGGCCGATTACAGCCATTTTCTGTATGGAATCTTCTTCCTTGATCGGAAGTACATATACTTTTATTCCAGGCGCAAACGGAAAATTCTCATCCAGGGAAGGTTCGCCCTGAATTCTTGCTGTCATGCACCATCTCCACGGGAAACTATTATTCATCGCATTGTCCTCGCTTGTGTTTTCCACATTTGTTCTAGTATTTTTTTATATGATTATTATATATGAGCTTTGGGAAGAATAGAACAATAATTTTTCAAAAAAACGGAAAAGGGAAGTGGAAGGATTGCCATTTGACGCAATTTATCCCCCGTGATAAACTTAAAAAAACAATGAAAAATAAAGAACGAGGACTTTATATTATGGTAAAAGACGACAAATTTTTCTGGTTCCGTGAGAACCGTCTTGTAATTGACGGAGTACAGGGCGAGCATGTTTTTCTGCATGTTACCGATACCCATATCAACGTTTGTGACGAGCAGTGCGGCGAAGAAGATAAGAAAAAATATGATGAGCAGGAAGCTCTCTGGGCAAAATACAAAAGAATTTTTGCAGAGAAGAGTGACGAGCCATATGACGAGCCACAGGCGATTCCGACCATCGAGGCTTTTGAAAAACAGCTGGCTCTTGCAGAAGAAATGAAACCGGAAACTTTGCTTCTGTCCGGCGATAACATGGACTTCGTACATCCGGCAGCACAGCGCTACCTGAAAAAACGTTTCGGTGAATATTCCGGAAAATTCATCAGTGTTCCGGGAAATCACGAGGAAGACTCCTGCGATGGCGTATGGGAAGAAGGCACAAGATGCTACGAGTATGAAGGCTTCCGCATCGTTGCTGTCGATGATAGCAAGAATACCGTTTCGCGAAAAGGCTTAGATGACCTGAAGGCTCTCTGCGACGAAGGAATTCCAATTATTATTCTTTGCCATGTTCCGATTTGCACCCCTTGCTGCAAAGAGGACTTAAGTCGTCTGGATCCATATTTCTATATTGACAGAGAAACGGCAGACGAGAATGCCTGCGAGTTTGTTACCATGTGTGAGACCAACGATACCATTAAGGCGATTCTGTGTGGACACACCCACGGTTACACCGCAACGGAAATTGCTCCTGGAAAACCGATGATTATCGGCTCTCAGGGCATGGCTGGCGCAGTACATATCTTTACCGTTACCGGCTGAGATATTAAGCAATATATTGTTTCGCAAAGGAAGGAGACATCATGAGTTCAATTCAGGAACAAGCACAATTTTTAAAAGAGAATTTAGATCTGAATCTGGAAATTCAGGCAGTAAAATTTATTGAGAATCTGGAAGACATTCCGGAAAATGCAATTCGCGCAAAAGAAAAATATGGCCATCTGGCTCTTTGCCAGGCTCTGGCTTTAACAAAAAGAGATGGAAAAACCGTTTACACCTGCAAAGAAGCAGAGTGGTGCTGGGCACCGGAAATCGCTTTAGGTTATGTAAACTGTCAGCCGGGAACTCCTGGATTTGAAGAAGTTTCCATGTTCATCGGCGTTCAGGATCCAGATGAAGCGAAGAAATTCCTGGAGCATTTTCCAAAGCTCCCTTACGGAAAATATAAAGGAGTCCTGATGGCTCCTGCACGCAAAGCAGAATTTGAACCAGACGTTCTGCTGATCAACTGCAACAACAACTTCCAGCTCCGTACTTTAGTTGGTGCAATTAAATACAAGACCGGAAAGATGCTGGACGTTTCTTTGGAAATGATCGACTCCTGCGTTTATACTCTGGTAAAAAGCATGCTGACCCGTGAGTATACAGTAGCGGTTCCAGATCCAGGCGATCAGGAACGAGCTTTGGCACAGAGCAACGAAATCATTTTAGGCGTTCCTGCTGAGCGAATGGATGAATTAGTTGAGGGCTGCAAATTCTGGGGCGAGAGACATATCGGCTACCATGACATGTCTCTGATCATGGAATATGATTTCGAACGTCCACCGTTCTACAACAAGTTATTTGACCTTTGGGGGCTGGATACCGGAAAAGAGTGGGAACGATAGGGAAGTGAAGAAAAACCCGTAAAAACAGCGAAATAAACCCCTTACTGAAGTCTCAGTAAGGGGTTTCCTTGTTTGGCGTCAATGGAGAATACCGTATAAATATATCCTATGATTTTAAGGCTTTTTATGTTAAAATACAAAGTTGGGTAAAAGGGTTGAAAAAAACAAAAAGCATTTGGCAGAAAACGGAATTTTACCGAATCCGATAAGGCATTCCAGGAAGAAACGATGAAGATTACAACTTCTAAAGCTTTAAAAACAATAAACTCGGAACATTGCGTACCGATTACAGATGAAGATGTTCAGAAGATTCATGAAGTCCTCTTAAATATGCTTGACGATATTATGGATGTGTGTTCGACCCATCAGATACGATTTGCACTTTGTGGAGGGTCTGCCCTTGGGGCTGTTCGTCATAAAGGCTTTATTCCTTGGGATGATGATATGGACATCTGCATGCCTCGCGCAGATTATGAACGGTTCATTCCTTTGTTTCGGGAAAAATATCAGGAAAAATATTGGATTCACACACCAGAAGAGACTTCGGATTATGCTCTTTTGATGGCTAAAATTCGCCGGAAAGGAACCATTTATCGAACAAGAGATGATTTCGGTTCGGATGAATGTGGTCTTCCGATTGATATTTTTATTGTTGAAAATACTTATGATTTTAAGCCCATGCGGCTTCTTCAGGGAATAGGTTCTTACTACTACGGAATGGCTCTTTCCTGCAGAAAATTTTATAGAGATCAAAATGATTTATTGACCTTGGCGGAAGGAAACCCGGATTTAGCCAAAGTAATAAAAATAAAAGCAAGGTTGGGTCGTATTTTGGCACTTTTTGGAAGTGTGGACCATTGGCGTTTGCGTGCGGTGAAAAATGCATCAAAATGTAAGAATGAGAATTCAAAATACGTTACGACTCCGTCTGGCACCTTACGATTTTTTAAAGAAACCTTTCTTCGTACAGACTATTTGGAATATCGAGTCGAAGAATTTGAGGGAAGGCGTATCAATATTCCAATACATGAGGAGATGTTCTTTGAACGGTGTTATGGTGATTGGAAAAGAATTCCGGATGCCAGCGAAATTGAGCAACATAGTGTGATTGAGTTTAAGATTTAGGATTTAATATGTTTGGTTATTTACAATATCAATTGATAGAGGCTTTACTGATGCGGGAGGAAACTGGAATTGCGACAGTTGATTCCGAATGTATTTCTGTCTGCAGTCCCCAGGAAGCAGTTATGGCCGTTACTCCTTTTATGCAGCAGAAACTGGAACCAAAAACCCTTGCGTTGAAGGACGTTCCGGTGCTTAGTCTTTCAGATGGAAAACGAGTGGAAGGCATGAGAAATCCGCAAACGGAGTCAGAATTGCATCGCCTTTTATATAATCGTTATCCGCAGATGAAAGCAATCGTTCATGTGCAGTCCGAAGAAGTAATCGCTTATTCCCAGAAAGGGGCTACGTTGCCGGTTTTGAGCCGGACTCACGCAGAGAATTTCCTTACTCCGATAAAATGTACGGAGTCTTATCTCACGAATGAAGACAGAGAGCCATTGACCAGCCTTTTAGATACGGAGCCTGCTTCTGAGGAAGGGTGTGTATTCCTCAAGGGGGATGGCGCTCTTGTTTGGGCAGAGGATTTAAAAACAGCAATTGTAAAAGCTGAAAAATTAGAAGCCATTTGCAAATATGCGAAGGAAAGTCCGAATTCAACGGAAAGCATTCCTGAAGAAATTTGCAGAAATTATTATGAAGAAGCAAAAGCAAAACGAGATTATTTCAAAGAATTACATCCTGTTTCCGGAAATCTGGTGACGGATGAGGAAAACAAGATTATCTGTTTGGACATGCTCCGTTATCTGGATCAGGTCTGCAGAGAAAATGGAATTCATTATTCCATTACCGGAGGTACTCTTTTAGGTGCCATCCGACATCGTGGATTTATTCCTTGGGACGATGATATTGACACATTTCTTACCCGTCCGGAATATGAAAAATTAATTCGTGTTTTTCCGAAAGATGGACCGTACAAGCTTTATAACCGTCAGGAAGAAAAAGGCTATGTATACGTTTGGAGTCGTCTGATTGATACAAGAACGATGATTGCAAAGTCTCCAAACAGTGCGGCTTTTGGAAAGGGACTGTTCTTGGATGTTTGTGTTGTTGACGGACTGCCTCATTCTGCTCTGCGCAGAAAGATTCACATGAAGCACATAAGAATCTTATTCCGTCTCAGACGTTGCTGCATCCAGCAGCCGAATACCAAGAGATATAATGAAAAAGGTTTTTTGTTCGTCCTCATGAAGAGAATTGTAAATATTGTTTCTGATATGGAGCATTGGAACAGACGCCTTGAAAAAGTAATGCAAAAATTCCCGTTTGATAAGTCAGAATACGTTGGAAATTTTGTATCTTCCGGATATGGAAAGAGAGAGCAGCTTCATCGCAGCGTGTTTGATGAATATTCCGATATTGAATTTGAGGGAGTTCGGACGATGGTCTGCAAGGGATATGAAGAATATCTTCATAACATATATGGCGATTATATGAGCCTTCCGGATTATGAGAGCCGAAAAGGAAGACATCCGGGAGAGGCCTACTGGCTTTGATGAATTCTCGGCATTCATCGGTAATGAGATAATGCTGTTTTTGGGGGAAGAATGTTAGAAATACATAACAAATTACTTGGTTTAATGCAGGAAATCGATGACATTTGTAAAAAAAATGAAGTCGATTATTATCTGTTTGGCGGAACGCTTATTGGAGCGATGCGCCATAAAGGTTTTATTCCCTGGGATGATGATGTGGATATTATCATGTCCAGAGATAATTGGGCGAAGTTTCTTGAAGCATGCAAAAAAGAACTTCCTGAAAATCGTGTTTTAAGTAGTCAGGATCTGAATCCGGATATTGCGATGCCGGTTCATCATTATGTGGATACAACCGGTACAACCTTATACCGTTATCATATTACAAATCCAGAAGTGAGTGGATTGATGATTGATATTCAGGTCATGGATCCAGTCCCGAAATCCGAGACAGACAGAGCGAATTATATTGATGATGTATTGGATCTGCAGGATTTTACAAATGGTACTTATTATGTAGCGCTGCGAAATCCAGTACACGGAGGACAAGCCTCCCATATTGCAAAATACCGGAAAATGAGCCGCCGTCTTGGAAAAAGAGCGGTTATTGACGAAATAGGAAAACGTTCTTTTCACCATACGGTGGAAGAATCTGCCTATTATGCTCAGCGTTACGGAGGAGCTCCTATTTTTTATCCGATAGAAGCTTTTGGAAAACCACAATATGTGCCTTTTGAAAATATTATGCTTCCGGTTCCGGAACGTGCGGCAGATGTATTGACAATTGCCTATGGCGACTGGTGGATGATACCTAGAAGCGGTTCAACAAAAAGCACTCATGAATTTGCCGTCAGAAGCTTTTCCACTCCTTCGGATGTATTTTTCAATGAATTCCATTCTGTGACTTCAAAGAAGAAAATTGATAAAATTGCCTGGAAGAAAAAACTTTTCCAGGAAAAATATACAAAAGAAAGATTTGTTTCTGCGATAAATGTCGATAGCTTTCTTCAGCAGAAAGTATGTATGGATTATGAGAAGCCTTCAAAACAGTTGGATGTTTTAAAGGCCCTTGAGGAAAGCCGATATGATGAACTGAGAGAATACTTCAGTGAATATGTTGCAGCACAATGTAATGAACACTATACAGGAAGTCCGTCTATTAACGGATGGAAACGTTTTTACAGACGAAATGCGCCGTTGTTGATCGATATCGGTGATGACCGGTTGTCCGCAGCAATTCTGTTAATGATTCGGGACAATCGTATCAATAGCGCAACAAAAATAGTTCATGCAAGACAAAGCATTGACCGTGAGTTCTGCGAAGAGCTGAAGAGAGCGTTTGCGGTGTATGAAGGTACAATGCAGGCGATAAGTTATGATGCCTGTGGTGAATCCGAAAAATGTTTTGCAATAACAGGAACTTTACTGGAACAATTTGGCGATAATCCATATCTTTTTGTATTATCCATGAAACAGAAAATTATGGATGGTATGTCATATGATGATGTGATTCAAACTGCTTCGGAAGGGCTGAAGCGTTTTCCAAACAATGACGATTTACTGTACTTTAAGGCGGAAGCCTTGATGCAGGTGGGGAAACGCGAAGAGGCTTTTGACATTTATCAACAATTAAGTCAAACCTCCAATCATGGTATTGTTTTAACCGCCCTTAAGGATAAATTAGCCATTCTCAAAGAAGACGACCCGGATGCACAAAGGGTGTGGATGCAAACCAGATATCAGCTCGGCGAAGAACCGGAAGATGGAACGGATGCTGTTGCAGGTGGTTCTGAAGATGGCAATTTCATAAAAGATTTGACGGATGTCCAGAAAATCAAGCGAGACCTGTTATTTGAGCTTGATGATATCTGCCGAAGCGAAGGAATTTCTTATATGCTGGTATCGGATGCCCTTTATCAAGCAGTCCAATATAAGAAATACGTGTTCCCAGAATCAGAAATCGTTGTTGGAATGACTGTACCGGATGTGCTGCGTTTTTCGGAAGCGGTTCGGAAGAACAACCGAAAAGACCGATTTTTGTGCAGTATGGAAAATAATCCGGATTATCCGGTCATTAATGTGTTATATGGAAATGAAAACACATGTGATTTTGATATAAATCGATTCGGCGAAAAGATTCAACAGGGCATTTCCATTACAATTCATGTGATTCGTACAGAATACAAGAACAAATTATTGCGAGTGGTTGATGAGGTCCTGGAGAAAGGCTGGCAGAACCAGTATTCTTTTAAAAATGCAGCATTTTTTGAGCATAAGTCTGATTATATAATTAATTTCCTGCGGTTTTTCAAAGGTAAGAAGCTTGGAAGAAGCCTTTACAGACGCTTTATGAAAAATGGCTGGAGAGAAAATACAACCAGATTATTTGTGCGCCCATATAAAAAAGATCCTTCTTATTTTTCAGCCTCATTATATGATAATTTTACCGAGGTGGATTTTGAAGGAAGAAAGATTATGGCACCGTCCAATCCACAGAAGTTTTTAAAAATAACGGAAGATGATATGGACAAAAGAGCTGAACGGCTACGAACGATGGAACGGAATATTCATAATCGAATTGTAGATCCGAATACTTCGTATGCAGAATATGAAGAATATTTAAAGGCTCATGGTATTAACAAAGAGGAAATCTGGCGATATAATATTGAAGCAAATGCAAAGTATGCAAAAGTTCTTGTTTTGGATAGAAAATTAACGAAGTATTGGAATTTATTATGCTCCATTGGTTATCATTTTAATCTTGCTGAGAAATATATTCCTATGAAAGAAGAACTGAAAAAGTTGCTTGAAAAAAAAGATATTGCAACTTTGACAAAACTTATGGCAGAATACGACATGGCGTATTGTGATAAGAAAATAACTCAGAGTTATCTGGAATTTGACCCAGAGATTACAGAGATATATTTACAGTTGCAAAAACTACAAAACAATTAAAAAACTAGAAGAGAAAAGCGAGTCTAAAAATATGGAAAGACTGACAGAAGACAGATTGGAAGAGGTTTTAGCGTATTTAAAAAACGATATTCCAAATTGTTTGTATATGTATATCGACATAGAAAAATACGGTATTAAAAACGAAAATATTACAGTATGGTTTGATACAGATGAAACGGGAAAAATCAGTACTGTAATTATGAAGTATTACAACAGCGTTTCTATTTATTCGAAAAACGATGTATATGATGTTGAGAAGATTGTTGAGATGATCAACAGTCTTAAGGTATCGACCATTAATGCAAAAAAAGCAATTATTGAAGCAATTGAGCCAATGCTGGCGGATGATTATTTTGCAGAATATGGATACGTATTTCGATTTGACGCATCCAAAGAACTTGATTGTCCGGATGAAATTACAACCGCAGAACTTAGTGATATGAAAGAAATTGCTACCTTGATATGTGCGGATTCCGATTTTGCGGCAATGTATAATGTTGACAACCTTGCAAAACAGCTTGGTGACCGTATGCAGTCAAACTTTGGAAGAAGTTATATAATTAAAAACGACGGCAGAATTATTGCACATATTGCTTCTTACGCAGAATATAATCATATTGCAACTACCAGTGGTTTAGTTGTTGCAAAAGAATTCCAAAATGGCGTGTATGGTCTGGCATTGGAAAATTATCTGGTTAACCGCCTTTGGGAAGATGATTTTGTAGTTTATACGTTTGTAGTTAAGAAACTGCGTAAAAAATTACTGGAAATTACTGGAAATACACAGGTTGGTGAGTATGGAAAACTCACTGTAAAACCGAAGAAAGAAAGTAATTAGTTATTATAGAAAGGATCAGTTTCATGATTATTGAAGAAGTGAAGAATGCACTGATATATCCTTTTGATAGCGAGAAACTCATGCGAAAAAGAAAAGCAATGAAACGTTTATTGCTTGAGCAGGAGATTGACTGGGTTGATAAAAAAATTGCTATTCTTGGAGGCTCGACGGTTGATGATGTCCGGGACATGATGGAATTGTTTCTTTTGAACGAAGGAATCCGGCCGACGTTTTATCAATCGGAATATAATAAATTTTTTGAAGATGCAGTGTTTGGCAATCCTGAGTTAGATGAGTTCTCTCCGGATGTTGTGTATATTCATACAACGACAAAGAATATACTGAAATGGCCGGACGTTACTTTTGATGAGGAAGCAACGGAACAGCTTTTAAAAGAACAATTTTCTTATTTTGAAACGGTATGGACAAATATCACAAATAAGTTTTCCTGCATCGTAATTCAAAATAACTTTGAAAGACCAGAGTACAGATTACTCGGAAATTCAGATATCGTAGATTATAGAGGAAAGTCATACTTTATCCATCGTTTGAATAGTATGTTCTATGACTATGCTGCAAAGAATGGAAATTTCTTCATTCATGATATTGATTATGTTTCTTCCGCATATGGATTAGATAAATGGCACGATCAGCAGTGCTGGAATTTCTATAAGTATGCTATGGCTTTAGCTGCGATTCCAAAATTCGCATACAGCCTGACAAGAATTATTAAATCCATTTACGGAAAAAATAAAAAAGTCCTTTCTTTGGATTTGGATAATACTTTATGGGGCGGTGTTGTAGGCGATGATGGTGTAAGTGGTTTGGCAATTGGCCATGAGACACCAAAAGCAGAAGCTTTTTGCGCATTCCAGAATTATATTCGGGAAGTGAAAGATACCGGCGTTCTTTTAGCAATTAATTCAAAGAATGATTTACAGAATGCATTGGATGGACTTGAACATCCAGATGGACAGTTAAAACCGGATGATTTTTCTTGTATTAAAGCTAATTGGTTTACGAAGGATTCGAACGTACGGGGAATTGCAGAAAGTCTTAATCTTGGTATAGATAGTATTGTACATGTAGATGATAATCCTGTTGAGCGGGAGATGATTACTTCCCAATTGCCGATGGTGATTGCCCCGAATATTGGAGCACCCGAAGATTATATTCAGATTTTGGATAGAAGTGGGTTCTTTGAAGTAACGAAACTTACACAGGATGATTTGGAGCGAAATGCAATGTACAAGGCGAACGCCCAGCGTGATGAAGCTCAAAAAAACTGTGATAATTATGAGGAATTCCTTGCAAATCTGAATATGGTTGCGACCATCAGGGATTTTGAAGAAGTATATATTCAGAGAATAGCACAGCTTACGAATAAAACAAATCAGTTCAATTTAACAACACACCGTTATTCGGAGGCTGAAATTCGAGGAATTTACCAGGACGATAATTATTTCCGCCTTTATGGAAAACTTGTAGATAAGTATGGAGATAATGGCGTTGTATCGGTATTGTTTGGTCACAGGGAAGAAGATGTAGTTCAAATCGATCTGTTCCTGATGAGCTGCCGTGTACTGAAGAGAAATTTTGAACAGGCAATGATGGACAGATTTGTTGAAATCTGTAAGGAAAAAGGTGTTCGGGAGATTATCGGTCATTATTATCCAACAGCAAAGAATGGAATGGTAAAAGGCTTATTTGCAGAACTTGGATTTGAAAAGATTTCTGAGGACGCAGATGGAAACTGTGACTGGAGAGTACTTACAGATTCTTATATAAATCAAAACAAAGTTATTGGTTCAATAATTAAATAGGAGAAAAGAAATGGATAAAAAAGACGCATTAGAAAGACTGGAAGAAATTTTTAGAGATTTACTGGATGATGAAGAATTTGTCTTAGCAGAGGATTTGGCAAAAGACGATATCGCAGAATGGGATAGCTTATTCCATGTTACGCTTATTGCAACCATTTCCGATGAATTCAATATGGAATTTACTACGGATGATATGCTTGCAGCAACAAGTATTCCGGCAGTTCTTGATATTCTGGAAAAAGGAGCAAAAGATTGATTACATTTCATCATGTGGGCTATCTTGTAAAGAATATAAAAAAAGCAATTGAACCATTTAAGGCCCTTGGTTATGAAGAAATTCAATATTGCGACGAATTCATTAAAAATGATCAAATTCGAAAATGTGATATTTGTTTTCTTAAAAATGGAGACAATGTAGTGGAACTTGTTTCACCGAACAGTGATGATTCTCCAGTGAAAAACCTTTTAAAGACTTATAAAAATATGTCTTATCATATGTGCATGGAAAGCGATGATATTGAAAATGACCTTGCCTCACTGAAAAATCAGGGCTATGTCGTTTTTCTGGAGCCAGAATTCGCACCAGCGATTAATAACCGAAAGGTCGTTTTCTTAATGAATCGACACATTGGTATTATTGAAATTGTGTATGATGAATAGTTAAGTTGTATATTATTAAAAAAAATTATACCTTCTTCATCGGAACTCGGATGAAGAAGGTATTTTTATTTGTCTTTAAGAATTCGCGTCCATTGTTTACAGGTCTCTTGCAATGGTATAGGCATTTCTTACCGCGTTCTGGATGTTGGCAACGGTACTGCAGTCGCCGATCATCTGGAACTCCGGTGCGCAAGGAGCAAATACGAAAGCTTCTTCTGCCAAAGGTTTCTGGCCGGTAGCATTGATCACCGTATCCGCTTCTATCCGCTTTTCTTCGCCATCTTTCATATAATACAGGCCTTCCTCCGTAATCTTTGTAGCGGTTGCGTTGAAGGTTACTTCCATGCCACGGGCACGCAGTTCTCTCTTAACAGCCAGACCCTGTACGGATAAGCCTGGAGCATTCACAGTTTTACCCATTTCTACAACGTCGGTTGCGAGACCTTCCATGTTCAGGAAAATCGCCAGTTCGCAGCCTACCAGACCACCGCCGATAATCGCTACTTTCTTGCCCAGCTTGTCTGGGTTTTCAAAAGCATACTGCGCAGTTACAACGTTCTTGCCGTCGATGCCCGGAATGGATGGAAGGATTGGCTTGGAGCCTATGCAAGCTAAGATAACATCTGGCTGCATGTCTTCCATCATTTCTATGGTTGCTTCGGTGCCAAGTTTTACGTCGACGCCTTCGGTTTCCAGATTCCGTGTCAGGTAATCCAGATAACGACGGAAGTATTGCTTAAACGGAACCTTTTCTTCGCAGTGCATGCCACCGCCAAGATAATCGTTTTTCTCAAGAAGCGTAACGGTGTGACCACAGCGTTTTGCCGTAATTGCGGCTACCATACCGGCGATGCCACCACCGATTACAACCACATTCTTTTTCACTTTTGCTTCCATGTACTCTGGGAATTCTGCCTCGTGGGAGGTCTTTGGATTCAAAGCGCAGAGCAGTCTTCCGGTCATAATCGAAGACCAGCAGGTCATGCACTTGATACATGGACGGATTTCCTCGTCCTTGCCAGCGCGGGCCTTGTTCGGAAGATAAGGGTCGCACATAAGGGCTCTTGCGCAATTGATGAAATCTGCCTTGCCTGAGGCAATAATTTCCTCCATCAGTTCCGGCTGGGAAATGGATCCGACAGTACCAACCAGAGAATATTTCATTTCTTTCTTAATTGCAGCGGCGAATTCTACTAAAGCGCCCTCTTCCTGGAACATGGTTGGAGTACAAGCCAGCCATTCATCATTGGATAAAGTGCCGTGAATACCGTTGGATACATGGATAATGTCTGCATGGCCATCTAAAGCCTTTGCATATTCGATACCTTCTGCCAGATCATAGCCCTGAGAAAGCTCGGAAGCACTGATACGGATTTCGATTGGGAAATCCTTGCCGCATGCTTCATGGATACGGTCGCAGATCGTTACTGCGAATTTTGCACGATTTTCACGGCTTCCTCCCCACTGGTCCGTACGAGTGTTGGTATATTCGCTGAAAAACTGCTCCGGCAGCCAGCCGTGTCCACCGTGAATGGTGACCATGTTAAAGCCCTTGTTCTTAACATTGACTGCAGATTTTACATAGTTTTCAATAATTTCTTCAATGTCCTGCTCGGAGTATGCAGTGACCGGACGGCCGTCTACAAAGCCCTCGGAAGGACCCATAAGCTTTCCCCCGTAGCGTCCGCAATGGGACAGCTCTGCAGAAGCTACTGCGCCGTGACGTTTGATTTTGTCTGCGATTCTTCCCAGATAGAACATGTTAAATGGATTCAATAGGTCCACACATTTTTCCCCACGGGAGCCTCTTGGACGGTCTACCTGACATTCGCCGATGCAAACGGATGCAGCGCCGCCTTTTGCTTTTTCTGCATAGTAATCAATGGCATTGTCCCCTAAGGTGCAATCGCTTTTAATGTCAACCCAGCCCGTAGGTGACGCAAAGATACGGTTTCTGAAAACAACATTTCCGACCTTGATCGGAGAAAACAGGTGAGGGTATTTCAGCATATTCGAGTCCTCCTTTTTGTTGTGAAGACGGCAATTTTCTGTCCGTCTTTTTACAGTGATACTTCGTCAATTTTTAACAAGTAAAATTACAGAGGTTTTACTACCGGCTTTTCCGGAGTAAGACCGAAGTTTTTCAGGTACTGTTCAATTTCACCGATGGTGTCCTTGTCTGCGTAAACCTCCGGCTGATGGGCATCCAAGCCGATTACGCAGCGGGCTTTTTCTTCCCCTGCAATTTTCCAGAAGCTTTCCATCGGATAATTTCTCTTTTCATAATAACCGAGACGGTTAAATTCTAATGGGTAATCCAGCTTTACGATTTTTTGGATCATGTCTCTCATGACTTCTTCGTAAATATCCATGTCACCGGTAAAATGAATCAGGTCCGGGTGAGCCAGATAGGTGAAGACGCCGGTTTCCAGTCCCGCAGCTGCCAACTCACAGTATTTTTTTAATTTTTCCACATCATCGGTGGCGACGCCGGCATAGAAAGCATGGTCTACATCGGAGCCCAAGAAGTGCTGTCCTAGAACCAGATATTCTGCGCCCAGGTCTTTTACCAGCTTTCGCATGGAATCAAAGTACTCCGGATAGTATTCCATTTCAAAACCGATATGAATCTGAATCTGGTCTTTGTATTTTTCACGTAAAGCATTGAGGGAGTTAAAGTAGTCTTCGCTGTCCTCTAAATAAACACGGTAGCCGGACTGCTTGCAGCCTTCGTATGGAATGAATGGGCAGTGATCGGAAAAGCCGATTTCTGTGTAGCCGGCACCAATTGCCTGAAGAATATATTCTTCGTCTGTACCCGTTGCATGGTGGCAGCGGAAGGTATGATTGTGAAGATTCGTCTGAATCATAAGAGCCTCCAAAATTATTAATTGATACCTAACAGTATACACTTTTTTTGAACAATAAGGGGAAGAAAAATGATTGATTTTCCTCCTGAGATTATGCGAAAATGTACTTGAAAAAATAGGCTCGGAACCAGGAAGAAAAGGTTCTGAAAATTCAGTAAATTTATTTCAACAAACATAAAAGGAGGCACTTATATGGCTACAAAAAAAGATATGGATAATCTGTTAAAGAGATTTATGGAAGAGCGGGAACTTCCGGGCGTTTCAATGTCTGTTTATCAGGGCAAGGAAAAACTTTACGAAGAGTACTTCGGATATCAGGATATGGCCCGCACGATTCCACTTTCCCCAGATGCTATGTTCCGTGCATATTCCATGACAAAACCGATTTCCGCTCTGTGCGGCATGATTATGTACGAGCGTGGAGGATTCGTAATGGATGATCCGGTAAGCGAGTACCTTCCAGAATATAAAAACCTGAAAGTCAGCGTAAAGAAAGAGGATGGAACCTGGGATGTAGAAGACTCCAAGGTGCCAATGCTGATGAAACATTTATTCACCATGAACGTAGGATTTTATGCTCATGACGGAAGCCCAACAGATTTAGGCATGGGCGAAATGTTAAAGAAATTAGGTGGAAGCAAATTCCAGGCAAACTACACCCATCTGACAGAAATCAAAACACTGCCAATGATTCCAATGCTGTTTGAGCCAGGCGAGCACTATCAGTATGGATACGGTCTGGACATTATGGCCGGCGTTGTAGAAGAAATCAGCGGCCAGAGCTTAGGAACCTTCATGAAAGAAAACATTTTCGACCCGTTGGAAATGAATCATACTGGACACTTCTTTAAACCAGGCTGGAAAGAGAACGTTATGGATTGCGTTATTCGCGACAGAGAAACTGGCGAAGTAAAACTCTGCGATTCTATTTTAGGTGACCCAATCGATTCCTGCCACCGTCCGGACGCAGTTTACGAAAGCGCTTCTGCAGGTCTGTTATCTACACTGAATGATTACCAGAAATTCTGCAACATGCTGGCAAACGGCGGCACATGGAACGGCGAGCGTATTATCGGCCGCAAGACCTTAGACATGATGAGACAGAATATGCTGAATGAAAAACTGCAGGATGAATTTGAAAATGCCGGACCATTCAAGGGCTACAGCTGGGGCTATGGTGTCCGCACCTTAGTAGATCCAGCAAGAGCTTTAAGCAATGGCTCTGTAGGTGAGTTTGGATGGCAGGGTGCTGCAGGCAGCTGGATGATGGTAGACCCGAAAGAAAGAGTATCTTGCGTATACGTAATGCAGGAAATGATGCCGGATGAGCATTTCTATGATCACCGCATCCGTGCGATTGTAAACGGAATGATCCGCTAAGAAAAACGTCTTAAACTGGACAAAACAGGAGGAAAACTATGCCTTGCACAACTATTTTAGCAGGAAAGAAAGCCACATATGACGGCTCTACCATGATTGCCAGAAATGAAGACTATTCTTATACCGTAAAGAAGATGGTAGTCGTAAATCCGAAAGACCAGCCAAAAAAATATAAAACCGTACTTAGTCATCTGGAGGTGGAGCTTCCAGATGACCCAATGCGCTACACCGCGTGCCCGAACGTAGATAAGAAGGAAGGCGTCTGGGCCGGCTCCGGAATCAACGCATGCAACGTTGGCATGACTGCAACGGAAACCATTACCACGAACCCGAGAGTTCTGGCAGCAGATCCGCTGGTTGTATATAAGAAGGCGGAAAAGCGGGGACAGAAAGATGTTCCAGGCGGCATCGGAGAAGAGGACCTGGTAGTTTTAGTACTTCCTTATATTCATACCGCAAGGGAAGGCGTTATCCGTCTGGGCCAGCTTTTGGAGCAGTATGGAACCTATGAAATGAACGGCATCGCGTTCAATGATGAAAACGAAGTATGGTGGTTCGAGACCATCGGCGGACATCATTGGATGGCAAGACGAGTAAAAGACGACGAGTGCGTTATTATGCCGAACCAGCTGGGCATCGACTTCTTTGATTTCAAGGATGCTTACGGAAAACAGGAGTATTTCATGTGCTCTGCGGACCTGAAGGATTTCGTAAAGAAAAACCATCTGGATACAAATAACGACGGAAAATTTAATCCGAGAAAAGTTTTCGGCTCACACGATGACAGCGACCATGTTTACAACACACCGCGTGGATGGTACATGGCCCGCTACTTCCTGCCGACAACTTATAAATGGGATGGCGAGGATGCAGACTTTACGCCGGAAAGCGACAACATTCCTTGGAGCTTCGTCCCGGAAAGCAAAGTAACCATGGAAGATATTAAGTATCTTCTGTCTTCCCATTATCAGGGAACGCCGTATGACCCATACAGCAAGACCGAAGATCCACGGAAGGGAAAATACCGCTGCATCAGCGTCAGCTCTACCGCTCATTCTTCCATTATGCAGATCCGTGGCTATATGCCGGAACCAATCAAGGGCGTGGAATGGGTGTTCTTTGGCTCTGCAATCCATAATGCAATGGTGCCGGTTTATGTAAACGTTGACAAGCTGCCGGCTTATCTGAGCAAGGTAACTTTAGACCCGTCTCTGGACAACTTCTATTGGGCTAGCCGCATGGTGGATGCCATGGCAGATCCACATTACCGCGACTGCGTCCGAGACATCGAGACCTATCAGATGACTATGGCTTCCAAAGGCCGTCGTCTGATTTACGAGTACGATGCGAAGATGGTTGAGACGAAGGACTACAGTCTTTGTGCAGAAGCAAACGAGAAAATCTGCGAAATGGCGAAGAAGGAAACTACCGATGTATTTGGCAAAGTCCTTCTGGCAGCCAGTAAAAACATGAAAAATACTTACATAAGATAGAAAAAGGGCAACAAAGGCTTTAAGTCAAAGGAGAAGGACATGATTAATTTTGAATGCAAAAGAGATGAGCTGACCGTTCGTGGCAGAATTTTTGGTGACTTAAATGGAAAGAAGGAAGTTGTAATCTGCAGCCATCCTTTCGTTGCAAATCAGGAAATGCCGAAAAAATACGCAGAGTTCCTGGCAGAGATGGGCTTCATCGCAGTAACTTATGATTTCTGCGGTGGCGGACTTGGATGCACCAGCGACGGAAGAACCGTGGACATGACCGTTTTTACTGAGAAGGCGGACCTGCTGGCGGTTGTGGATTATTTC
>JAZUGA010000106.1:0-2549 GCA_045640945.1 Lachnospiraceae bacterium | reverse complement strand
TAAAACATGTCATAGGAGAACTAGTTATGAAAAAGAGACTGATTGCAACTTTGCTGGTAGCCGTTCTTGTACTTGGAATGAGCATTACCGCTTTTGCTAAAACCTATACAGATTCTACGGTTGATGCCACCAAAATAGAAGAGGGAGACGTTCTTGATCTTAATTCCGTAGAAACATTAGCTAATTGCGATGAATTCGCTTTTTGTGCGGATTGTAAACAACTTTACATGGCGTTCAGCAGTTCTGGTATTCCGAGCGATTTAAGAGCGATGCCGGAGCATGAAGGACATTGGTGTGGATGGACTTATGGGGAGGACCTTCCATGGTTTGTAGGACCAGAAGGACCAGGACCTGATTTATACACTGTTATGCAGAACGATTATCTGTTGATTCCGTATGAAGAGGTTCCTGCAACATGTACCGAAGATGGACATAAAGCATATTGGAAAAATGCTAGATGGGATTGGTACTATGCGGACGAGGAAGGAAAACAGGTTATCAACAATATCGATGCTTGGTTAGTTGGCGACGGAATAATTCCAGCTACAGGCCATGATATCGCATTGGAAAATCAAAAAGACGCTACCTGCATAGAAGAAGGTTATACCGGAGATCAGGTTTGCCGTATCTGTAAAGAGATTTTAGAAGAAGGCGAATCTATCCCTAAACTGGATCAGCATAATTTCAAAGATGGAAAATGTACCATCTGTGGAGAAAAGGACCCGAACTATACAGGTAACCCACAAACTGGCGATGCTTCCAACGTAGCTCTTTGGATTGTAATTGCCCTTGCAGGTGCATCTGTTGTTACAGCCACAAGTCTCTATGCAAAGAAAAGCAGATAATTGTTTTTAAAGAATAAAAAAGGGTGACGATGAATTTTCATCGCCACCCTTTTTGTTTTTGGTATTTCTTATTTTACGTAAACAACGATGTCGCTTCTCTTAGCAGGTTTCTCTGGGTATGGGCAGTCGCGATATCCTAAAATGCAATTGCCAACGCCTACTAAAGTTTCTTTCAGACCCCATTTCTTCAGCAGTTCTTTGCCTTCCGGGAATTCAAAAGTTTCTTTTGCTCTGTGAATCCAGCAGGAGTCAACATCCAGAGCATGCGCTGCGTTCATCAGGTTACCCATTACTAAAGTTCCATCATAAATAGCGATTGGGCTGATTTCCGGGTCATAAAGAACAATAAGAACGGTAGGAGCACCATAGAATGGAGCAGCCTCTTCTGGCATGTTACCAGCTTTTTTGTTCAGTTTTTCAAGTAAGTCACGAGTTTCTTTGTCCTGAACTGCTACGATAGTTACAGGCTGCTTGTTCATTCCGCTTGCAGCATATACGCCAGCTTCCAGAATCAGATCCAGCTCTTCGTCTTTAATCTGTTCTGCTTTGTATTTTCTGACACTTCTTCTTTCGATAATATCTTTCACAGTTTCTTTTGCCATTTCAAAATTCCTCCTTACTTTATGGTGAACTAATTATAACACTTTTTGTATAAATGCAATACATGGAAAAGTGTGGTATAATACGAGTTCAATAAGGACGAAACTATGGATAAATATAATGTAACCGGCATGAGCTGCGCAGCATGTGCAGCAAGAGTAGAAAAAGCAGCAAGGTCAGTGGATGGAGTAACTTCATGCGCTGTTAATCTGCTGACCAATTCCATGAGCATTGAAGGAAATGCGGACTCTGCATTAATCATTAAGGCGGTGGAAGCCGCAGGCTATGGAGCGTCGAAAGTAGCAGCAGGAGAAGATACCGCAAATCTGGAAAAAGCCCTGAAGCAGTCGGAGACTCCAAAGCTGGTAAAACGTCTGATCTTTTCCGGTTTCTTTCTGTTGGCCCTGATGTATTTTTCTATGGGCGTTCATATGCTGGGTTGGCCCGTTCCTTGGACGCAGGGACCGGATGACGGTTTGATTATTGGAATCATCGAAGCCGTCCTTGCTCTTGTGGTTATTATCATTAACCAGAAATTCTTTATTAACGGTATCAAAGGCGTTTTTCATGGTGGCCCCAATATGGACACTTTAGTTGCTATGGGAAGCGGCGTTTCTTATATCTACAGTCTCGTAGTATTTATTAAATATATCGTTAGTGGCAACTATTTGAATCAGGGCTTGCCACATCTGTATTTTGAATCGGCGGCCATGATTCTGACGCTGATTACGATCGGAAAATTGTTAGAATCCATCTCCAAGGGAAGAACTACCGATGCCATTAAAGGACTGATGGAAATGGCTCCAAAGACGGCCTTAGTACCGGCAGAAGGAACTACCGGCCTGAAGACCGTTCCTGTTGAAGAAATTAACGTAGGGGATACCTTTATCGTAGAGCCGGGTATGAGTGTTCCTGTAGACGGAATTATTCTTTCCGGAGAGGCGAAAATGGATGAATCGGCTCTTACCGGTGAAAGTGAGCTGGTAATAAAAAAAGAGAACGACGAAGTTTCTACCGCTACCATGAATACGGACGGGACTATTGTATGTGCGGCTACAAAAATTGGAGAAGATACGACCCTTTCCCAGATTATTAAGTTAGTCA
>JAZUGA010000105.1:0-5125 GCA_045640945.1 Lachnospiraceae bacterium | reverse complement strand
TATCCAGATTGAAATGCTTCAGAATCGTTTCTGCAAAAACTTCCGGCTTTGCGGTGCAGACTAAAAGGCGCTTTCCGGCGTCTTTCAGCTTTTTCAGGGAGTCTTCGATTCCCGGATAAACGGAATTTTCAAACATGCCCTTGTCCGTAAAATATTCCCGGTAGATCGCTACGGCGTTTCTGCTTTCCTCTTCGGTCATGCCGTAATATTTTGCAAAAGAATTAATCAGAGGAGGTCCGATGAAATTATTCAGAGTCTTCTCGTTCACTTCTATGTTCAGCTTATTCAGCGCGTATCTTATGGAATTGATAATTCCCGGTGCGGAATCGGTCAGGGTTCCGTCCAGGTCGAATAAAACAGTATTATACATGTTATGCCTCTGCGATTTTCTTAATATATTCTATCTGCTTCTCTACGGATTCTACGGATGGGCCACCGGCGCTCTTTCTCTTCTCCACGCAGGTTTTCAGATTGATTTCTTCGTATACATCCTCTGCAAACAGGTCGCTGTGGGCCTTATATTGCTCCATAGGGAAGGTTTCCAGTACATATCCGCCACTCATGCACTCGTTAACGATCTTGCCGGAAATCTTATATGCATCGCGGAAAGGTAAGCCCTTCTTTACCAGATAATCTGCCAGATCCGTTGCATTGATGAAGCCTCTGCCTGCAGCGTTCAGCATGTTCTCCGGAATAACGGTCATGGATCCAACCATACCGGTAAATACATCCAGACACATTTTCAAAGTGTCTACTGCATCAAATACGGCTTCTTTATCTTCCTGCATATCTTTGTTATAAGCCAGAGGAAGACCCTTTAACATAGTCAGCAGAGCCATTAAATCGCCGAATACACGACCGCTCTTGCCTCTGGTCAGTTCTGCCATGTCGCAGTTTTTCTTCTGTGGCATGATGGAAGAGCCCGTAGTGAAATCAGAAGAAAGTTCAATAAACTTAAACTCCCAGCTGGACCAGAGGATGATTTCCTCGGAGAATCTGGAAAGGTGAACCATGATCAGGGAGGCTGCTGCTAAAAATTCTACGCAGAAGTCCCGGTCCGATACGCCATCGATGGAGTTTAAGGTAATATCGTCAAAGCCCAATTTTTCCGCTTCAAAATAACGGTCTGTGTCATAAGTTGTTCCAGCCAGGGCGCAGCTGCCAATTGGAGAAATGTTCATTCTCTTTTTGCAGTCGGAAAGTCTTCCCAGGTCACGGCTGAACATCATGGCATAAGTCAGAATCTGATGGGCAAAGGTAATCGGCTGAGCTCTCTGAAGATGGGTGTAGCCCGGCATGATGGTGCTCTTATGCTCTGCTGCCAGATCTGCAACAGTCAGCATCAGCTGTTTCAGCTTCTCTTCCAGTCCTGTAATTTCGTCTCTCAGATACAGTCTTAAGTCTAAGGCTACCTGATCGTTACGGGAACGGGCGGTATGAAGCTTCTTGCCGGCATCGCCAATCCTTTCGGTCAGAATTTCTTCTACAAACATATGAATATCTTCGGCATTTTCATCAATGGCCAAAGCTCCGCTTTTCAGGTCATCTAAAATCCCCTGAAGACCTTCTACGATCTTGTCTGCATCTTCCGGTTCAATAATTCCTTTGGAGGCCAGCATTGCTGCATGAACCATACTGCCTTTAATGTCCTGCTCGAACATTCTGCAGTCAAAGGAAATAGAGGAATTAAAATCATCTGCTAATTTGTTTGTTTCTCCGCTGGTCAGACCAGCCCACATTTTATTCATAGGTTTGTCTCCGATTCGTTTTTTTGCATAACGGCGGGCCTTTTAAAGCCCGCCGCCTTTTTTCTTAACTGATTTTTATCGGTTAATTATTTCATCTGTAAGCTTTCGAGAATGGAAATGAAATCTGCATCATCAATTTCGAAAGAGGTATCTCCGCCACTCATTGTGCAGGAAATCTGCCATAAACAAGCGTCTGTCTTGCAGGATAAGTTAAGGTTTTTATATCCAAGCAATTCGCCGGTGTAACCGGTCCATGTAAGTCCGCCTGCCTCGAAGGATACGTCCTGAACATTTTCATACATATCTCTGAGATCCAGCTCCCATACATCCGGATCAGCACAAGTAATAATTACGCTAGCTTTTCCATAAACATCAAATTCATTTTCTGGTTTACCTTTAATAAACTCAAGTACGTCAGGTTTCAGTGTGCCCTCTACTTCTGCGAACATATCTTCATAAGGAAGATTCTGCCAACCATCTGGACATACTGCGGAGAATTTTTCACAGGAAAATTCTTCACCCTTAGAAGCAGCTCCGCCGCCGCCACCATTGCTTCCACCGCCACATGCGCAAAGACCGATAGCCAGAGCACAAATAACTGCAATAATCAGTGCTAATCTTTTTTTCATCGCTTTGTTTCCTTTCCTTAAACTAAAATACGCTATTTATAGTCCCCTTCGTGTTGCTTTCCAACACTCTAATCTGCAGGATAATCTCGCAGTACTTTGTAATTTGATTTTAACAAGCGTAGAAATAGAATTCAACACCTTTTTACTTTAACGCGTTACCACAAACTTCCCTTTTGAAATATAATTCCTTGGATTTTTGGATAGACAGCCCTATGGAAATTTTCTATAATTACAGCAATATTGATTAAAAAAGAGAGGTAGAAAAATGGCAAGATTTAGTGAAGAAATAATCCACAACCGCACTTTTGACGACCGTTTAGGTGCTTTCGCTCCACAGGTTCCGGAATCCGTTCCCGGAGAAGGCCTTTTTAATTTCATCGCACTGGATGCTGGTGCAGAAGTTACTGTTGATGGCGACGTTCGTTTCGGTGTTAACGCACCAAATGCAAAAGAAGTAAAAATCGTTTTCGGTTTAAGACCAAATGAGCCAATCCTTTTAGAAAAAGGAGAAGACAATATCTGGCATGGCGTTAAGAAATGGGATCCAAACTTTGTGGGCCCAAAAGCTTACACAATTTTCATTGACGGAGCAGAGTTCATTACCTCTTATTGCCCAGTATTTTTCTGCTACGGCAAATTAGTTAACTATGTTGAAATTCCAGATCCAAATGCAGACTTCGTATTAATGAGAGAAGACGTTCCTCATGGAACCGTAGTCATGGACTACTATTACTCGGACGTTTTACAGTGCATGGAACGTTGTCTGATTTATCTGCCTCCAAACTATGAAAAAGGTGGCGAATATCCAGTCCTCTACCTGCAGCACGGTTACAGCGAAAACGAAACCGGATGGGTATTTAACGCAAAAGTAAATCACATCATGGATAATATGATTGCTGACGGAGAAGCTGTTCCGTTCGTTATCGTTATGAGCAACGGTATGTTCCACGGAGAATGCAATGTTTTCGCGGACTTCCAGCCAATGTTTGAAAAATCCCTGATTCAGTGCTGCATTCCGTTTATTGAGAGCAAATACCGTGTAATCAAAGACAAATGGCACCGTGGTATTGCTGGTTTCTCTATGGGATCCATGCAGTCCGCTCTTTTCGGAACCAATGATATTGATACCTTTGCCTGGGTCGGCCTTTTAAGCGGATATATGCGCCGCGTCGGACGTCCGGATTCTGATATGAGCAAAGACATGGAAGTAAATAAACATCTGAACGTTATGTTTGACCGTGAATACTTTGAAAAAGAGAACAAACTGTTCTTCCGCGCAATCGGTGGTAATGACGGAACCCGTAAGATTTTCGAGCTGGATGATGAGATTCTGGCGGAAAACGGTCTGGGTGACTGCAAAAACTTTGTCCGCTTCATGGCGGAAGGTTATGAACATGACTGGTCCACAATGCGTGTAGAATTCCACGAATTTGCAAAGTATCTGTTTAAAGAAAGGTAAAAAATGAGTACAACAATAGATGAAAAACCACAATACAGTAAATTACGTGTCGGCCTTATGCTGGGCGCCGTAATTATGCTGCTTTTAGTAAAAGGCTTCGGCAATTTTAAATTCCTGCCGATGCAGACAGCCATCATGGACTTCTATAATATTCAGGAAAGCGCCTATGGCTATCTGAATACCGCATCCCACTGGGTAACCGTGCTCTGTATGGTACCTTTCGGATTCTTAGTAAGAAAGTTCCGCTGCAACGTCAGCATTATTTTGGGAATCGGCGTCGCAGCCCTCGGTATTTTCATGCAGTCCATCGCCGGCAGCTTTATTATGCTTATTATCGGAAGAGTCATCGAAGGCGCAGGCACTGGTTTTGCAAACCTGGTAACCGGAGCTTTAACACTGACCTTAGTAGATAAAAAGCATGTTTCCTTCTGGAGCTGCGTAATGATCATGGTCGGCGTTCTTCCACAGATTGTTATGGCCAAGGGCGGAACTGCTTTAATGGTAAACAGTGGTATTCATTTTCAGGTTTTATTTAAGATCATCGCGCTCATTTATATTGGCGCTTTAGTTTTATGGCTGATTCTGGTTCCATTCTCTCTGAAGATCACCGGTATCGGAAGCTCCGCGAAACCTACCAGAGAGCAGACCATCCGTGTAATGAAGAATAAAAACAACTGGTATGTTTCTATCGCCAACATGCTTTTCGGTCTGGCTGCCACAACTTTTGCTTCTTACATCATCCGTTATTTAACAACGAAAGGAATTGACCAGACTCATGCGGCAACAATTTACAGTTACACCACAATTTTAGGATTGGTTTCCATGCTGATTTTCGGCTGGCTTTCTGATAAGCTCCACACAAAGAGAAAAATTGCGATTATGTCCTTCTTCTCTGGCGCCGGAATACTTATTCTGTTAACACTGCTTCCTGCTAGCCTTATCTGGATCTACATTGCTCTTTGGGGAACCTTACCTCGTTCCATCGCTGGTATGGCTGGAAGCTCCGCTGCGGATATCGCGGAACTTCCGGCGGACATTCCAATTGTCAATTCCATCAAAACCACCATCAGCAATGTTGGCAGCATTATTTTCGGTATTCTGATCGGATATGAAATCCAGTACTTCGGCTATAACGTAACCATCATTCTTTTGGCATGTGGTATGGTAATCGGTGGCATCCTTTGGATTCTCGCAAAGAAGATTCCGTAAATCGTAAAAAATAATTCCAATAAAAAAGAAAGTGTTCCAAAGCCACAGCCACATAAGGAAGTAATTTCAAAGTGACGTGG
>JAZUGA010000104.1:0-5749 GCA_045640945.1 Lachnospiraceae bacterium | reverse complement strand
GGCGAAAAAGTGGGAAAATTCGGATACAGTGTCGAAGGAACTGGAAGAAAAAAATAAAGGAGAATATCGATGGGAGAATTTTTTGAAAACGTACCAGAAATAAAATATGAAGGACCAGACAGCAAAAACAAATTTGCATTCAAGTATTATGACCCAAAGAAAATTGTCAGAGGAAAAACTTTAGAAGAACAGCTGAAGTTTGCCATGGCTTGGTGGCATACTCTTGGCGCTGATGGAACAGATATGTTCGGCGTTGGAACCATGGACAAATCCTTTGGCACAAATGATCCAATGGATCTGGCTAAAGCAAAAGTTGATGCTGGCTTCGAAATGATGAATAAATTAGGCATCAAGTATTTCTGCTTCCATGACAGAGATTTAGCTCCAGAAGGAGCAACCATCGCAGAAAGCAACGAAAGACTGGATGTTATTTCTGACATTATCGTAGATAAGCAGAAAGAATTCGGAATCAACTGCTTATGGGGAACCGCAAACTGCTTCAATAACCCACGTTATATGCACGGTGCTGGCACAGCTCCAAACGCTGATGTATTCGCTTTCGTAGCAGCTCAGATTAAAAAAGCTATGGAACTGACCGTAAAATTCGGTGCCAACGGATACGTATTCTGGGGCGGCAGAGAAGGCTATGAAACCTTATTAAATACAGACATGGGTCTGGAACTGGACAACATGGCTCGCCTTCTTCATATGGCATGTGATTATGCAGACAAGATCGGCTTCAAGGGTGATTTCTATATCGAGCCAAAGCCAAAGGAGCCTACAAAACATCAGTATGATTTCGATGCTGCAACAGCAATCGGCTTCTTAAGAAAATATGATCTGACCGACAGATTCAAAATGAACATCGAAGCAAACCATGCAACCTTAGCAGGACATACTTTCCAGCATGAACTTCGTGTTGCAAGAGTGAACGGTATGTTTGGTTCTATCGACGCAAACCAGGGCGACGAGCTGTTAGGATGGGATACCGACCAGTTCCCAACAAACATCTACACAGCAACCTTAGGTATGTACGAAGTAATTAAGAACGGCGGATTCACCAATGGCGGATTAAACTTCGACGCAAAACAGCGCAGAGGTTCTTACCGCTTAGAAGATAACGCAATCGGCCATATCATTGGTATGGATACTTTTGCATTAGGTTATTTAATCGCTGACAAGCTGATCGAAGATGGTCGCATCGACGAGTTCGTAGCAAACAGATATGCAAGCTGGAACACAGGTATCGGCAAGAGCATCATCGATGGCAAGGAAGACTTTGAATCCTTAGCAGCATACGCTGAGAAGATGGGTGATGTTACAACCAACTTCAGCGGCGAACAGGAATATTTAGAGTCTGTAATCAATCAGGTAATGTTAAGCTTATAATTTATAATTTGTAAGAAAAACGCGCCTGCCTATTTGGGCAGGCGCACTCTGTTTAAGTGACGAGGAGAATGAAATGCTGTACGTAGGAATCGATCTGGGAACATCATCAGTAAAGCTTCTGTTAGTAGATGAAAAAGGAACTATTGTAAACGAAGTATCAAAAGAATATCCATGTGATTATCCAAATCCGGGATGGAGCGAGCAGGCTCCGGAAAATTGGGTAATCAATGTTTTCGCAGGCGTTAAAGAGCTGACCGCAGGCGTAGATAAGAGCCTGGTTGCAGGAATCGGCTTGGGTGGACAGATGCATGGTCTCGTAATTCTGGATAAAGAAGACAAGGTCCTTCGTCCGGCTATTTTATGGAACGATGGAAGAACGGAAAAGCAGGTTCAGTTCTTAAACGGAGAAATCGGAAAGAGCAAGCTGAGCCAGTATACCGGCAATATTGCTTTCGCTGGATTTACCGCACCAAAAGTACTTTGGGTAAAGGAAAATGAACCGGAAATTTTCGAAAAAATCGAAAAGGTCATGCTTCCAAAAGATTATATTAACTACATTCTTACCGGCGTACATTGCACGGACGTTTCCGATGCATCCGGTCTGCTTTTATTAGATGTGGAACATAAATGCTGGTCCAAAGAAATGCTGGAGATATGTTCTCTGACTGAGGCTCAGATGCCGAAGATTTTTGAATCTGCAGACAAAGTCGGAACCCTTCTTCCGGAAGTGGCAGCAGAACTTGGATTAAAAGAAGATGTATTTGTGATCGCCGGTGCTGGTGATAATGCAGCTGCAGCTATCGGAACAGGAACTGTAAAAGAAGGAAACTGTAATATCTCCTTAGGAACTTCCGGAACTGTATTTATTTCCCAGAATCAGTTCAGTGTAGATGACAATAACAGCCTTCACTCCTTTGCACATGCCAACGGAAAATATCATCTCATGGGATGCATGCTTTCCTGCGCAAGCTGCAATAAGTGGCTTATGGAGGACATTTTCGAAACAGAAGATTACAACGGCGAGCAGGCGAAAATTGATGAGACCATGTTGGGCAAAAACCATATTTATTTCCTGCCTTATCTGATGGGCGAGAGAAGTCCGATCAATGATGCCAACGCGAGAGCAGCTTTCATTGGCATGACCATGGATACCAAGAGAGAAGAACTGACCCAGGCCGTTTTTGAAGGAGTTGCATTCGCCCTTCGTGACAGCATTGAATCTGCAAAAGCTCTTGGATTAAATATTGAGCGCAGTAACTTATGTGGCGGTGGAGCAAAGAGCGAACTTTGGAGAAAAATCATTGCAGCAGTTCTGAACATTAAACTGGACATCCTCCAAACCGAGCAAGGTCCGGGCTTCGGCGCAGCTATGTTAGCTATGGTGGCAGCAGGAGAATATGCAAGCATAGATGAAGCCTGTGATGCAATGGTGAAAGTCACAAAAACAATTGAACCGGATGCAGAACTGGCGAAATTATATGAGAGGCGCTACCAGGAATACCATATGATTTACCCGGCTTTAAAGGAGGTATTTTCAAATTGGGCACAGGAGTAAGTTGATCCCTTAGGATGCCTTCAAAAGAAATTGACTTAAAAAAAAGATTGTGTTAACATACAAAACGAATTGAATAGGAATTGATTATCCACTGCCGAAAGGTAAAGGAGGAATGGAGTGAGAAGCTCCGCGAGTGGGTCACTGTGATACTTTTAAAAAAGTTAAGTCAGGTCGTCCAGGATAGTCAAAAGTTTCTGCCGTCACCGGAAGCTTAAGTGTTTTTTTAGGTGCGGATTTTCCGCACTTTTTCATTTTTTTGATGCGGCAGGAATGCCGCTAATTTTATTTTAGGGAGAAAAAATGGAAGAAAAAAAGAAAGTGGTTTTGCTTTCTGAGCAGGAGCAAAAAGTAATCGATATCATGCGCACCATTAATTATGGAGAACTAAGAGTTGTGATCAATAACTCAAAACCTGTACGGGTGGAAGAAATTAAAAAATCTGTCCAGCTGTAAGTTTGAAATAATTACGAATCAGAAACAAAAAAGATTCACAGCAAAATAATAAGTCCGTAATAATCAAAGATACATACGAAAAAGCCGACCGGAAAACCGGAAGCTCTAAAATGCCTTTCCCCCAAGGGCATTTTAGAGTTTTTTTATTGTAACAGTACTTTGGTTTATGAAAAAAACATAAACAAGGAGGAAAACTATGAGTAAAAAAGCAAAAGCAATTTTTGCAAAGTGTTTTGCATCGATTCTTGCTTTTCTGATGCTTTTTACAATGATTCCTGGTACGGCATTTGCTGCACCAAGGGATGCGTCGAAGCAGCAAGTAAGAGTCATTGTGGAAAACACAACGTTCACCAGCGCAGATGATTCCGATAGTGGTACAGACGAACCAGCCTGGTCCGGAACGCTTTTAGACGAATGGGTAGTAATCGATGAAGATTCTACGATGATGAGCAGCATTGTAGCTGCACTGACAGAAAAAGGATACGAACAAGAGGGAGCAGAAAGTAATTATATTTCCAGTATCGAAGGATTAAGTGCTTTTGATGGAAGCTTTATGTCTGGTTGGATGGGCACTTTAAATGACTGGTTCACCAATGCCGGATTTGGCGATTTTACGGTTAAAGACGGTACTCTTTCCGCTGGAGATGAAATCCGTATCATGTTCACGATGGATATGGGTGAAGATATTGGAGGATCTTTCTTTGGTACAGACACCAGAGTTCAGGCAGTAGAAGTAAAAGCTTATGATTCAGAACAAAAGGCTTTGGGGGATATCACATGGGATAAAGCTTTTGATAAAGATACAAAAGAATATAAGTTAACGCTTCCGGAAGGAACCACATATCTGACTGTTGTTCCAACAGCTGCATGTAAAGTATTCCAGGTAAGAACATATTCTGGAGAACCGGATGTAACTGCGAAGGGTTATAAACGCAGTGAGATGATTCCTGTGGCAGGAAATGAAAGTTTTTCTGTAGTTTCTGCAGATCCTTCCTGGCCAGCAATGGGAACCTCAGAAAAAGCCGTAACTTATAAATTTAATTACGAAGTAACTGTTCCGGAACCGGAACCAGAATTAACAGACGTTACCGTTCAGGTTGTTCCAACGACAGCTGCTGTAACTTTTTATACCGATGCTTCTGCAGAAGAAGAATTACCAGAGAAGTGGATTACCGATAAAGGCACTCAGGGGAAATATCATCAGTATGACTTAACTGTCCCAGAGGGAACTTATGCATATCGAGGCGTAGATGGCGAAACCAATATCGGCGGTGGCGTTATTACGGTAAATGAAACAAATAAGTCATTTATCCTTTGCCGTACAAACTTCTATGTAAATAGTAATGCTTTTACAGAAGTTGGTGATTACATCATTACAAAGATGCAGGATCCTCAGAAGAAGGACATGGTTGCGGGAACTCCTTATGTTTCCAGCAATAAATTATATACACCTTACCTTCTTTGGACAGGAACTGCAGCAAATACTTCTTATACTTGGGACTATGAATTAGGCGAAAGCAAAAAGGATGATTATTACAAAGGAACAGTTTCCTCTGTAAGCGTTGCAAAGAATGTTTCTGCAACAAAGTCTCAGACGATTTCCGCCACTCAGTACAAGATGATTAAAGTAACGGTTCCAAAAGATGCAACAACAAAGTTCTATTCTCAGACAAAGAACTATGTAGTAAAAGAAGTTGCACCTGTTCTTGGTGATGGAAGTATGGATGCCATTAAAGATAATGGCGATGGAACTGTAACTTACCTTTTCAAAGGAAAAACTGCACATAGCAATTACCAGTATCGTGTATCAAAAGCCGGTGAAATCACTCAGGCTGGTTTCTTGGCAGATGGAAGCGATGTTACTGTGGAATTCCCAATGGGAAGAAATCCAAAGTCCACAACCAGCTCATTAAATTATGATGACCAGGGAATTCTTTTAAATATTAATTCTCAGAACAAACTGAGCATGAATGTGGGCGATACCTTTAAACTTCGTGCTTTCCGTGGTGCTTGGCAGATTGTAAATTCCCAGACTGCAAACATTATGTTAGAGCCAGATTTCCATTATGAGATTCTTTCCGGAGACGACGTAATCCGTATGACTCCGGTAACTGCAAATGAAGACGGTGTAAGCTGCAATGGAAATGCAAAAGACAACTGGGTAAATATCAAAGCTCTGAAAAAGGGAACCGCAATCGTAGCTGCTTATTATGATGCATTGGATGTATTCGGTGCATTCCCAGACACAACCACGATTTCAACTTTCGGAGCAACCGATCCGGAAAGATATGGAATTTTCGTAGTAACCGTTGGTGGTGATGAAAGCATTACTTGGAATCCAATTTCAGAAGA
>JAZUGA010000103.1:0-2252 GCA_045640945.1 Lachnospiraceae bacterium | reverse complement strand
AAAAATAGTGCAAACTGCGAACTTGAAATCAATCGCCTTACCGAAAAATATAAAAATCTTTCCAAGAAAGCAAAAGATTATGCGGACAATATTACGGAAGCAGGAAATGATCTTGCTTTTGCAAAAAAACTCCGTGGAGATTCTGGCATTGGTCTGCAGAGATATGTGCTGGCTATTATGTTTAATCAAGTCATTGGGGAAGCCAACCGAATGTTGGAAAAAGTTCATGGTGGAAGATATTATCTCTATCGTTCGGATGACAAAGGCGTTGGAAATAAACGTGGATTGGAACTTAAAGTGCATGACAGTCGCAGCCCGGAGAACGAAGGAAGAAGTGTAGGTATGCTTTCTGGTGGCGAGAAGTTTTTGGTATCGTTAGCTTTGTCCATCGGTATGTCTACCATTGCCCAGAAGTCTGGTGTACAGATAGAAGCTCTCTTCATTGATGAAGGATTTGGAACCTTAGATGACAATTCCATCAACGATGCGATGGATGTTTTAGATAGCGTACGAAAGGGCAACGGCATGATTGGTATTATCAGTCATGTGCAATTGCTGGAAGCCAACATTCCAACCCATTTGGAAGTTATTAAATCGGAAACCGGCAGCAGCATTGCTTTACGGTGAAAGTAGAAATAATTCTGTAAATTTTGTATAAAAATCATACTATTTTTACTTGTGGCAGGTCTCCATTTGGAATATAATTAGCCAACCATATCATAGGAGGTATATGCCTTATGAAAATGAAAAAGATAGCAGTTCTTTTTACTGCAGTATTGTTAGCACTAAGTATGATGTCTTTCCCTGCTTTTGCGGATGGTGGAGAAGTCCATGTATATAGCGAGGCTAATTTGAAATCATTCTGGAGTTCGGCATTAGCAACAAATGGCACGATCTACATTGAGAATGATATTACGTTGGAAGACGAATATACGATTGACAAAGGAAATGTAACCATCGATCTTCAAGGAAATAATATCCAGGGAATCGGAGACGATGCATATTCCATTTTTTCTGTAGAGGATGGAGCATCTCTTACGATTAGAAATACTACCGATAAAGATCGAGGCACGATTTATATTACAACCCTTTATGAAGATTATACTGAGCTGATTTATGTAGGTGAAGATAGTAGCTTTACCTTAGAAGGTGGTACTTTAAAAGGAAACGAGGATGAGGATTGCCGACTTGTTACCGTTGATTACGGCCTGTTTACCATGAAAGGCGGTTTGCTTTGCAACAACGTATTCGACGACTCCGTATTCCCAGTCATCACTGGCGGTGGTGGCGCTGTTTTCGTACGTGGTGATGGTAATACAGGGAACAACAGAGGCCGCTTTATCATGAACGGAGGAACGATTTCCAACATTGATTCTACAGAGGCAGATGGCGCAGTTTGTATTGAAGATGGCGTATTTGAAATGACCGATGGACTCATTACAAAGAATAGATCCTACGGAAAAGCCGCTGGCGTTTATGTAAGTGAGCATATGTTTAATGCTGCGGTATTCAATATGTATGGCGGAGAAATCAGCAATAACGTTAATTATACTACCGAAACTAGCGGAATGTATGCCGGTGGTGTTGCTATCGATGATGCGGGCTTCTATATGGACCGTGGCGTGATTACAAAGAATGTCACCCCTGCGTATGGTGGCGGCGTATATTATGACGGTGGAAATACGAATTTCCAGATGTTTGAGGGCGCAGTAATTACCGAAAACAAAGCAAATAAAGGCGGCGGCGCTTATATCGATGACGGAAGAGTTTTCCTTTCCGGTGGTGTCATTGAAAAGAATACCGCAAACGAAGGTGGCGGACTTTACTGCCATAAGTTTAATGAAGACGATATTGACGGCGTAGATCTGAAAGGAACCCTGGTTATTACCGATAATATAGGTGGCGGCGTATATCTGGAAGATAAATCTTTCCTTGCAGATGACCCGGCATTAAACCTTGGCGGCAGCGTTCAGATTATTGGAAATGAAGGCTATGACTTATATTACTATCCAGAAGGTAAAAATTTAATTGGAATATTAGATGACCTTCATACGGATCCGGATGATCACGCATGGGTTGGAATCAGTTCCAAAAAACAGAGTTATCCTCAGGGAATTGCTGGTAAATTTAACAAAGATAAGGACGACAAAGATTATTCCGTAATTTTCTTAGGCGAAAATGGCTTTGAGATTATGGCACGGGATGATATGCATGATGGTCCGATTTTCGTACTTTATTATTCTTCTTCTGCC
>JAZUGA010000102.1:0-17906 GCA_045640945.1 Lachnospiraceae bacterium | reverse complement strand
CTTTCAAAACCTACAGAATTTAAGGTATAGGTCATCAGTTCGCGAATGCTGCTATCATCCTCAACGCAATAAATCATTATTTACCCTCCTTTAATACAATAAGCCCGCAAAGAGTTCCTAAAACATCAGCAATGATTACCACCGTTATTTTTTAACCAACGAATCCATTTTATTCATAAAGTGGCACCTATCGATTTAAATCCTATAGGTTTTCCACTTTTCTGTATGATCCGGAAGCATGTTCGTGGATATTTAAAGTATAATCTTATCCCGCAATGAATTCAAATTATTTAATTTTTCTATATTTAAAATCGCATTTGACGTATAATGCAGGAAGAATTTTAAGAGGATGAACTGTTTTGAAAGACAATAAAAGCAGAAAAATAATAAATATTGTTCTCATATTCCTGTTTGCGGTGCTTCTTGCGCTTCCGCCTCTTCTTTATCTGATCTGCGGAAGCCCGATTAAAAGAGACACCATTGATTTCAAGCAATCTTTATCACAGAAATATGAGTCTTCCTACCGGAACGGACTCGGTGCAAAGCTTTCGGAATGGTTTACCCCTTCCTGGTATAAAAACGCAAAGGTGGATCCCGTTGAAGAAACGGAACCAGAACCGGAGACAGAGCCGGAGCCGGAAATTATCGAAACTCCTTGTGAGGAAGTAGACATTATGGCTACCAAAGGCATCGTTGGAGGCTACGAGAATATTCTGGCAGGCATCCCTGCCGCTCCGGCAGATTTGCCTTACATGGCGCCTCTGGAAGACAATTATGCTCTTTACGGACGAAATGACTGGATGTTCTACACCGGCGAAAATTCACTGTCTTATTATCTCGGAACCAACGTTCTTTCGGAAGAAGAAATGTATTCTTTTAAAGACTGCTTCGAAAATCTGGACGCAATCTGTGAAGGAATCGGTGTCCGTCTGATTATTTTAGTCTGCCCGAACAAAGAGCAGGTTTACCCAGAGCTGATGCCTACTTACCAGATTGAAACGGATTACAAACGATTACTGACCTTCGAGCAGTTCATGCATGAAAATTCGGACGTAACCTTCCTTTATCCTTTAAGGGAAATGGTTCCGGAAAAAACCAAAGGTCGTCCTTTGTATTGGTTGCAGGATTCCCATTGGAACGATGTCGGAGCCTCCGTGGCTGCAAAAGCCGTCTGCAAGGCTTTAGGTTTTCCTGTGAAACCTTTTGATTCCGTCACTTATGAAGAATCTACCCATTACGGCGGCGATGTCGGCGACTTTGTGGGTGCAAGCAGGACTTATGAAGACTATCTGATTTCCTACCGTCCGGAAATCACTTTGGAGCGGGAGGCCTGGGAAGCTACTGGCAAAGATCTGACCTCGGATATTGATCAGGGCATCGTCTGCTATACTTCCTATCCAAATACAACAGACCGTATGTTAATGATTTATGGCGATTCTTTCCGTGTGAAGCTAGCGCCGATCCTTGCCAAGAATTTTGGTGAAACATGGGCATTCCATCGTTCTTATGCTTCCTGGGATTTATCCATTCAGGCTTTATCCAAGCTGAAACCTGGAGATGTTCTTATTGTGGAAGCGGTAGAACGTTACGATGTTTACAACACTTACAACGCAGACGAACTGGCAGGTATTTTAACCAGCCTGTTCTACTATTAATTTATGGTGATATAGAGAAAAGAGATTTTATGGACTTTTCCTCAATTACATTTTTATGGATTTTCCTTCCTATATGTCTCGCCCTGTTTTATTTTCAGAAACTGACTCTGAAAAGCGAATCTGTCTGCATGACCCTGCAAAAGGTCCTGCTCTTATTAACCAGCATTCTTTTCTATATCTGGGCTGGAGTGAAAAATCTCCTGGTGCTTGCAGCCGTAGTTCTCATAAATTATGCTGCAGGAATTTTAATTGATAAATATAACGAAAAAGAGTTGCGAACCACAAGCACCCTTCTTACGGTTATCGTCGTCATCTTAAACGGCGGCGCTCTGGCCTTTTATAAATATTTTGGTCTTCTGACCGGAAAAAGCATTTTTATGCCTCTGGCATTTTCTTTCATTACATTCCAGTCCATTGCTTATATATTTGATATATATCGCAAAAAGATTTCCGGTGAAAAGAATCTCTTGGATTTTGCACTTTTCTGTACTTTCTTTGGACAGTTAGTTCAGGGACCGATTATCCGATATGGCGATTTTAAAGCGCAGATGAGCGGCGCATCTTCTTTCTACTACAAGCTGGATACAAGAATGTTCGCTTCCGGAATTAAACGGTTCTGTTATGGTCTGGGCAAAAAGATTATTATCGCCAACACCGTTGCTCTGGCCTGCGACCAGATCTGGACCGCTCATGGTGATGCGGTTGTCCTGGCTCAGGCTAATGCCGGCGCTGCCGTATCTTCTATTCCAACAACAGTTGCCTGGTTTGGACTTTTGCTCTACACCCTTCAGATTTATTTTGACTTCTCCGGTTATACCGACATGGCCATCGGTATCAGCCGCATGTTCGGCATTGAAATCTGTGAGAACTTTGATTATCCATACACCTCCCTGAGCATCCGGGAATTTTGGAGACGCTGGCACATTTCTTTGTCCAGCTGGTTCCGTGATTATATCTACATTCCTTTTGGCGGTTCAAAAAAAGGCACTGCACGTACCTGTATCAATTTAATTATTGTTTTCTTAGTTACAGGAATCTGGCATGGTGCCGACTTTACCTATATTATCTGGGGTGGAATTTTCGCTGTATTTACGGTTCTGGAAAGATTATTTCTTGGAACGCTTTTAGATAAAAATCCAATCAAGCCTTTGAACTGGCTCTACACAACATTTATCGTTATGATGGGCTGGGTATTCTTCCGTGCTCCGGATTTAAGCACCGCTCTTGGCTACTTTAAATGCTTATTCGGCAAGGGAGTACTTTCTTCCGGCGTCGATACTGTTTCTTCTTCTGCGATGACCATGACCGTGGTCAGCCTTTTAAGCGTAGATCTTATCGCAGCAATTATCGCAGGAATTCTGCTGTGCGGTTTCCTGCAAAGACTTCTTAAAAAATACTATATGGCTATCTGCAACCGCGTAATCGTTATCGGAATCGATACGCTTTTACAAATAGCCATACTTATCTGGTCTATGTTAATGATTCTTCAGGGTTCTTATAACCCTTCCATTTATGGAAACTTCTAGGGATCAATATCCTATAGCGTTCATTCCATACTGGATTTGTTCTTCTGTAAATCCCTCATATTGCAGCATATCATATATCTCTTCTTTCGAAAGATCGATATCAAGGTAGCCCTGTGCGCATTTTGCTGCCTGTTCATTCCAGTCCGGATTGCAGGCCTCTACCGCCTTCTTCGCCTGATCTGGAGTAAATCCGTCATACTCTAACTGGTCGAGCAATCCGGTGTAGGACATACCAAGGTATTTAAGATAATCTGCTGCAGATTGTTCCGCTTCCTCATACCAGTCCGCACCGCAGTTATCCGCTGCATAAGTTGCTGCTTCTGTTGTGAAGCCTTCCCACTCAAGCTGTTCAATCAGTTCGTCACGGGACATTCCCATATACTCAATATAGCTTTTTGCCGCATCTAAAGCTTCTTGCTGATTGGAAGATTTGGCAGAGCCACTAGTTGGCTCATGTTCTTCCAGTCCATATTGACTTGCTTGTGTGTATATCTGGTCTAAGATATCTGTGGTCATCGCATCATCCTGAACTTCTCCATCCACTTCAAGAGCATATAATTCAAAATCATCGCCCTTAACAATAAATTGAACAAGTACATCTATAAGCACATCGTCCGAAAAGCAGTCTCCCTCAAACTGAACTACATGGTCCCCATCGGAAGCCTGGAAATATTTCCATTCGGAGCTGAAGAAAAATCCATCGAAAACATCTCCTACCGTATAGGTATTGTACCCCGGGAGGAATCCTTTCTTAACAATGTCAATATACTCTTCATCGCTTACGGTCTCTATTTCAATCTGATCAACCACTTTATTGATAAATTTCTTTACGCCAACAAAAACGCCAATGCAGATTCCAATGAAAACAACTGCCGCAATAATTACGATGATCAGAACCTTTTTCTTTTTGCTCTTCTGCGGAGCCGGCTGAATCGTCGCCGTCGGCTGCTGATAAGAAGGAGCCGGTGAAGCCTGAGGAGCTGCCGCTTTGTTCATCTCTGGCTGCTGATTCAGGTTCTGGTCAATGCCCTCAAAATCGATTTTCGCCGGTTCAACAGTTTCTACCGGCTCAACAATTTCTACCACTGGAATTACCGGTGAGATTTCTGTTGGATTTTCTACCGGCGTACCACAATTTCCGCAGAAACGGTCGCCGTCCTCCAGCTGTTTTCCACAATTCGTACAAAACATTGGTTACCTCCTATCTGTCTATTTTTACAGTAGCTGCATATTTTCCGATATAATGGCCTGCTGAATCAAATTCATCATCGGAAGAATACGAAAATCCTTTTAATTCCAGATTTTCAATTTCTTCGGTCTGTGGAGTCGGTCTCAGCTTAATGGAAGTCAGAAGGGTTTCTTCTGTTACTTCTGCCTGAGTAATATGGATATAATATCCTCCATCCTGATGCATGTCATCGTAAACCCAAACTCCCATATAGCCCGTAATTTCACTATAATCGCCGTCCTCCGGATAATCACCGTTATAAAGGTCCGGATTATTTTCAATATCACCAGGTTTCAAGATGGTAATAATCTTATGCTCTCCGCCTACATCAAAGCTTAATTCATAACCGATTTTATATTCTTTGTCCGTAGAAATACTGTTCCAGATATCATTATGCGCCTGGGTTTCTGAATCAAAGCCAAAAGATTCTTCACTGGTTGCAAACGCTCCGAAAGATTCCAGGTCTTCATACTCGCTCCATTCCTTCTGGATGCTGGAAACCTTATTACAGGTCATGGTTTCATAGTCCATCGTGTACAAGGAAACCGGTTTATCATTTGATACTTCCGGTTTTGTTTCCGGTGTCGTATCCTCTGGAAGTTCAGTGATTTCTGTCGGAATTACGATTTCTTCCGGTTTTACTTTTTTCTTTCCACAGCTTACGGCAAGAAGGATAACCACAAGAATCAAAACAACAAGAATGCCGATAGTAATCATCAGATTTCTCGTCGCTTTCTTTCTCTTTTCCGCTGCCTTTTTCGCTTTCGCTGCCTGGGCAGCTCGTGCCTGCTGAGAATTTCTCTTCTCTGCATTCTGTGTCATATTTTCACTGCTTTTTAATTTTTTATTTTCTGGCATTTTTCTACGCTCTTTTCTTTCATTTTCTCATGAATAAATCATACCATAATTCTTTTCAAAACAAAACGGAAGTTGCAATTTCTCCTATTTTCTGTTAAAAAAAATATGTAACAATGTGCCGGCGTAAGTCAGCATAACGGCTTCCTATGGGGTAACTTCTAAACATTTCATTCTTGCTTTTCAGCCAAATGCTTTTCCTGTCACCGGCCAGTAAATATTCACACAAATCGGAGGGTATTTTTAATGATTTACACAAACCACAAAATAGAGTTTGATGCTGAGAAATGTGTCGGCTGTCAGCTCTGTTACAAAGCTTGCTTCGTTGATGTAATCCGTTGGGATGCCGAAGCAAAGAAACCTATTTTCAAATACGTAGAAGACTGTGAGCACTGCTTCTACTGCCAGAGCGTATGTAAGAGAGACGCTATCAAGGTTCTTCCAGATCCTTCAAGCGAGCGTCTGCATCAGCACTTTGAGCGTTATGCATAAGGGAGGTAAAGGTAATGGATTTAAACAAAAAGAATCTCAGCTGTGATCTTCTGATTGCAGGTGGCGGTATCGGCGGTCTGGTTGCAGCTGTTGAAGCAAAAGAAAACAACCCAGATCTTGATGTATTAATCGTAGAAAAACAGTTTACTGGTTACGGCGGCAAAGCTAACAAGGGCGGCGGCGTTCTTCAGTATTTCCAGTTAGACAAAATCACTCCTATGGATTTCCTCAAATTCCACGTAAATGAAATCGGTGGATATCTTGGAGATCAGGAATTAATGCTGAAATATGTAGAAATGAACCATGAACTTCTTCAGAAGATGGACGAATGGGGAATCGTAATGCCTAGAAACGAAGAAGGCAACTACTTCATGATGCCTACAGGCCCATTCACATGCATGATCAGCGTTGACTTAGACCTTTGCCTGAAGATGAGAAGAGTTGCTGAAAAACTCGGCGTTCGTATCATCGACAAAGTTACAGTTACAGATTTCGTAGTAAAAGACAACACCATCTGTGGTGCTTTCGCTTACAGCATTCTGGAAGAAGACAACACATTCTATACAATTTCTGCAAAACAGGTTGTTATTGCAACTGGCAGCCAGAACTACCGTGTTGGCGCTATGTGGTCATCTGGCCGTGGCGATGGTATCGCTGCAGCTTACAGAGCAGGCGTTGAAATGCGTAACCCTGAATTCGGTAACTTCTCACAGTTAATCCGTGTTGGCAGCCATGGTGAAGTTGTATTCGGTGAAAACTTCATGTACAACGCAAATAACGAGCATGTTACAAAGAACTTCACAGATCATCGTCAGACAGATATCTGCAGCCTTGCAATCCGTGAGTGGTATGTAAATATGATCAATGGCACAGGCCCTATCCATCTGGATTACGGCCCAGACAAGAGAGACGTTAAAGCGGTTAACCAGGATTGGCAGCGTCCATACGGACAGAGATTCCGTGAATGCAGACAGGAATTCACAAATCAGTTCGACAACGATCTGGAAGTAGTTCCACTGTTAATCGGTGAGCAGTCCTGTATCAAAGTTGACCATGACATGGCAACTTCTGTTAAAGGCCTTTACGCTATCGGTGATGCTAGCTACTGTGGTTCTTGTGCTCCTGGCGCTGTTCCAGCTCCACCAGCAAGAAACCGTGGTTCAGGAATCCTGAACGCAGTATTCGCAGGCGTTCTTTGCGGACGTGCAGCAGCTGTTGCTGAAATAGGTGCACCTGCTGAAATTACAGAAGCAGAAACCGACGCATGCATCGAAAAGACTTATGCTCCTCTTTACAAAGAAGAAGGACATAATGCAAAAGAAGTTATCGAACTGATCCAGCAGGCTATGTGCCCATCTGAGTACTCCGTATACATGAAAGAAGACCGTATGGATGTAGCTGAAGCACTGGTTAAACAGGCAAAAGAACTTGCAGCTGACCTTAAGGCAGTTGACCTTCATGACCTGTTAGCTTGCCACGAAGCAGAAGCTATGGTTCTTTCCGCTGAAATGCACTTCTTCGCATCCAGAGCAAGAAAAGAATCCCGTGGTTGGTTCCTTCGTGAAGACTACCCAGAAATGGATAACGAGAACTGGCTGAAATGGATCATCCTTAAGAATGTTGATGGCGAAATGACCCTTAGCACAGAGGACGTTCCAATTGAGAAATACCCAATCCAGCTTCCGAAAAAAGACTGATTCGGTTCCTACTCAAGCTTAAACTAACATAGAAAATCCCGCTGAAAAGGTTCGCCCTTTCAGCGGGTATTTTTTTGATTACTGATATAAGTCGTTTTATTTTAATACTTTCCGGAAAGCTGTCGGCAGGGAAATTTCTTTTTCCAGCTGGGACGAATCTGCCCAGACAAATTCCGGTGATTTTTTCTTACAGGTTACACGGACGCATTTCATATCCCATTCAATATGGCTGAAGATATGTTTCTTTCTTCCTTCTTCTTTGCAATCCTTCGGCTGACAGCCCCACGCTTTCGCCTGCTTCATTACTTCCTCGTCTGTCAGAAAGCCCTCGCAGTTTGGAAACTCCCATTGACCGGAAAGGAGTCCGCTCTCCGGACGTTTACGCAAAGCAAGGCAATCTTCACATTGAAGAAGGAACAGTGTCAGCTGCTGGCCTTTTCGGGCCTTTTTTTCCTCTTTTACCGGATAATTCGCCCAGTTCCCTTTACTGCTTCCACAGAACTTTCTGCACGGGCAATTATCACATTCCGGCGCTCCATTTGGCAGGCAGATGGTTTCCCCCAGCTCCATAATGGCCTGAGTGCATGCTCCTGCTTTCTTCTTCGGATAAACTTCTTCCAGTTCCAGCCTTACTTCTTTTTTAATTTTCTCAGAGTTCATGGGACGGTCATCTTCCGTAATCCGGGAAATAACCCGAAGCACGTTTCCATCTACCGCCGGAGTCGGAAGATTAAAACAGATGGAGCCAATCGCTCCTGCCGTATAATCGCCGATGCCGCTTAAGGAACGGATTCCTTCATAATTTTCCGGAAAACGGCCTTCGTGCCGGGTCATGATCTGCTGAGCTGCCTTCTGAAGGTTCCGTACTCTGGAATAATAACCTAATCCTTCCCACAGCTTCTGCAACCGCTCCGGGTCCGCCTCTGCCAGGTCCTGGACCGTTGGAATCTCTTTCAGAAATCGCTGATAGTAAGGAATTACAGCCTCAATACGGGTCTGCTGAAGCATAATCTCGCTGACCCATACATGATATGGATTGGTATCTTCCCGCCACGGCAAAGGTCTTCCGTTGGCTTCATACCAAGGCACTAGGGCCTTTATCATTTTTTTAATCTGTTCTGTTCTGTCCATCCTGTAATTTATATGATAATGACCAGATTATTCGTATCCAGTGCGTTAATATATCTCATTTCTTTGGAAAGTCCGCTTACCAGTCGAAGTCCGATACAGCGCTCCGGACCTAACTTTTTCAATTCGCTGCAATGGGTCATAACATTGAAGCCCGGGCAGTTGTCCTGGAATCTCAGATTCAGGTTGCCTTCGCTGTAAGTAACCCAGATGTGAATCACCGGATTTTTCAATTTACTCTTCGTAAATCCATGTTCGAGTACATTCATGGTCAGCTCTTCCAAAGCAATCTGGGTATATAAGGTCCGTTTGGAATCGACTCCATGTTTCTCACAGAATTCCTTCACACTGTCCAGTAAAGGCGATACTTCGCTGGCATTTTTCACGGAAATCTCAATATAATTTTCTTTATCAAAACCAAACTCCGGGTCCAGGCACATCAGGTCCACCGTCGATTTTGGGAATTTTTTATTTCTATGAACTACGATAAGAACACAGATAATCGTGTTGATGATTTCACTTCCCGGAAGCGCCCACCATAAACCATTAATGCCGAACAGTCCGCCAAATAATGCAGAAACTGCAACGATAAGAATCAGGCGGTTCATGTAGGACAGGATGTTGACGGTTTTATATTTTTTCGTAATCTGCATGAACGAAATGAACATGCCATTGAATGTAGAAAACGGAATCATAATGCCTACACAGCGAATGGACATGGCCGCCATATTCAGGACTTCCTCGGAATCGGAAATAAAGAAGCTTGCAATCGGTCGTGCGAAAATAATACAAAGAACGCCAATGCCGGCAATAATAACAAGGGTCTTCATAGCTAATTCGGAAAGGCATTTCAATCCATCACGGTCTAACTGGCTGTAAAGCATGGCTCCGATTAAAACTACCGCTCCTGCGGTTCCGGCGCTGAAGCTGATCAGCAGGTCGCGCAGCTGATTGGTAATGCTATATACGGAAAGAGCCAGAGCGGTTCCGAGAAGGAGAGATAATCCATTCAGAACGATTGGCTTAACTGTGTTGCAGACTCTCTTAATCGCTTTGGACATTCCTGCATCAAAAACGTCTTTGATATCCAAAAACGGAAGGAAGGATAATCTCAGTTTAAGAATCGTATCTTTTCGTGCAAAGTATATGAATAAAGGAATTAATGCAGCATAATAGGACAATGCAGTTGCGAGTCCCAGTCCAAAGGTTCCATTTCCAAAAGCAAATACCGACAAGGCATCTCCCGCAACGTCTGCCACAACCTGAGCAGCAATACTTATGGTAATCAGTTTTTTTCCGTTGCCCAGCTGGACAATCGGCGACATGATACCGAAGGCAATCATGGCCGGCGTTCCAATAAACAGACCTTTCAGATATGCCTCTGCCAGAGGAATTACTTCTGCTACTGTTTCTCCCGTTCCATATATGGAAACGATAAGCCTGGAAGTACATAAACCCAGAACCGTCAGAACGACAGATACTCCAAGGCCTAAAGTTAAAGAGCTGGAAAAGGTTTTCTGTGCCCGATCCACATCTGCTTTACCAATGTAATGAGAACAAACCAGCTGCATTCCTAAGCCTAAAGGTCCGCAGATAATATCAATGAAGCTGAAGAAAGGTCTGGCATAGCCCATAGCCGCCATACCAGCACTGCCGATGTAATTGCCCATGAAATAGGAATCAATCAAAGAAGCAGCGGAATTCATTAATTCCAAAAAACACATAACAAAAAAAGCATTAAAAAATAGCCTTTTCAAAATCGTTTTATTGCTTGAGATTGTTCCTGTTTCCATTCATACTACCTTTCCGACAGTTCCATATTACATTCGCCTTCTGTGAAGACAGAATTATATTTTATTATATCGTTTGTGGTTTCTTATTACAATGGCTTATGTACCTTGACAAATTTTGAAATAATGATACAATCCATTTAATAATTTTTTGGAGCACGAAAATGTTTACCGAGAAATACGGCTACAATAAAGAATACGGTTATTATTCAGATGCATATCTTTACGCCTATTATTATGGTGAGTGCATCTAATTTGTAATACGTATTTTCAGCCGGAATAAAGAAACACAACCTGAGTTGTGGAACAATCATAACAAGATTTTAAATCCCCGAGTTGAAATACTTCGGGGATATTTTTTTAAGAATCGTTCCGCAAAACGGAACAGAGGAGGTTTATATGATAATCACAGATTTTCTTGAAAGAAATGCAAGAATGTTTGGAGAAGACATCTCTCTCGTAGAGCTTTCTCCAACCGATGACAGAGACAATGCAATCACATGGCGTGAAGCTAGCCTGATTGAAAGTGCCAATGCTGACGCTCCTTACCGCAGAGAAATGTCATGGAAAGATTTTGACCGCAAAGCAAACCGCATTGCCAACATGTTCTTAGGCAGAGGCGTAAAACGCGGAACGAAAATCGCAATCCTGATGACAAACTGCCTGGAGTTCCTTCCAATCTACTTTGGTATCTTAAAAGCCGGCTGCATCGTTGTTCCTATGAATTATCGTTATGCCTCCGATGAAATCCAGTACTGCCTGGAACTGGCAGACATTCAGATTCTGGTATTTGGTCCGGAATTTATTGAACGTATGAACGCGATCAAGGACAATGTTCCTGGCGTTAAATCCATGTTCTTCGTAGGAAAGAATGGTCCGGACTACACAGAAAATATTCTGGAAGTTATGACCTTTGCTTCTTCCAGCGCTCCTGCAATTGCAATGGATGAAGACGATTTTGCAGCAATTTACTTCTCATCCGGCACTACTGGTTTCCCGAAGGCCATCCTTCATAAACACCGTGCTCTGCTCAACTCCTGCAGAACCGAGCAGAACCATCACAGCCAGACCAAGGACGATGTATTCCTTTGCATCCCTCCTCTGTACCATACAGGAGCAAAAATGCACTGGTTTGGCAGCCTTATGGTTGGTGGTAAATCGGTTATCCTCCGTGGAACAAAACCAGAGTGGATTTTAAGAGCTGTTACCGAAGAAAAATGCACCATCGTTTGGCTCTTAGTTCCATGGGCACAGGATATTCTGGATGAAGTAGATGCCGGAAGAATCAAACTGGAGGATTACCTGTTAGATCAGTGGAGACTGATGCACATCGGTGCACAGCCAGTTCCGCCAAGTCTGATCCGCAGATGGAAAGAATACTTCCCGAACCACGATTACGATACCAACTACGGCCTTTCCGAGTCCATTGGACCAGGCTGCGTACATCTGGGTGTTGAAAATATTGATAAAGTCGGTGCAATCGGTAAAGCCGGATACCTGTGGGAGACCAAGGTTGTTAACGAAAATGGCGAAGAAGTTCCGCAGGGAAGTGTTGGCGAGCTTATCGTAAAAGGCCCTGGCGTTATGGTAGAATACTACAAGAATCCAGACGCAACTGCAGAGGTTCTGAAGGGTGATTGGTTATACACAGGCGATATGGCGAAAGTAGATGAAGACGGATTTATCTTCCTGGTTGACCGTAAGAAAGACGTTATTATTTCCGGTGGTGAGAACCTGTACCCAGTACAGATTGAAGACTTCTTAAGAGCTAACGACAAGATTAAAGACGTAGCAGTTATCGGTATGCCGGATGCTCGTTTAGGTGAAATCGCTGCAGCGATTATCGAAATCAAAGAAGACATGGAAGCAACGGAAGAAGAAATCAATGAATTCTGCCTGGATCTTCCGAAGTACAAACGTCCTAGAAAGATCATCTTCGACAAAGTACCTAGAAACCCTACCGGCAAGATTGAGAAGCCATTGCTCAGACAGCGTTACAACAGCGAGCGTCTGGTTGAGGCGGAGAACTCTCATTGATAAATTATTTATAATATTTAAAGGGAACCGATTGGTTCCCTTTTTTATTTGTTATTGATTGATTGGAATTGATTTCTTGTTCCTTACGGTACGTTCGATAATCAATACGATTAAGGTGAATAATAACATGCCTGCAATGGAAACCGGAGCCAGTTCGTATCTTCCTCCAAAAGTAAATCCGTACCAGTCATACCAGCTTTTTACGAATACGACCATAATCAAATATACCAGCGCGTAAACTGCCGTTGGTGCGAGACCCCAAAGAGCCTGTTTAAAGGAAATCGGCGCATCTTTCTCCAAAAAGATTTCGGAAATAATGGATAACACCGGCGTGGAGAAATGCAATACAAATACATTGCCTCCGAAGAACATCAATATTACCTGAGGGCCTGCGCCGCCAAGCATGGACATCGGTGTCAGGAAGAATACGACTGTCAGAAAAGTAATGGTCACAGAAACCGTTCCAACAAACTTCAGCACATGGACCCACTTTGGAATATCCGTTTTCTTCTGCTTATAGATTATGAAAATCAAGGAAGCTGCTGCTGCCAGCACATTGGAGTCCGTGGTGAAATAACGAAAACATCCTACGCCCCAGCTTCCCAAACTATCTGGGCCGCCGAAGAAATAAACTGCAATAGCCACAACCGTTGAAACGACAATCAGAATATTAATAATCAAGTCTGCTATTTCTTTTCCCGTTCTTTTCTTTTCCATTACTGTCCATCCTCTCCTTTTATCTTTTTTCTGCTTTTCGTAATTTCCAATTCATAATCTTTTAAGCCAAGGCTGCTACTGCTGCCACAACAAGTACGAGTCCGATAATTTTCTGTTTCGATATAGCTTCTTTAAAAGCAATAATGCCTACCACTGTAATCACAAGTATGGTGGCTACGCTGTAAACCGGATAAGCCACGACCGCCGGTACACTCTTTAAGGAAAGCATCAGAAATCTGGAAGAGAAATAATTCGGAATTCCGATAAGAACGCCAAAGACAAGATCCCAGACTCCCATCTTCTCTTTTTTCACAAAATACAGTATGACGGAACAGATTCCGGCAAAAAAGAAAATCAGCAGAAGGAAGAAATCGTTTAAGCCGCTGTTTCCGATTTTATTATAAATGTTGACCATGGAATCGGTAAAACCGCTGACCACCAGAAGAATAATCAGCAATCCGATTTTTGCACCGGTGCTTAATCCCTTCTTGTCGAAATTGAAGACAATGATTGCGGCAATAGATAAAACGATGCCGATGATCTGGAGAATTTTCGGAGATTCCCGGAAAATAATGATGGACATCAATACCGGAATCAGAACTCCCAGTTTCATGAAAATGGATGCCAATACGATTCCGTTTTTCTTAATTCCCTGCTGAAAAAGAAAGAAGGATGCCAAAAACAGAATGCCACCGATAACACCTAAAACTATGGTCAAGCCTGCCTTGTCCATGTGTAAGGAAAAGCTTCCCTTCTGGGTGAATATCCATCCCAAAATGGCACAGACTGCATAGTTGAATATAAACATACCAATATCGCTTTTTCTCCTGTCCTGACTGATTCGCATCAGGACGGAAATCAGCGAGCTGCACAAAATCGCTAAAATTAAATAAATCATAACAGCTTTTTTCTTTTTGTTTTTAATAAACTGATTATACAACAAAGAAGAGACTGAAACATTAAAATTTCAGTCTCTTGCTCATTGAGTTTTTTCTGTTACGCCACAAGAATCGCAAGCATTAACGAAAGCATTCCTATGGAGTTTATAATTTCCGCAATCCAATTGTCTTTGGCATTGTCCTTCCGGAATTTTGTTTTCTTAAAGGTAGTCATGGCTGCCATTGCCAGGATCCAGAGAATAAAGAACAGAATCGCAGGGAATCCAACTATTCCTGCCCCTACTGCAGCCCAGCTGATTTTTTTAATGTTGATGATTACTGCAGCAATCATCAGCAGGAAGCCGACGCCCATGCACGGCCACATCATCTTATTCATCCATTTTACGTCATTCTTGCTTGTACCAAGAATGAGTTTCCAGGATGCTTTAAATACGCCGCCAAGTAAAACAAGTATTGCTCCGATAATAAAAAGTATGCTGTTAAATTTCAGTGCCAGAAAAAGCATGGCTAAGCCGAATGCAATGACAGGCACAAAATCTAATAATGCTAATCCTACTGTAAAGCCTTCCATAATTCGTCCTTCCTTTTTTTGATCAACCATCGCGTAAGATGACAAGTAAAAGTCTCATCAGCATTTTCTTAGCAGGTCTTAAATAGAACGGAAGCATGTCGTGAACCAGTTTATTGTATCCTTCCGGATATGATAAATATTTTCCCATATCGATCTCCTTCCTTACATTTTGTATGAATTCAAGAATTCACATACTGCCAGCAAGTTTTCACTCTTGGCGTCATTTTTGTAGGAAAGCATCTTGTTTTCACTGAAAATGAATCCGCCGTCTTTGCCTAACTCGTCGCAGAGTTTCTTGGTATGGGCAACGCATTCTTCTGGAGTGTTCATATATAACATGTCCGTTGTCATGCCGCCCATGATGCAAACATTCGGAAGAGCTTTCCGGAACTCGTAAGGATCGTCCTGCTCAATATGGAAGGTTAAAGTTCCCTTTGGATAATCCTTAAAGTAGTCTGCATAACGAAGGATGGAGCCTTCTGCGAATATTCTTACGTTCATGCCCTTGTCTGCATAAGCATCTAAGAGTTTCTTCAGACTCGGCCAGTAGAATCTTTCGAACTGTTCCGGTCTTAAAAGGTTATGTGCAAGCATCATGATCGATGCGTCAAAGCAGTATTTATAGTTTGGTCCATCGCCCTTTTTAATTTCTTCGATGATTGGGTCGATGTGCTGCTCGTCCCAGCCTTTAATGAAAGTTTCCAGCTGGTCGGCATTTCTTCTTAAGGCAAGAGATAGTCCTTTAATACCTAAAAGGTTTGCTTCCAGCTCTTCAATACCAAACTGGATGGAGCCCTTCATCGGGTTATTCGGAGCCATGCTTGGCAAACCATACTCTTTTCCGGTGACAGAAGCCATATGCAATACAAACTTGGTGTACTTCATGTACTCGCTGAACGTCTTTTTCCAGGTAGCCAGGTCTTTCTTCGGCCAGTCTTCTCCATATTTTTCCGGAAGTATTTTTTCCCAGGTGTATCTTTCCGGATCATTTAAATAATCCATCAGAGTATCCACGGTGCAATATGCATGGTCATGAATTCCGACTACATCATCGTTGTAATAGTAATAGCCAGGAGTTCCGAAGGCTTCCGTAACATTGAACTGGTTACGGATACCGATGTCCAGCATTGCATCCACCGGATACTTATCGAGGAAGTAACGGACACTCTTTTCCAGAATGTCAAAGTTTGTCATGGCCTCGGTTAAGGTATATCCGGCATCTAATATTTTCCATGTAACAACGCAGCCCAGATGCGGAATGCGGTCCACATGTTTAAAGTTCGCCGCATCACGGAAAAGAGCGATACGTTCTTTTTGTAATTCTTTTTTATTCATAATCCGCCTTCCTTATTTGCCAGCCCAAGCCTTACAGGTATCCACCGTTTTCTGTGGAGAATATGCCCACTCGTCTGCACCGGTAATTCCGATTGCGCTATCAGAAACTGGAGCACCACCAACGATGACTTTTACGTCCGTAAGTCCTTCCGCCTTCAGAGCGTCAACCGTTGCCTTCATGGAATTCAGAGCCAGTGTTAAAACGCCGGACAAAGCAACGATTTTAATGTTTTCTGCTTTAACAACTTCTACAACTTTTTCTGCAGGAACATCGATTCCCAGGTCGATTACTTCAAAGCCGTTTGCTTCCAGCATTGCCTTTACAATATTTTTACCGATGTCATGTAAGTCGTCTTTTACGGTGCAAAGAATCATCTTTGTCTTTTCGCCTTCTCCGCCAGCGCCTTCTGCTAAAGCATCCTTCATGATTTCAACTGCATCGGTCATGATTTCGCCGGCATAAATTAAATCGCCAACAAAATATTCGCCGGATTCAAAACGTTTTCCGACAATATCCATACCCAGCTGGCAAGCTTCTAAAGCCTTTGCAGCCTCGCTGCCGCCATCTGCCATTACCTGGTCTAAGATTTCCTTCATGCGGTCTTCATCCAGGTCCGCCATTACATTTTTCAGTTCTTCAAAATCAAACATTTTATTATCCTCCAATACCTAGTCTTTATGATTTTGCTACACACTCTTTTGCCACAATTTTTTATAATCACAATGGCTTATGAACAACCTATCTGCAGCTGCATCTAATGATTTGATTCAACCCCAGAGATGTTTATCGGTTCGGCTTCACATCCAGGAATGTTTATCGGTTTGGTTTCACACCAAGTTTTCCTTGCCGAAAGGCCCGGTTATACTTTCTTCCGTTTTTATCGATGCCCTTTAAGGCCTCACAGGCGTAGATGGTGCTCATCATCTCTATGTTCGTCGGGTCTAAAATTGCACTGTCCAGTCCTGCATTAATTGCAAGAGCCATACAGTTATTATTTACATATTTTCTTGCTGGCATATCGAAAGAAATATTCGAGATTGCTCCGGTCACTTTTACATCTGGAGCATATTCATGAATTTTTACGATGCACTCTTCGAAGTTGTTCATGGACTCGGACATGGCAGCTAAAGCCATAACACATGGGTCAATATGAACATTCTTCAGGTCCACTCCATACTTAACCGCCTTGTCAATCATGCGCTTTGCAATGTCGACTTTCTTGGAGGCTTCCATCGGAATGCCGTCCTGGTCACAGGTGAGTGCTACCACGTTCCAGTCGGTGTGAGCGATCAGTGGGAAGATAATTTCGCATTTGTCGCTTTCTTCGTTAACGGAATTCACCATTCCCGGCTTGTTTAAATGACCTTCTTCGATTATTTGTGCTAAAAGATGGACGTTTGGACTATCGATGCAGAGAGGTTTTTCCGATACGCTCTGCATAAGCTGGATCAGCCATACCATGGTATCGTACTCGATGTCCGTAGAAGTGCTTGGTGCGCAATCTAAAAAATGCGCTCCAGCTTCATCCTGAAGGATGGTGCGCTCTTTAATCAGCTCTTCGTTCTTGTTTAAAATGGCGTCTTTAATGGACGGAATCGCCCCGTTGATTTTTTCCCCGATTATAATCATTTTTACTTCTCCAATCAGTTACTGTCAGTTCCCATGCTGCCAAGCGTTTTGCTCAGTCAATCTATAATGTCTCTTAACGCTATCCAATTTCTCCGGAAGACTCCGGAGCGTTGGAAAAGCTATATAAGTCCGTTATTTAAGAAATCAAGGCTTCTTTATTTGTTATACCACTATCTAATTATTTTTTCATCATATATCGACTTTCTTGTTCTTCTTTAATTGTATAACCAAGTCTTTTGTATAATCGAAATGCAGAAACATTTGCTTTTTCGACGTGTAAATAGATGCGATGAATACCAAGCTCTTTTGCATACTCTTCTGCCCGCTGAATTAATGAAGTTCCGAT
>JAZUGA010000101.1:0-2520 GCA_045640945.1 Lachnospiraceae bacterium | reverse complement strand
TGCCGCCGGAATGGCAGCCCATTTAGCAGGAGCAATCGCTGCGAACACCACCTTACCGGTAATCGGAATTCCTTGCAAAGGTTCTGTCCTTGACGGAATGGATGCCCTTCTTTCCACCGTCATGATGCCAAGCGGAATTCCTGTTGCTACCGTAGCCATTAACGGAGCAGCAAACGCAGCTCTCTTAGCAGCCCAGATCATCGCTGTAGAAGATGCAGACCTTGCTAAGAAGCTGGATGACAAGAGAGTAAAGGACGCTGCAAAAGTCCTGGAAAAAGATAAAAATTTAAATAACAAATAATAAATGAGGAGAACAAAAAAATGGGAAACAAGTTAGTTTATACCGGAAAAACAAAAGATGTTTTTGAACTTGAAAATGGAAATTACCTTCTGAAATTCAAAGATGACTGTACAGGAAAAGATGGCGTTTTTGATCCAGGCGAAAACTCAGTAGGCCTGACCATCGAAGGCGTTGGCGATGTTAACTTAAGAATGTCTATCTACTTCTTTGAGAAAATCAATGCAGCTGGTCTTAAAACTCACTTCGTAAGCGCTAACCTTGAAGACACAACTATGGAAGTTCTCCCTGCAACAGTATTCGGAAAAGGTCTGGAAGTTATCTGCAGAAACAAAGCAGTAGGCAGCTTCTACAGAAGATATTCTGATTTAGTAGAAGAAGGCGCAGACCTTCCTTCATACGTAGAAACTACTTTAAAGAACGACGACAAGGGCGATCCATTGATCACAAAAGATGGTCTGGTAGTTTTAGGCGTTATGACAGAAAAACAGTATGAAGACCTGAAAGCAGAAACTCAGCAGATCACAAAGATTGTTGCGGACGACCTGGCAGAAAAAGGCTTAGTACTTTATGACATTAAATTCGAATTCGGTTACGGAAAAGACGGCGAAGTTATGTTAATCGACGAAATCGCTTCCGGTAACATGAGAGTTTACAAAGACGGCGAATATATCGATCCAATGACTCTTTCAGAATTATTCTTTGCTTAGGGGGCAGTTAAATGGGCGGATTCTTTGGAATAGTTTCAGACCAGGACTGCATAGAAGATGTGTTCTTCGGTACCGACTACCATTCTCATCTGGGAACCAGACGCGCCGGTATTGCAGCTTATGATAAAACTATGGGATTACAGAGAGAAATTCATAACATTGAAGACTCTCCGTTCCGTACAAAATTTGCAGATGTTTTATCCGAAATGAAGGGTACAACAGCCATCGGCTGCATCAGCGACAGCGAACCACAGCCTCTGCTGATCCGTACAAAATTCGGAGCTTTTGCCATCTGTATGCTGGGAAAAATCGTTAATACAGAGGCTCTCTTGGAGAAATTCTTTAACGAGATTAACGGACATTTCGATGCGAAAACCGGCGGCGAAATCAACACCACAGAATTAGTGGCGGCTCTGATCAACCAGAAGGGTAATTTTATTGATGGCATCCGGTATGTACAGAGCCTGATTGACGGTTCTGCCAGCATCGTAATCATCCAGGGAAACGGCAATATTATTGCTGCCCGCGATTATTACGGAAGACTGCCGATCCAGATCGGTAAGAGAGAAGACGGTTTCGCTCTTTCTTTCGAGTCTTATGTTTATGCAAAGCTGGGCTATGAAGAATACAAAGAACTGCGTCCGGGAGAGATTGTGGAAATTTCCCCGAAGGAAGTAAAGGTACTTTATGAAGGCAGCGGACAGATGAAAATCTGCGCTTTCCTTTGGGCATATTATGGCTATCCGACTTCTTCTTATGAAGGCACGAACGTTGAAATCATGAGATATGAAAACGGAAAGATCATGGCCCAGATGGATAAAGAATCGGGTCTGGCAGCAGATATCGATTATGTTGGCGGCGTTCCGGATTCCGGTACTCCACATGCCATCGGCTATGCCAACGAAAGTGGAAAAACTTTTGCTCGCGCATTTATCAAATATACGCCGACATGGGCTCGCAGCTTTATGCCGGGAAATCAGGTATCCAGAAACCGTATCGCAAAAATGAAAATGATTCCGGTTAAGGAACTGATCAAGAATAAAAAGCTTTTGTTTGTAGACGACTCCATCGTACGTGGAACCCAGTTAAAAGAAACCGTAGATTTCCTGTATGAAAACGGAGCAAAGGAAGTACATATGCGGTCCGCTTGTCCTCCGATTATGTACAACTGCAAGTATCTGGATTTCTCTACAGGCAGAAGTGAAATGGAACTCATCGCCAGAAGAATCATCATGGAATTGGAAGGCGAAGAAGGTTTCAAATACATGGAAGAATATGCCGATGGAAAGACCGAGCGTGGCAAGAATTTAAGAAAAGCCATCTGCGAGAAATTCAATTTTGCTTCTCTGGAATTCCAGTCCCTGGAAGGCCTGACAAAAGCAATCGGCCTTGAACCTTGTAAATTATGCACATATTGTTGGAACGGAAAGGAATAATAATGGAATCAAGATCAGATGTTTACGCTAGCGCAGGCGTTGATATTACAGCAGGATACAGATCCGTAGAACTTAT
>JAZUGA010000100.1:0-2557 GCA_045640945.1 Lachnospiraceae bacterium | reverse complement strand
GGCATCTACGGCATCATCATGCACATCATCGCAACCCTGGCGCTGGTACTGGCCTCCAGCATCATCTACAACACCAAAAAGAACAAAAAGCGCGCCATCATCGGTTTAGCATGCGGCTGCGGCGCCATGGTTCTGCTCATGTTCTTCGCAAACATGTGGATCACACCGGCATTCATGGGCCTTCCGCTTTCGGAGCTGATGCCGCTCATGATTTTCATCCTGCTGTTCAATCTGATCAAGGCAGTTGTAAACTCTGCAATTACCTTCTTCCTGTACAAGAAAATTTCACCGTTCCTGCATAAGGACCAGACAGCGCCGAAGACAACGAAATAACACGCTGCAGAAATTACGGAGAAAACGGACGGGCTGATAAACAACTGAACATACGAACAGAAAAAGCCGGATTGCAAAGTCCGGCTTTTATGTTTACATGGGAGCCATGATTCACGTCGGAAATCCGTCGCGCCACGCCGAAAAGTCTAGCAAAATCGACATTTTTTAACCGCCATATTTACATCTTGCACAAAAAGATTTATAATTTTTCAGTTAAGTTTCTATAAGGAAAAGGACTGTTATCTATGAACGTTAAAGAAGAAAAAATCAGAAATATTGCAATTATCGCCCATGTTGACCACGGCAAAACGACCATGGTTGACGCTATGCTGGCACAGAGCGGCGTGTTCCGTCAGGGCCAGGAGGTTCAGGAGCGCGTCATGGACTCCAACGACCTGGAAAGAGAACGTGGAATCACCATCCTCTCCAAGAACACAGCCATCGACTACAAGGGCGTAAAAATAAACATTGTTGACACCCCAGGCCATGCAGACTTCGGCGGCGAAGTAGAGCGTGTACTGAAAATGGTAAACGGCGTTATCCTTTTGGTTGACGCTTTCGAAGGCACCATGCCTCAGACCAAATTCGTATTAAGAAAAGCGCTGGACTTAGACCTGGATGTCATCATCTGCATCAACAAAATCGACCGTCCGGAAGCAAGACCGGAGAAGGTCATTGACGAAGTATTAGAGCTCATGATGGACCTGGATGCCAGCGACAAACAGCTGGATGCGCCGGTAATTTTCGCCTCCGCAAAACAGGGCTACGCCATCAAAGAATTAGACGACGAAAAGGTGGACTTAAAACCGCTGTTTGACTGCATCCTGGAAAACATTCCTGCACCGGAAGGTGATCCGGAAAAAGGAACCCAGGTCATGATCTCCACCATCGACTACAACGAGTATGTTGGACGTATCGGCGTCGGCAAAGTAGACAACGGAAAAATCGCTGTCGGCCAGGAACTGGTAAAATTAAACGCCAACAACCCGAACACTCATGAAAAAGTAAAAATCACCAAGCTGTACGAATTCAACGGTTTGGACAAAGTAGATGTAAAGGAAGCCGGCGTAGGCCATATCGTAGCCCTCTCCGGAATCGCTGACCTTCAGATCGGTGACACCATCTGCACCGAAGGCATGCAGGCTATTCCTTTCCAGAAAATTTCCGAGCCAACCATCTCCATGAACTTCATCGTTAACGACAGCCCGTTAGCCGGCCAGGAAGGAAGATGGTGCACCTCCAGACAAATCCGGGAACGTCTCTACAAAGAACTGAACACCGACGTTTCCTTACGAGTAGAAGACACGGAAAACACGGACACCTTCAAGGTATCCGGCCGTGGCGAGCTTCACCTTTCCGTACTGATTGAAAACATGCGTCGGGAAGGCTATGAATTCGCAGTAAGCAAGGCCGAAGTTATTTATAAAAAAGACGAAAACGGAAAGAAGTTAGAGCCTATGGAAATTGCAGTTGTTGACGTTCCGGAAGAATTCTCCGGCTCCATCATCAGCATGCTGTCCGAAAGAAAAGGTAACCTGCTCAGCATGTCCACCTTATCCGACGGCTCCGTCCGCTTAGAGTTCAGCATCCCGGCAAGAGGCCTCATCGGATTCCACGGAAAATTCCTGACCAGCACCAAGGGCACCGGCGTTCTGAACACCATCTTCGACGGCTATGAGTCCTACAAGGGCGACATCGCTTACCGTAACCAGGGCTCCTTGATTGCTTACGAATCCGGCGACGCTGTAACTTACGGACTGTTCGCAGCTCAGGAGCGAGGCGCTTTATTTATCGGACCTGGCACAAAAGTTTACGCCGGCATGGTTATTGGTGAAAACGGAAAAACAGAAGACGTTGAAGTAAACGTATGTAAGACAAAACATCTGACCAACACTCGTTCCAGCAGCGCCGACGAAGCTCTGAAACTGACTCCTCCAAAGGTTCTTTCCCTGGAGCAGGCATTGGAGTTCATCGACACTGACGAGTTACTGGAAGTAACTCCGAAGTCCTTACGTATCCGTAAGAGAATCTTGGATTCCAGACTTCGTAAGAGATCCAACTTCCACTAAAGCTGGGCGCGTTCCGGGAAGTAAACCCGGGCCAAGAGCTGGGCGCGTTCCGGGAAGTAAAGCCGGGCCAAGGGCTGGGCGCGTTCCGGGAAGTCTACTTAGAACCGAAAGGATAATACATGTTCCAATCTGGTGACTGGATAAAAATCAAATAT
>JAZUGA010000099.1:0-1716 GCA_045640945.1 Lachnospiraceae bacterium | reverse complement strand
CTCCGACGGCCGGCCGAAAGCTAATTCTTTCCCGTCGTACATGGCCAGAATTTTTGAGGAATAGAAGCACGCCTGCTCCGGGTCATGGGTGGACTGGATAACGGTATAGCCGTTGTTGGTTAAAGTTCTTACGGTTTTCATAAGCCGGATTTTGTTGCCAAAGTCCAGGCTGGCGGATGGTTCATCCATAATCAGAATTTTCGCCTGCTGAGCAATGGCCCGGGCGATTAAAGTCATCTGTCGCTCGCCACCGGAAATGTTGGCATAGTTCCGGTCTTTCAGATGATAAATATCCAGAATCTTCAGGGCTTCTTCCGCATGCTTGATTTGCTCTTCTTTCGGCACGGAAAGTTTGCTCATCTGAGCTGTGGTTCCCATAAGTACCATATCGAAGACAGTGTAGCTAAATACTGGATTATGGAACTGCGGAATATAGGCGATTTCTCTGGCAATCATAGCCGGCGTCATATCTTTTAACGATTTTCCGTTAATGATAACGTCGCCCTGTTCTGGTTTCAACAGTCCTAAGATGCACTTAAATAAGGTGCTCTTTCCGACGCCATTCGGGCCCAGCACGGAAATTAACTCGCCCTTCTCCGCCTCGAAGGAAACGCCCTTCAGAACTGGATGATTTTTATAGGAAAAATAAATATGATCGATTTTCAGACTCATGAGCGGTTACCATCCTTTACGATTAAATAAATGAAGAACGGAGCTCCCACCAGAGACGTTAGAATTCCGAGAGGGATTTCGTTGGTGAACAGGCAACGGGAAAGGTTGTCCACTACCAAAAGGAAGAAGGCGCCCATGAGCATAGAGGCTGGCAACAGCTTTTTGTAATCGTCGCCAACAACCTTCCGGGCCATATGAGGAATGACCAAGCCAACCCATCCGATGATGCCACTGACTGCAACGCAAGCGGATGTGATTAAAGTAGCTGCGGTAATCACAATCATCCGCAGAGCCTTCGTATTTACGCCGATGGTACGGGCCTCTTCATCGCCTAAGGTCAGAATATTGATTCTCCAACGCAGAAGCAGTAAGGCGATTAGACCGATGGCCATCGGAATGACTGCAAACAAAAGGTCTCTCGGCATGATACCGTTCAGGCTACCCATAAGCCAGTAAGTAATGGCCGGAAGTTCATCGCTTGGGTCCGCTACTAATTTAATGAAGGAAACACCGGAGGAGGCCAAAGAGCTGACCATAATTCCTGCAAGAATAAAGCTCAGGGCTCGTTTGCCACGGATACTGTTTCCAATCAGAACCACAATGAGCACCGTGATAATTCCGAAAACAAAAGCAAAAATCATGGTGAAGGTATTGCCTAAATCCAAAAGGATGGCTAAGGCTGCGCCAAACGCTGCGCCACTGGATGCGCCTAAAAGATCCGGAGCTGCCATAGGATTTTGGAAAACGCCCTGATAAGAAGCGCCGGCGGTGGATAAAGAACAGCCCACCAAAACCGCCATTAAAATTCGTGGCAGCCGGCTATATAAAAGTAAGGATTCCTGGGAAGAGGTCCAGAACGGCTGGATACGGAAAATTTTGGACCCTAGAATGCCAAATAGTTCTTTGACAGAAATCGGGAATCTGCCCAGGCCGAAGGATAAAATTATCAGCCCTAAGAGCAGAATCGCCATTATCAGAATTGTGAGTTTGTAATGTTTTTTCATAATATTCGGCTGAAAATTTTTTGCATTGTGGCTGTGTGGG
>JAZUGA010000098.1:0-5887 GCA_045640945.1 Lachnospiraceae bacterium | reverse complement strand
GGGTAAACCTTCTTTGTGCAACACTTCTTATGTATGCGTTAGGACGTCTCCACGGCAAAAAGGAAGCGTTGGAAAACGAAAGAGCACTAAGGGAATAAGCTAACAAACAATAATTTTCAGTTCGATGATTAAGCATTAAATTTTAGTTGTTATTGAAGTTCATTTATTAGCAGGACTATAAATTCGGTTAATCAATGAGAACGACGTGGAGACGGTGTCCTTGCTGACAAGAAAACAAGATTAAAATCCAAAACAGATTTTTGAGACGAAAGGAGTCTTTTACATATGAAAAAAAACGAATTATTAGAATCTTTATCGAAAGAAAAATTAATCGAACTGATTGGAATATATTCCAAAAACTGGCTGGCAATGGACGGCGTATGGTTCCAGTCGGTAGAAGAAAAACTGGGCATGGATGAGGCCATGTATCATGACGAGCGTGCCTGGGAAAGATTCACGGTGACTGAAGCAAAACGTATCAAAGAATTTTTAAAACTTCCGGAGCAGGCAGGCATAGAAGGACTGGCAAAGGCTCTTCAGTTAAGATTCTATGGAAATATCAATAAAGACACGATTGAAATCGATGGAAATACTTTGGTTTATACGGCGGTAGATTGCCGTGTTCAGACGGCAAGACTTCGTAAGGGAATGCCGTTCCATCCATGCAAATCCGTTGGCGTTATTGAATACAGTGGCTTTGCAAAAACTATCGACAGCCGTTTCACCTGTGAATGTGTCAGCTGCTATCCGGACATTACCGATGATACCTGCTGCTGCAAGTGGAAATTTGTATTAAATGACTGACCCGAGAACCGAAAGAAAAAGGGCCTAGACAAGATGCTGAAAAATTTAGTGCTTTAACGCTTTAAATTGTTAAAAATTTTTCTTGACTTATGGAGTTGACCTTATTATAATCAACCACAATATAAGTGCTTTCAGTAAAGAGGAAAGAAAAATGACAAAGAACTTCTGCAAAAAATATAACTACTATTATTCCTATTTTCGATATCGATATTAGGCTGGTTTGTTATACAATAATTTGCAGGTAATATTCGTAGATTTTTAAGCGGACCAGAACAGATGGTCCGCTTTTTATAATTAGAGAGGTAAACAAAATGAATTCAACAATGATAATTACTTTAATAATGACAATTGCATTTTTCGCAGTCATGCTGATTATTGGAATCCGTTCCAAATCCCATGCGAAAGATATTGACGGTTTCGTATTAGGCTCCCGTAATGTAGGCCCATGGCTGAGCTCCTTTGCATACGGAACTTCCTACTTTTCAGCCGTAATTTTTGTTGGATATGCAGGACAGTTTGGATGGAACTTCGGTCTGGCATCCACCTGGATCGGACTTGGAAACGCTTTTATCGGTTCCCTTCTTGCATGGCTGATTCTCGGCAGAAGAACAAGAATTATGACAAACCATATGGGAAGCAAAACCATGCCGGAATTCTTCGGAACCCGTTTTGATTCCAAACCATTAAAAGTTGCAGCATCGGTTATTATTTTCGTATTTCTGATTCCGTATACAGCCTCTCTTTACAACGGACTTTCCCGCCTTTTCGCAATGGCATTCCCAGGAGTTAACTACGCAGTATGTGTAATCATTATGGCAGTTCTTACAGGAACCTACGTTGTTATCGGCGGATACATGGCAACCGCAATCAACGACTTTATTCAGGGCTTACTGATGCTGGTAGGCATCGTAGCCGTAGTTTTAGCAGTGTTAAATGACAATGGCGGATTTACTGCAGCAATAGAAACTCTGGCAACCGGCTCCAATGGTGGATGGCAGTTCACTTCCTTCTTCGGAGCTGACCCAGTATTCCTTCTTTTCGTAATTCTGCTTACTTCCTTAGGTACCTGGGGACTTCCTCAGATGGTTGGTAAATTCTACGCAATCAAAAACGAAGACGCAGTAAAGAAGGGCACCGTTATTTCCACCTTATTTGCTATCGTAGTTGCTGGTGGCTGCTACTTCTTAGGCGGCTTTGGCAGACTGTACAATGTAGACGTTGCAACAGAAGGCTTTGACGCAGTTATTCCTCAGATGCTTTCTACTTTGCCACCAATTATTATCGGTATTGTAATCGTTCTGGTACTTTCCGCTTCTATGTCGACCTTGTCTTCTTTGGTACTTACCAGTGCATCCACAATCACTTTGGACTTTATTGCTCCATTGACCAAGAGCAAAACCATTGATGAAAAGAAAAAAATGATTCTGATGCGTGTATTTATTGCAGTTTTCATCATCATTTCTGCAGCAATTGCCATCAAGCAGGTTTCCAACAAGAGCTTGTTCATCGCTCAGATGATGGGTGTTTCATGGGGCGCATTAGCTGGCGCATTCCTTGCTCCATTTCTGTACGGCTTATACAGCAAACGAATCAGCAAAGTTGCTGTTGCAGTTTCCTTCGTATGGGGCATTGGCATAGAAATCATTCAGCTTTTCATCTCTTTAGGAAGCCTTTCTGTAGCAGGAAGCCCGTTCTTAAGCTTCGTATTTAAGAACTCTCTGTACTCTGGAGTTTTTGCAATGATCGGCGGTCTGATCATCGTTCCAATCGTCAGCATGCTGACTGGTGGTTCTCGTCCGGCAGGTGTAGAAAAAATCTTTGCATGCTACAATAAGACCCAGAACGTAGAGATTACCGAACATCTTGGAAAGTAACATGAACAGACAATATGAAGAAATGCGCATAGCCGCAATCAATAAATTGAAAGACCGGCTGCCGGAAGACCTGGCAGCAAAGGGAAATCTGAACTTTAACAGGGAAAAACAGGAATTCTGTTTTTCCCTGTTTGGGACTAAAATGATTCTTTCTTATCCGGACTTTACTTTTACGCCGGAGCCCAATATGTGGCTGGCCCTGACGGTATATCAGTATCTGGATGAAGCCGATGGGACTCCGTTATCGATGGAGAGGATGGCTCTTACGGATTTTAAGGACGGAGGCCTGATTCGCGGCGCCAGCTTTGACCGGGAAAACGATAAAATCATTCAGCAGGTAACGAAAGGAAAAAGCCTGGAAGAAATTATGAAAGCTATCAAGGCTCAGGGCGGAAAGCAGATAGAAGGAAAGGCTGACTTCTGTGCCGAGTTTTCCTTTATGCCGAATTTCCCCATTTACCTGAATCTGTGGTTTGCAGACGATGAATTTCCAGCTTCCTGCAAAATCTTGTTTAATAAATCTGCGGAACATTACCTGAAAGTAGAGGCTGCAGGAACCATCTCCGGAATTTTATTATCCGGGTTTGGAAAATAAGAGATTATCTGTTAAAATAAAAGAACTAAAATAACAAACATTAAGGTAAGAAAATGAAAAAATTATTTCGAATCGTAGTTGTAGTATCTATGGCTCTGGCCGTTTTGGCCTGCGCAGGCTGCGGAAAAGAAGAACCAGCAGCGCCCAATCCGGATCAGCAACCGGAATCCAAGGCGGAAATAGCCGGCGAACAAAAGACCTGGGGCTCCTTCCAGATTTTTGTTCCGGATGGAATGACTTTAACCGGAGGCAGTCTGATTGATATTGAGGACCCGGATAGTTTGTGGATCCAACCAGAAGAATTTTCTCTGGAATGCTTCCAGATTACAAAAACGGAAAAGGATACGGTAGACAAGGAAATAAAAGCCGCAAAAGGCGAGTATGAGACCTCGGAAATCGGTAAATTCTCGGCAGGTAAAATGTCCTGGACCGGTATATCTTACATGTCCGGAAATCAGCCGGTGCAGATTCTAAAAGGCGTTAATGGAGGCGATTGCGTAGAAGTAATCCTTACCGGCTATGAATACAACTCCGATATGGCCATGGCTGTTCTGGAGGGTATTCAGATTTTGCAATAAGAGTCCGCTCTTATTTGCAAGGTATACGTTCTTATGGTAAAATAAATAAGTTGCGTATACACAAAAATAAATGGGCTGGATTTATTTCGGAAATGATAGATCCGGTGCCGCTTTTGACAGGTAGTAATGTTCTTTCACAATTATTTGAATTACATAGACCCGGGAACAGGAAGTATGCTGTTCGCCATTATTATCGGCGTGGTAACAGCAGGCATTTTTGTTGTCCGGGGTCTTTTTATTAAACTGAAATTTTTCCTTCAGGGAGGTCGTGGAAAGCAGGAAGATTTAAAGAAATCCACCTGTGTTATTTTCAGCGACAGCAAGACCTATTGGAACATTTTCAAGCCTGTCTGCGATGAATTTGAGCGCAGAGGAGTGGACTGTGAATACCTGACGGCGTCCAAAGACGACCCGGCTCTGAGCGAAAATTATGAGCATGTAAAATGTGAATTTGTTGGTGAAGGCAACATGGCTTTTGCCAAATTAAATATGATGAGTGCAGTAATCTGCCTTTCCACAACTCCAGGTCTGGATGTTCTGCAGTGGAAACGCTCCAAAGACGTAGAATGCTATATTCATATTTTCCATGGTATTTATGATGCTACGGTTTATCGTATGTTCGGTCTGGATCATTACGATGTGGTTCTGATGACGGGCGAGTTCCAGCGAGAGCAGATTCGTGCCATGGAGCAGATGCGGAATTATCCGGAAAAAGAACTGGAAGTTGCAGGTGTAACCAATCTGGACAGCCTTATGGAACGTCGGAATAAAGAGGGCCGTAAACCAAACGAGAAGAGAACGGTTCTTCTGGCTCCTTCCTGGGGCGATGCCTGTATTTTGAATAAATATGGTGCGGAGTTTATCCAGAAACTGATTAACACTGGTTATAAGATTATTATCCGCCCACATCCACAGACAAAGACCGTGGATCCGGAAATGCTGAAGGCTTTAATGGAGCAGTTCCCAGATAATGAAAATCTCAGCTGGAACTTTGATATTGACAACTTCGACTGTCTGAATCAGGCAGATATTCTGATTTCCGATTATTCCGGAGTTGTATTTGATTATGCCTTTGTATTCGACCGTCCGATCATTTATGCCGATACTACTTTCCAGTACGAAGTATATGATGCTGCATGGTTTGAAGGTCCGACCTGGCTTCTTTCCACTCTTCCGAAAATCGGCAGACAGTTAAAGCAGGAAGACTTTGACAACATGAAAGAAATTATCGATGAAGTCATTGATTCCGAAGAGTATAAGGCGGGAAGAATTGCTGCCCGCGATGAAGCTTGGCAGGAAAGAGGAAAGGCTACAAAGAATATTGTAGATTTTGTAATTAAGAAGCACGACGAACTGGTAGCGGCTCGTGAGCAGAAGGCTCAGGAAGCCAGCCAGAAAAAGTCCGGCTTATTTCATAAAACACAGAAGTAACTAAAGGAATCCGAATGTTTGTAACAGTTCTTTACAATCTCTTCATAATGCCCCTGGAAATGATTTTTGAGGTAGTGTTCTCCTTGGCCTACCGTATTTTTTCCAACCCTGGAATTGCTATTTTAGCTCTCAGCCTGGTTATGAACTTTATGGTTCTGCCACTGTATAAGAGAGCGGACGCAATGCAGGAAGAAGAGCGTGATAAGGTAAACTCCATGGCGAAATGGGTGAACCATATTAAGAAAACCTTCAAAGGCGACGAACGGTATATGATTCTGACGGAATATTACCGGAGCCAGCATTACAAACCGATTTACGCCTTGAAGAGTTCTTTATCTTTGCTGCTTCAGATTCCGTTTTTTATCGCGGCATACAACTTTCTTTCAAACCTAGACGCGCTTAAGCATTCTTCTTTTTTGGGAATAGCCGTTTTAAGCCAACCTGACCAACTGATCCATGTCGGCTCTCTGTCTTTGAATCTGCTTCCGATACTCATGACGCTGTTCAACATTGTTTCAGGTATCATTTATACAAAAGGCTTCCCTCTCAAGGATAAAATACAGACCTACGGATTAGCCTGTATTTTTCTCGTAATCCTCTATAAC
>JAZUGA010000097.1:0-12828 GCA_045640945.1 Lachnospiraceae bacterium | reverse complement strand
CAGTCAAACTATCACCTAGTAGCGTATATTCCGGATTCGGGGCACCAACTTCTCGACACGCTTCAAATATCTTCTGTATGCCACGTCCCCAGGACTCAATATGGCGCTACACATACCCTATGAAGGATCTGCTTAACTCTCCCTCCTGACATCCTTAAACTTTTAGACAACAGAAAAAATCAGAAATGAAAAAACCTTACTGAAATGTAAAAATACAAATCAGTAAGGTTTTAAACTTGACAGAAATAATTTAAGTATTACTCATAGAATAGTGCAAAAATGTTGCCATTTTGTTGCCAAAACTTAAACAATTTTGCTTGCAAGCCTTGATATTACAGGCTTTTTTTAAGGCTTTAATTATTCGTACTCTACCGTTGCTGGTGGCTTCGGTGTGTAATCGAAAAGTACACGGTTGATGCCTGGAACTTCAGTTGTGATACGTTTTACCAGGTGATCGATGAAGGCTGGCTCTAAATGTTCTACCGTTACTTCTACAACGTCGGTTGTGTTGATAGCACGGATGATGCATGGCCAGTCAAAGGTACGTTTTCCGTCTTTGATACCGGTGGATTTGAAATCCGGAACAACGGTGAAGTACTGCCATACTTTTCCTTCCAGACCATTCTTTGCAAATTCTTCGCGAAGGATGGCATCGGATTCACGAACTGCTTCCAGTCGGTCTCTTGTGATTGCGCCTGGGCATCTTACGCCAAGTCCCGGGCCTGGGAACGGCTGTCTGTAAACCATTTCATGAGGCAGTCCAAGTTCTTCGCCTACAACACGTACTTCGTCTTTGTAAAGGATTCTTACTGGCTCAACCAATTCGAAGTTCAGTTCTTCTGGAAGTCCGCCTACGTTATGATGAGCTTTGATTCCCTGCTCACTTTCTAAGATATCTGGCCAGATGGTTCCCTGTCCTAAGAACTGGATGCCATCTAATTTTGCTGCTTCTTCTGCGAAAACTTTAATGAATTCTTCGCCGATAATATGACGTTTCTGTTCTGGGTCGGTTACGCCTTCCAGAAGATTTAAGAAACGGTCGGTTGCGTCTACATAAATCAGGTTTGCATTCATCTGATTCTGGAATACTTCGATAACCTGCTCTGGTTCGCCTTTACGAAGAAGGCCATGGTTTACATGAACGCATACCAGCTGCTGGCCGATTGCCTTGATGAGCATTGCTGCTACTACGGATGAATCTACTCCGCCGGATAAAGCCAGAAGCACTTTTTTATCTCCAACCTGAGCCTTGATGTCAGCGATCTGTTCATCGATATACGCTTTTGCCAGCTCTGGTGTGTTAATTCTCTGCATGTTTTCTGGACGTACGAGTAATGACATTTCTTTTCCTCCACTAATTTTGCATTTTTATTAACGAATATTTTACTTCACTGATATCCTATTTTCAATAAAAAATGTGGCGAAAAATGCTTTCGCCACATAGTTTTTTTCGTTGGTTTTTCTTAATTACATCGTAATTACGAACTGGGCGCCGCCGTCCACATTTTCTGCTTTGATTTTCCAGCCGTGCTGCTCCACGATTTCCTTGGTCAGGGACATTCCGATGCCGGTGTTTCCGTTCTTGCCCGTATAGAACCGCTCGAAGAGATGCTTTAAGCTGTCCTCGCTGATTGGAGTGCCATCGTCCCAGATTGTCAGCACCTTTCCGTCGTAGGAAATATTGATTTCTTTCTCCGCATAACGGATGGCATTGGATAAGATGTTGCGCACAGCTTTTTCCAGCTGTACACGATCCGCCTCGATGCTTGGCAGTCCGTCTCCTACTTCCAGCCCGACCCTCAGGTCCTTGCTGTTAATGGACGCTTCCATAGAAGTCAGGCATTCCGCTAAGAAGCTGTACATTTCGACCTCTTCCTTGTTCAGCTTGTACGCGCCGCTTTCCAGCCGGGAAAGGGAAAGAATGTCGTTGACCAGATTGGTCATTTTATCCGTTTCGCTTAAAATAACATTCGTCGCTTCTTTGGTGTCGGCGATGACGCCTTCCTGCAAGCCTTCCGCATAGCCCTGGATGGACATAAGCGGAGTCTTCAGCTCATGGGATGCGTTCTCGAAGAACTGTTTCTGCTTTGCCTGGTCGTTTTCAATCTTTTTGCCTACGAAGAAACCGATCAAGGTTGCGCCTACGATGCAGACTGCCATGATGATGTACATGACCAGAGAGATCGTCTTGATCATTTCGGTTTCAGAGGTTGCGTTTACATAGTAGAACTGGATGCGGCCGTCAGCGGCTTCCTTCCAGGAAACGAATAAGGTGGTTTCGTCCATTTCCACTTTGTACATTTCCATCGGCTCGCTGTCGTTACTCTGCCACCAGTTTACGATGTTCTCAGAATAGTAATCCCAGAAAATTTCTTCGTAGCCATGGTAGTCATCTTCCCAGATTTCGTTCCAAAGTTCTAAAAGTCCATCGTACCAATGTGGCTCATTGCTGTAACCATGATTGTTGCCATAGTAGCCGCCATAAAAATCATCGTAGTAGCTTTCTCCATGGTCATCAGCCTCCGCCGGTTCATTTTTCATCGGGTCGTAGAGGAAGGACGCGCCTGCCATCTGGGACTCGATCATTTCCGTCCGGTCCAGAACGCCGTCGTTGTCCATGTAAATGGAAATGCAGTTCTGGGCTTTGGTGCGCATATGGGCGTTAACAATCAGATTGAAAGCAATGCCTAAAATGACGAAAGCGATGGCCATGCAAAGAGCCATGGTTATAACTAATTTTCGTCTGGTATGTTTCATTACTTCGCCTCCAATTTGTAGCCGAAGCCCCACACAACGGTGATGGCTACGTTGCTGCCAACTGCTGCCAGTTTCTTGCGGATTCGTCTTACGGTTTCGTCCGTAACACGGGTTTCCACTTCTGTGCTGATGCCCCAGATTTTATCCAGAAGTTCTTCCCTCGGAATCGCCCGGTCTTTCTGTTCCATCATATATCGAAGCAGCGCCAGCTCGGTCATGGTCAGTGTCGCCTTGCTGCCGTTGCAGGTAACTTCTCTGGTTTTATAAGAATAAACAATGTCGCCGAAGGTCAGCTCGCCTTCATCTTCCGGCGCTGCGTCCGCATGCTCCATCTCAATACGGCGGAACAGGGCTTTAATGCGCATGACCAGCATGGACGGACGGAACGGCTTGGTCAGATAATCGTCGCCGCCATAAGTCATGCCCGTCACATAGTCCATCTCGCTGTCTTTGGCAGTGAGAATGATGATCGGCACTTTTGAAATTTCTCTTAATCGTTTGCAGATGGTCAGTCCGTCGGTGCCCGGCATCATAATGTCCAGTACTGCAAGATCGCATGGCTTTTTGCTGAATGCGGTGAACAGTTCGTCGCCGGTCGGGAACACTTCCACTTCAAAACCGGAATCGATTAAGAAAGATTTTAAAATCTCGCGGATATTTTCTTCGTCGTCTGCTGCGTAAATTAATTTTCCCATAAAAACCTCCAGAGGACAGAAGTCGCCTTCCGTCCTCCGCTAATTATATTACAATTTTCTATATTTTACGATTAAATTCATACTTCCCTTATTATTTGAATCAGCGATTCTTTGCGGAATCAAAACTTTGCGGTTTATCACACGCCCTGTGATGCTTCGTCTTCACCGAACAGTCCGGAGAAGAAATCGTAGATGTCATCCATGCTGAATCCGTCGTTTTCTTTCTGTTCTTTGTTATTGTCCGGTTTGTTCTGATTTCCATTCTGGTTTGTATTGGAATCTCCATAGTACCAGCTGTAATCGTCCTCGTCATCGTCATTGAAGAACTGGCCAAAGAAGTTGTCGTAATCGTTGCCATAGCTGTAAGGGTTGTTGTAGTTGTAGCCGTAGCTGTATCCATAGCCAGGAATGTTTTCTAAAATTTCGTCCAGATTGAATTCCGGAATTTCGATGGATTCAATTACGTCCTGTACGGTCTGCAGTTCTTTGCTGATTTTCAAGGTAGAAAATGCATTGATTGCCAGAAGGCCTGCAATGATCACGGACATAACGGTCATTACGATGCGGAACCACAAGCCACGGTGTGCTCCACGCTGTTTCGGTGGTTTGCATGGTTTCTGTGGAGCTGCCTGTGGTGCTGGTGCTGGCTGAGGTGCTGGCTGAGGTGCTGGCTGAGGCGCTGCCTGTGGTGCTGGCGCTGCCTGTGGTGCTGGCGCTGCCTGTGGTGCTGGGGCTGGGGCTGGCGCCGGCTGCTGAGCTGTAGCCTGCTGTGTATACTGAGGAGCCGCCTGCTGTGGCTGAGGTGTTGACTGAGCGTACTGCTGTGCTGGCGCTGGCTGCGGCGCTGGTGCTGGGGCTGCCTGTGGTGCTGGTGCTGGGGCTGGCTGTGGTGCTGGCGCTGCCTGTGGTGCTGGTGCTGGCGCCGGCTGTGGCGCTGGTGCTGGTGTCGGTTCAACTACAGGAATCGGTTCCTGTGTTGCTGCCTGAACTACCGGTTCAACTACAGGTGCAACTGCTTCAACTACTGGCGCTGCTGCTTCCATAATTGGCGCTGCCGTTTCTGCTATCGGTGCTGCCTCAATTACTGGTGAAGCTGCCTCAATTACTGGAGGAACTACCTGAGCGGCTTCCACTGGCGCTGCTGCTACGGCTTCTACGTAAGGAGTTGCCTGAACTGCGCCCACCTCCATGTTGTTTACAATTGTATCTGTTGCATTAACGATGTTTTCATTGATGTTTTCTGTCATTTTATTTCCCCTTTCATGTTTCGCCTTTTCGTGCGAACAAGCGATTATTTAACGATTTCATTTCAAACTTTTCATTTGATGGCCTAATGATAAATCTTTCCGCTTCCCAATTCTCACATGAAACTGAGTTAAAAATGTCACAATTTTGCAACAGATAAAAATTGAAGATTCTACTTCTCTCTGTATCTGCACATTTTATTTCTGAACGTCTAAAATATTGAGTTATGTACGGGGCATATGTTGGCTATTGCGCAAAAAGCGGAGTTATGTACGGGGCATATGTTGGCTATCGCACAAAAAGTGGAGTTATGTACGGATATATAAAAAAGGAACCGTACATAACTCCACTTTTTCACCGCAAGGCTGGGAAGCAACCGTACATAACTCGACTTTTTCGGCGCAAGGCTGGGAAGCAACTGTACATAACTCCACTTTTTCGTCGCAAGGCTGGGAAGTAACCGTACATAACTCGACTTTTTCGCCATAAGGCTGGGAAGCAGCCGTACATAACTCGACTTTTTCGCCGCAAACATAACTTTGTACCTCTAACGTCTTTTTATGATTTCACATTTGAGGCCAAGGCGGTCAATCTCATTTGCAATTCTGGAAAAGTATCACTGCATCTGTTTTTTACATAAAAAATCATCCCAAAAACCAGTCATTGGTTTTGAGATGATTTTCATTAAACGTTCTTATGTATTTCTTATTGTTTTTTATAGGGTTCTCATATGGTCTCTCTATCAGACGCCCCTATTATTTCAAGTACTCTTTCAGGAACTGGCCGGTGTAGCTCTTTTTATCCTTCGCTACTTCTTCCGGAGTGCCTTTGGTGAAGACAGTTCCTCCCTTGTCGCCGCCTTCCGGACCCATGTCGATGATGTAGTCCGCAACTTTGATTACTTCCAGATTGTGCTCGATGACTACAACGGAATTGCCACCGTCGGACAGCCGGTGCAGAATGTTGATCAGCTTATGGACATCGGCAAAATGAAGTCCTGTGGTCGGCTCATCTAAAATGTACAAAGTCTTTCCCGTCGGTCTGCGGCTGAGTTCCGTGGCCAGTTTGACACGCTGAGCCTCGCCACCGGAAAGGGTGGTGGACGGCTGACCTAACTTAATGTAGGAAAGTCCGACCTCGTCCAGAGTTTTGATCTTCTGATAAATTCGCGGCACATTTTTGAAGAATTCCATTGCCTCTTCCACCGTCATTTCCAAAACATCATAGATAGACTTTCCTTTGTATTTTACATCCAGAGTTTCACGGTTGTAGCGCATGCCGTGGCAGGTGTCGCATTTTACGTAAACGTCTGGCAGGAAGTGCATTTCAATTTTGATAATACCGTCGCCGGAGCAAGCTTCGCAGCGACCGCCCTTAACGTTAAAGCTGAAACGGCCTTTGTTATAACCACGGACTTTTGCGTCGGTAGTCTGGGCAAACAGATCACGAATCAGATCAAACACGCCGGTGTAAGTGGCCGGATTGCTTCGCGGCGTTTTGCCAATCGGGCTCTGGTCAATGCAGATGACCTTATCCAGCTGCTCAATGCCTTCAATTTTCTTGTGATGGCCCGGAACGGTATGGGCCCGGTTCAGGGTCTTGGCCAAACTCTTATATAAAATCTCGTTAACCAGCGACGATTTACCGGAACCGGACACGCCGGTAACGCAGGTCATAACACCTAACGGGAATTTTACATTAATGTTCTTCAGGTTGTTCTCTGCTGCGCCCTTGACTTCAATCCAGCCCATCGGCTGACGGCGCTCCTTCGGTACCGGAATTTTAATTCTGCCGCTTAAGTAATCGCCGGTAATGGACTCCTTGCAGTTCATGATTTCTTCCGCCGTTCCAATGGCAACGACTTGTCCACCGTGTTCGCCGGCGCCCGGACCGATATCCACAATACAGTCCGCCTGCCGCATAGTGTCCTCATCATGCTCTACTACAATCAGCGTATTTCCTAAATCACGAAGCTGCTTCAAGGTGGTCAGCAGTTTTTCATTATCTCTTTGATGGAGGCCGATGCTCGGCTCATCCAGAATATAAAGCACGCCCGTAAGACCGGAACCAATCTGGGTTGCCAGACGGATTCGCTGGGCCTCGCCACCGGAAAGGCTGGCTGCATAACGGCTCAAAGTCAGATATTCCAAACCTACATCCAGCAGGAATTTCAGACGGGCCTTTACCTCTTTCAGAATCGGACCGGCGATTTCCAACTGGGTCTTGTTTAATTTTACATTCTCAAAAAACTCCAGGCTTTCCCGGATGGTCATGGCCGACACATCATGGATATTCTTTCCACCAATCGTAACTGCCAGAGAGATTTTATTCAGACGCTTTCCACCACATTCATCGCATGGGCTGATGCGCATATACTCTTCATATTCATGTTTGAAGGAATCCGCCGTCTCTCGGTAGCGGCGGTTCAGGTTATCAATCAAGCCGCCGAACACCAGCGGATAAACGCCGCTGCCCCTTTGTCCGGAATAGCGCACATTAATGACCCGGTCGTCGCCATGCCAGATAATGTCACGGATTTTCTTCGGATATTTATTAAACGGCGTATCCAGATCGAAGTTGTGAGCCTTTGCCAGCGCCTGCAGGGTCGCATGGGAAAAGCTGCCCTCTTTTTTCGAGCTGCCCCAGCCTGGCGCAACAATAGCGCCCTGGGAAATGCTCAGGGACTCATCCGGAATAATCAGTTCCGGATCAAATTCCATCTTATATCCGATGCCGGCGCAGGAAGGACATGCGCCAAAAGGATTGTTGAAGGAGAAGTTTCTCGGTTCAATTTCGCCGATGCTGACACCACAGTCCGGGCAGGCGAAATTGGAGGAGAAATGAATCTCGTTATTTTCATCAATCAAGGAAATCTTCTCCGCACCCTCCGGCAGGGAAACCACTTCCACGGTCATCAAGCCTTCCGCCTGATTCAGTATATTTTCGATAGAATCCACCAGTCGGGACTGGATGCCGTCCTTTACAACCAGACGGTCCACCACGATGTCGATGTTATGCTTAATGTTTTTCTCTAATTTTATTTCCTCGTCCAGGTCATAAACGATGCCGTCAATGCGGGCACGGACATAGCCGGACTTTTTCGCAGATTCCAGAAGTTTTACATGCTCACCTTTTCGGCCACGGACTACCGGTGCCAAAAGCTGAATCCGGCTTCCCTCCGGAAGTTCCATAATGGCATCTGCCATCTGGTCCACGGTCTGCTTATGAATCTCCCGGCCACATTCCGGACAGTGAGGCGTTCCCACACGGGCATAAAGAAGTCTTAAATAATCATGGATTTCCGTAACTGTTCCAACGGTAGAACGCGGGTTCTTATTGGTCGCCTTCTGGTCAATGGAAATGGCCGGAGAAAGGCCCTCAATCATTTCAACCTTCGGCTTTTCCATCTGGCCCAGGAACTGGCGGGCGTAACTGGAAAGGCTCTCCATGTAACGGCGCTGGCCCTCAGCGTAAATGGTATCAAACGCCAGAGAGGATTTTCCCGAGCCGGAAAGACCGGTAAAAACAACCATCTCATTACGCGGGATGTCCAGGTCTATATTTTTCAGATTATTCTCCGATGCGCCCCGGATTTTAATTAACTTCTGTTCTCTTGCTGCCATATTTGTTTCCTATTTCTTCGTTTTTTCACGTACGTCTGCTGCGTTCTGTCGCACTTCCGCACCTTCTATTTCGTTTTTCTTTCGATTCTCTTTTTTGTATTTCGACGGGAAGCCGCCCTCGTCTTCGGGTCTTCTTCCACTAAATGCTTCTTCAGCTCCAGCATCTGGTCACGCAGGGACGCAGCCGTTTCAAAGTCTAAATCCGCCGCAGCCTTCCGCATCTGCTTCTCCACTTTCGTAATCAGCTTCTCGATTTCCGCCTTACTCATGGACTCCGTATCTTTCTCCAGTTTCTGGGTCACTGCAGTCGCTTCCTTGGTGATGCTGATCAGGTCACGGACCGCCTTCTTAATCGTCGTCGGCGTAATTCCATGCTCTTCGTTATACGCTTTCTGTATATCACGACGACGGTTGGTTTCCGTAATAGCCGCCTTCATGGAATCGGTCATGACGTCGGCATACATAATTACCCGGCCTTCGGAGTTTCGGCTGGCACGGCCGATGGTCTGGATCAGGGAAGTTTCGCTTCGCAGAAAGCCCTCCTTGTCTGCATCTAAAATGGCTACCAGGGAAATTTCCGGAATGTCCAGACCTTCTCTTAAAAGGTTGATTCCGACCAGAACATCGAATACATCCAGTCGCATGTCGCGGATGATTTCCGTTCGTTCCAGAGCCGCAATGTCCGAGTGCAGATATCTTACGCGGACGCCCGCATCCTTCAGATAATCGGTCAGGTCCTCCGCCATTTTCTTGGTCAGGGTGGTTACCAATACCTTATTGCCTTTGCCCGTTTCTTTATTAATTTCCGCCAGAAGGTCATCAATCTGGCCCTCTACCGGTTTCACCGTAACTTCCGGGTCCAAAAGTCCTGTCGGGCGAATAATTTGTTCCGTTCTTAAAAGTTCATGAGCCGCCTCATATTTTCCCGGCGTGGCAGAAACGAACAGCATCTGGTCAATCTTGCCTTCAAACTCCTCGAACCGCAGCGGACGGTTGTCCAAAGCGGACGGAAGACGAAAGCCATAATCCACCAAAGTCTGCTTTCTGGAGCGGTCACCGTTGTACATGGCGCCAATCTGAGGCACGGTCATATGAGACTCGTCTACAATAATCAAAAAGTCATTTTTATAAAAATCAATCAGGCAGGCAGGAGCCACTCCCGGCGCCAGCCCGGTTAAATGTCTGGAATAGTTTTCGATGCCGGAGCACACACCCGTCTCCCGCATCATTTCCATGTCGAAATTGGTCCGTTCCCAGATTCGCTGGGCCTCCAACAGCTTGTCTTCGCTGCGGAAGTAGGTAACCCGCTCATCCAGCTCCTTGGAAATGTTCACCAACGCCCGCTCCATCTGTTCCTGCGGAACAACGTAGTAGCTGGCTGGTAGAATAGCCACATGTTCCATGCGCGCCTTGATTTCGCCCGTTAACGTATCAATCTGGGTAATCCGGTCGATTTCATCACCAAAGAATTCGATACGGATGGCGTTCTTTTCCGTCATGGCCGGCAGGATCTCAATAACATCGCCTCTTACGCGGAAAGTTCCACGCTGAAAATCCATGTCATTGCGGTCGTACTGAATATCAATCAGTTCACGGATGACCTCGTCCCGATCCTTTTTCATGCCTGGGCGCAGAGAAACGCTCATGCGGGCATATTCCTCCGGATCACCGATGCCATAAATACAGGAAACGGAGGCGATAATGATAACATCTTTCCGCTCTACCAGAGAGGTCGTTGCGGAGTGACGGAGCCGGTCGATTTCATCATTAATCGAAGAATCTTTTTCAATATAAGTATCCGTGGTCGGCACATAAGCTTCCGGCTGATAATAATCGTAGTAAGAAATAAAATATTCTACCGCGTTTTCCGGGAAGAACTCCTTGAATTCACTGTACAGCTGAGCCGCCAGAGTCTTGTTATGGGCAATGACCAGCGTCGGTTTGTTCAGTGCCTGGATAACGTTGGCCATGGTAAAAGTTTTACCGGATCCCGTAACACCCAGCAGCGTTTCAAACTGATTGCCCTCCTTAAAGCCATCAACCAGTTCCTTTATGGCCCGGGGCTGATCCCCCGTCGGCTTATATTCCGATACTAACTTAAACTCACTCATACATTTCCAATCGGTTTCCGTCGGCACAAACTCTTTCGCTTTCCTTTATTCGTCTGCGCCATACATTTCGCTTTCTGCAGAAAGCATGTCTATTTCATCGTAAGACAGGTCCTCTAACCAAGGCACCCGTTCCGGGTCTCCTACGTCCCGTCTTCGCTCAACTTCCGATAACACTTCGTCCATTCTGCCAAGGGCAGCAAAAGGAGCAAACTGCTTTGCTCGTTCTCCCACATCCATCTTTGGCCGTATGTTCTCCGGTCTTTTGTCTCTGATTTCGCTCATGGTCACGTCCAGCCAGAAAATGGAAGGTCGCTTACCGTTTTTCAGTCGTTGGAAGCGGGTCGGATCATGAATCCCCCTCATCCTTTATGCCCTCCGATCTGGCTATTTCTTTCAATTGTTGTAGCCCCTTCTTCTAAGTTCATGCCTTTCAGAATGGCATTTTTGCCATACCGGCGCTTAATGTCCAGGGCTGCCTGTTGCAGTTTCCGGTCCTTCACCATAGTTTCCGGATTTGTAAACAAATCGAACTGTTCGAAGGACTCATCCTGCAGATTATTGAAAAAGATGTAGACACGGCGATAGTAAATGTCCGGGTCCGCGATGCGGTCAAACAGACGGATTACCGCATCTGTCAGCACACGGTTGGAGCTGGTGGTTACGGTCAGCTTTTCGCTGGCGCTGATCGGCTTTCTTTCCACACCGAAAGAAAAGCCCAGAGTCAATCCGATGCTTCCTGTGACTTTACGTTTCTTTACCAGGTCCAGACATAAAAGGTCGCACATCTCTTTTACGATCAATCTGCATTCTTTATAATTATAATCCCTGGAAAGAACCTGTCCACTTGAAATTGATGAGGTCTTTGTTTTGTAGTTTTTGATATCGGCGATGGTGGTAGGCTCCAGGCCCCATGCATGGTCCATAATCAGCTCAGCGTTAATTCCAAAAAGGCGGAACAACAGATATTCGTCGGCCATGGCAATATCTCGCATAGTAAAAATTCCCACTTTCGCCAGACGGTCCACGGTACCTCTTCCGATCATCCAGAAATCCGTCAGCGGCAGATGATCCCACAGCTTCGCCTTAAAGCTTTCTTCATCTAATTCTCCGATAAAATCCGGCGCATGTTTCGCTGTAATATCCAAAGCGATTTTCGCCAGATATAAATTGGTTCCGATGCCACAGGTCGCGGTTAATCCATAAGTATTTTTAATATCGTCCAAAACGGTAATGGCCAGTTCCTTGGTCGTCTTTTGATAGAGGGACAGATAATGGGTCACGTCCATAAAAGCCTCGTCCACGGAGTACACATGAATGTCCTCCGGAGCGAAATACTTCAGATAAACGCCGTAAATTTTCGCACTGTAGTCTAAATACAGCTGCATTCTCGGCGGCGCCATAATATATTGAATGTTTTTCGGAATCTGAAAAACCCGGCAGCGGTTCGGAACACCTAACTTTTTAATGGCAGGAGAAGCCGCCAGACAGATAGTCTTATCTGTCCGGGTCGGGTCAGCCACGATTAAGTTTGTCGTAAAAGGATCCAGTCCTCTTTCCACACATTCTACCGAAGCGTAAAAAGATTTCAGATCGATGCAGATGTATTGTCGCTTCTCTTCCATAGTCCTTAAAATTGTTGGGTGCAAAAGGGACAAAAAGAGTTAGTCTTTTTGTCCCGAACGTATGTTTGTATTTATAATATCATGAATGTTTACAGATTACAAGTCTGCAAATTTGATTCTTCCTTTTCCTTTCAGCCAAAGAAGGAGGATCCAGGTAATCACTGCAAAAATTACGAGGCAGAGAATCAGATAAACCGCGCTGCTGATAAAGTTATAAAGCAAGAAAAACAACGCTCCTAATGCTGCGGACAGAAGCATTCCGGCAAAGATATCGATCAGAACGGACACGCTCTGCTTAATCGGCTGTACTTCCGTAACCCAATCCAGCATCGGCCGTTTCAGGTCTAAGAATACCTGGAAGGTTGCGGTCATAATGATGTAAAGATCGACGCATAAAATCGACAAAATAAAGTTCAGTACATCTGCCCGGATGGCAATACACAAAACGATGGTGCAGAATGTTGCCGGTGGCAGTGTTAAAATACAATGGTTATAAATTTTCGCCTTTAAAATCTCCCATGGGTCAACCGGCATGGACTGCAGCAGCCAGATATTCGGGCCTTCCAAAGAAACGGATGGTCCTGCAATATCGACAAAAGCAGACAGCAGGCAAACAGCAAAAACTGCCAATACCGCAACCATGTGGGCAAGCTCCGGAACCGTTTCCTTCAATGCGCCAAGGATCTCCCGGGCTTCCCCCATCTTCACAATGACCAGAACCGCTGCAATCAGGAAGAATAGCAATCCTAAGCCACAGTTCAGCATGTAGGTTGGG
>JAZUGA010000096.1:0-3726 GCA_045640945.1 Lachnospiraceae bacterium | reverse complement strand
GGCCAGGGTTCTTTGATTTTAGGCGCTTCGGAATTCGTTCTTCCGGAACAAGCAACGGATTTTGAGCCAATTGTGGAGAAATATACCAAAAACGCAAAACGTGTGGTCATGTTTGCGAAAAGCAAAGGCCTTCCTTTGGATGAAAATGGAGCTGAGTCAGAATCTGGAAAATTCTTGCCAAAGGGTATTGAACCATGTGGATTTATCGTTATCGGCGACAAAGTAAGGGAAGATGCAGCCGATACCTTAAATTATTTCAAGAAACAGGATGTTTTACTGAAAGTTATTTCTGGTGATGATCCGGTAACAGTTTCGAAAGTTGCTGCAGAAGCTGGCTTGGACCATGCGGACCGGTATATCGATGCGACTTGCCTTACTTCTTATGAAGAAATCGAGCAGGCAGTGGATAAATATACAATTTTTGGACGAGTTACGCCTTATCAGAAACTGGACATTGTAAAAGCCTTAAAGGCTCATGGTCATACTGTTGCCATGACGGGAGATGGTGCCAATGACGTTTTGGCTTTAAAAGAGGCGGACTGCAGTGTTGCTATGCAGAGCGGTTCCGATGCAGCGAGAAACGTTGCCAATATGGTTTTAATGGACTCCAACTTTGCGTCTCTTCCTTTAGTTTTAGGAGAAGGCAGAAAGTCCATTAACAATCTGCAAAGATCGGCAGCACTTTATTTAACGAAAACTACTTATGCAGTAATTCTGGCGATTATATTTGTATTTGTAACCAGTATTGCATATCCATTTGAAAATATACAGGTAACCTTAATTGGTGGCATTACAATCGGTATTCCATCCTTCTGTCTGGCTTTGGAGCCGAACAACAACCGTATTAAAAAACATTTTCTCTGGAACGTGTTTAAGATGGCGATTCCAACAGGTATTTTTACGTTAATCGCGATTATCGGAGTTGATTTATTTGCAGGAACTTTATGTGGAGCGGATGCTGCTCAGATTTCTACGATGGCAACCTTTACCGCGCTTATCGTAGGCATTCTTGCAATCTTCGATATTTCCGGAAAGATGAATAAATGGAAATGGGGCTTGTTGGTTCTGTTGATTGCTTTGTCTGTGGGAGCTGTTTTAGTGCTTCCAGGATTGTTCTCACTGGTTCCAATTACCTGGCCGATGTGGAGATTTGTATTGCTTATGTCAGCAGCATTTTTCCTGATTCATGGTATTATCTTCCGGATTATTGTTCCGAAGGTTGAAGCAAAACGAGAAGCGAAGGAAATGGAAGCAAGATACGGCCAACTGAAGGAATAGCGGAAGCCTTCATTCGCATCGCGTTAATGCGTCAAAGTATTTTTTGTTGTTTTTATAGTATGTAGTGATATACTAAATACATACATTTACAAAATTGATACGATTATCAAATATGATATTGAGTGGAAGGGGGTCATTATGTTACATCCATTTACGAGAAACTATACGGATCATTGCACAGACGCTGGATTTCAGTTTGAGTTTCATTGTGATTGCTGTGGCAATGGATTTAAGTCGTCTTTTATACGTTCAACAACGTATGGAAAGAGAAAAAGTGGTGAAACTTTAAGCCGTGGTTTGGGTTCTATTGGCGGAATGTTTGGTGGAAAACTTTCCGGTATTACCAACACTCTGGAGAACGGAGCAAATCTGTTCCGTGATAAACTAGATACTTACGGACCAGAGTGGAGAGAAGAACAGGAGCGCGCTTTTGACGCTGCTCAGGAAGAAATAAAACCATATTTTACGAAATGTCCTTCCTGCAATAAATGGGTTTGTGCAGATTGTTGGAACGAAGAAGAGGGCTTATGTATTGAGTGCGCACCAAGAGAGGCTTCTTATGTAGCAAAAGCTAGAAATCAGGCAATGCGTAGAAATATTGATGAACTTGCTGAGACAGCAACCGTATGGACAGGAAAACTGGAAACAAGAACTACTCTTTGTCCACATTGCGGTAAACCTTCTGGAAGCGGTAAATTCTGCAATAGCTGTGGAAAGCCTTTAAACCAGAATATCTGCAAAAACTGTGGTGCACCGCTTGCACCAGGACTGAAGTTCTGTGGTGAGTGTGGTGCCAAGGTTGAAACAAACCCTGTATGTCCAAATTGTGGATTTGAAAATGCTCCAGGAACCAAGTTCTGTGGCGAGTGTGGAACAAAATTATAAGAAAAAGCCTTTGAAAGGAGCAGCCTATGGATTATCCATGCACGTTTTCTGTTGACCAGGTAAGCTTTGAGGGGTCTGCTTCCATAGGGGATGAAAAGCTGCTGCTCAGAGCCAAGGGATATACGAAAGAGATTGATTATGCCTTTATTTATGATATGAGACTGATCAATTATCATATGTTTATTGTAGTGGATCCGGTTGTAGCAAATTCAGATTTGGAAATTTCAAAACTGGGAAGAAATACAGAAGATTTCTTTGAAAATTTGTGGTCCGCTTATGATGAACGAAGCAGACAGTCTCTGTTTGTACCCGCAAAGGCGGAGTACGAAGCGGAAGGTGACTATGAATATATAGAGCCGGAACTTTCCAAAAAAAGTAAAGCTCATATAGGCCTTTATAAGGACTGTATTTGTATTGTTCCGCATGATAAGAATGCAAGAAGAGTTCCTTTATGTTTCGCCCAAAAACCTATGGTAGATGGTTATCAGTTACATCTGAAACTGGATACGGGTGAGTACTACTCCATTGGCAGGATGGGAAGAGATTCTCTGGTATATTTTGAACGACTGGGAAAATATCATGCGGATGCCTGTGCAAAATGGAAACAATCCCATGAAGAGTTAGAACGTAATCTTGAAACCAGATTAGGCGACCGGAAGGCGCAGTATGAAATCATCCGAGAAGTTTCCGATTTGATAATTACCGGGTTATTTTCACCAGAGGATGATGCTTTCTGGTTTGCAGGAATAAAAGCAGGAAAAGCGGTAGTGGAACTGGTAATTCCGGAAAATGCAGCCACTTATTTGTATGAATTTACTTCTTCGATGGATGTGGATGACTTTATTTCTTGTATCCGTCATGCGATGGAAGCTGTGGGGACGAACCGGGAAGTAATATTTGGAGACTTGGAAGGAAAAACTTTGTACAAAATGTCTGTGGATCGGAGCGTTTATGTAAGAATCTTGCGAAAACTGAATGTGGGAAGAATCATTCACAACCAGGCTTGGGAGAAAAACATACGAAACATTATATAAAATGAATGCCGGCGGATCTTTTAGGTCCGCCGGTTTATATTTCATTGAATATTCCCCTACGGAATGGTAAAATAATATATTATTTTTGGATATAAATTGATATAGATAGGAGATTAAAATAGATATGAAATTAGGTATCGTTGGCCTTCCAAATGTTGGAAAAAGTACTTTATTTAACGCTTTGACAAAGGCTGGAGCAGAAAGTGCAAACTATCCGTTCTGTACCATTGATTCCAATATTGGAATTGCTTTTGTACCGGATAAAAGACTTCAAGTATTAGGAGATTTTTATAATTCCCAGAAAATCACTCCTGCAACCGTAGAATTCGTAGATATTGCAGGTTTAGTTAAAGGTGCATCCAAAGGAGAAGGCTTAGGAAACCAGTTTCTGGCAAACATTCGTGAAGTGGATGCTATTGTTCATGTAGTTCGTTGTTTTGAAGATGGGAATGTAGTTCATGTAGATGGAAGTGTTGACCCTCTTCGTGATATCGAAACGATTAATCTTGAACTGATTTTCTCGGATATC
>JAZUGA010000095.1:0-14229 GCA_045640945.1 Lachnospiraceae bacterium | reverse complement strand
CGTAAGGTTTGCAAGTCTTGCATCACGCTCATCGTATTTTACGTTAGCTGCAGCTCTCAACTCTTTACACTGTTCTGGGTCAGTGAAAATAGTAACCTGACATTTATCAACAACCTTCTCGTATTCACTCTTAACTTTCGCGTAAAGGATTTCGCCATAATGTTTCATGCGGAAACCTGCTTCAAACGCACTCTTGTTAATACGAACACGGATAATATCTCTCTGGCCGGTATGCATGATACCTTCTGCCTTATTGATAAATTCGTGAAATTTACGCTCGATAACCGGTTCAAAGTCGGACTGGAAGGATTTACCGTAAACTTCTACCAGAACGCCTAAGTTCATAACGCTGCCCGGCTCTACCTCATCAATGTCCGGACCAACAACGGTAATCTTATGGTCTTCTACTTCATTGATTGCACAGCTTCTTACTAATTCGAAACCGTCTACTCTGGAAGTATCAAAATCCACCTGCATATCTTTCTTACGAACGATTTCTCCCTCGAAAGCAGAAGAATAAGCGGTTGGAATATCAATATTGGTAATCTTAATCTTAATATCACGAGCCTCTAAGGAAGTTTCGATAAAGTCTTTGGTGTTCTCCTGAATGATCAGAGACTTCGGAACGCGCCACATGTCGTTGGTATCGTTTGTGATAACCGGGAATCCTAAAGCGATTGCACCGCCACCGCAGGCTACGGTCATATCACGAACTGGCTTAAATGCGTTAACAAAAGCTCTTAATCTTACGAAGGTGTATTCCTGGAATCCATCCCAGTCACCCGGCTCGATAGCGCCGAAGATCATTGCTGCTCTGTCGCAGAAGGAAATGATATGAGCTACAGACCAGATGTCCTGACCAACTGCTACAACACGTACTGGGAATCCCATGTTTACGCCCATTCTCTGAGCCTGGTCAATAATCTTACCGATCAGGAATACGAAGATTCCTCTGGACTGATAACCTTTAATTAATTCTGCAGCTTCTTCATCGGATGGTGCTTCGTCAATAATTACAACGAAACCAGGAATGTCTCCGGTTACCAGAGGAACACCTAATTCACGAACTTCTGCGTCGCTGAAATGTCCGTGGTAAGGAGTGCCTTCATAAGGAGTAGCTGTACCTACATATTTGCAGGCTTCAATGATTTCTGCAGACATTGCTGTTGCAATACCAGCATTGAAAATAGCTGTTGTGTTCTGTCTCTTTTTGATCATGCCTTCGATGACATCAAGGGCTACGCGGAGATCAGCAACAGTAGAAATTTTTGTTCCTTTATATGCCAGGTTGACTGCGCAGTTATATGCGGTTTCCGGCAGTAAAACAGGTGCGTCCAAGCCGTATTTTGCTTCAACTTCGTCGATACTTCTTTCGGCTCTGACCATCATTTCGGATGATCCGTCTAATACTCTGTCAAATAATCTTTTCATTTTATTATTTCTCCATGTTTGACTTAATCTGTCTTATCTCTTCAACTGCTCTTTCACTTACGTCAAATGGTGAAAGTCCGCTTCGGTCAGCATCAATTACTTCGGAATTATAAGATATGTATCCCAGAATTACTTCCTTCGGGATTTTGCTCTCAATAAAGGCTTTGTCGTCCTCGCTACGGACCTTGTTGGCTACAACGTTGACTTTCGTAATGCCAATATCTGCTGCCAGCTTCTTTACATGTTCGTAGGACTGGATGCTTCTTGCACCGGGCTCAATCACGACGATAAACTGGTCCATAATGCTTGCAGTGCCTCTGCCTAAGTGTTCCAAGCCTGCTTCCATGTCCATGATGACCACATCATCTTTTCTCAGTACCAGACTGGAAAGAATGGCCTTCAGCATAACATGTTCCGGGCAGACGCATCCGCTGCCGCCGGTCTCAACCGTTCCCATAACCAGAAGCTTTACGCCGTTAATTTCTTTTGCATAAGTATCTGGAATATCGGAAACCTGAGGATTCAGCTTAAAAAACTTATTATCTGCACTCGCTCCGGTTCTTTCTTCGACCAGCTTTCTCATTTTGGAAATCGGAGTAATGGCATTCACCTCTTCCTCCGTAAATCCTAAAGCCAGGCCCAGATTTGCATCCGGATCCACATCGGCTGCTAGGACGGTTCTTCCCTCTGCCGCATAAAGTCTGGCCAGAGTGCTGGCTAAAGTAGTTTTTCCGACTCCGCCTTTTCCTGTAATTGCAACTTTCATACTTAAATTCCTAATGCTTCACGTTTTTCTTCAATGTGCTCAATCATCATTGTAGACAGCATGTCCAGGTCTTTGTTAACGATGAAGTTCGCTCCAACCCAACGTTTCAGACCGCTCTGTAAGAAACCTTTTACCTGTTCCGAACCTTTGGTGTAAGGGTCAACGCCCAGGAAAGTATCAATACCTGTTGCTACAACGTAGTTACCGATGGAAACAGCTTTTTCACTCATCCATTCCGGAGCGCATCCAACCAGAGGAATTTCAGAAATTTCGATGCCCCAGTCTTTTGCGATGTCGGAAGCTAATACCATCATACGTGAAATAACTACGCAGGATCCCATATGGAGAACCGGAGGAATGCCTACCAGACGGCAAACTCTCTTTAATCCTTCGCCGCAGTATTTTGCAGCTTCTTTATCCATAAGGCCTACCTTAGCAGCTGCCTGTGCACTGCATCCGGTTACAACTACCAGAATGTCGTTTTCAAGCAGTTTCTTCATTAACTCGATATGGTAAACGTCCTGACGAACCTTCGGGTTATTGCAGCCTACCATAGCTACTGCACCACGGATAACACCGGATTTAACAGCGTCTACTAAAGGCTTCATTGTGCCTAATTCGTCAACATGAGAATTGGTTACACCATCAAGGCATTTCTTGATAGCTTCTACAGAATAACCAACGGTTGCTTTGGATTTCTGGTTTGGAATATGTACCAGTTCTGGTTTTCTGTTCTTAAAGTTTTCAATAGCCATCTTAACGATAGCTTTTGCATTTTCTCCTGCAGATTCTTCCTTGAATTCGATGAAATCAGAATCCGGAATTCTTGCGATTGGAGAAGTTGTGATGAATTTTGTGTGGAAGCATTTGGAAAGAGGTCCTAATGCAGGAAAAATACACTGAACGTCTACTACAATAGCTTCACAAGCGCCGGTTAATACAACGTTTTCCTGTGCCAGGAAGTTACCTGCCATAGGAATACCGTGACGCATTGCTACTTCGTTAGAAGTACAGCATACGCCGGCAATATTGATGCCCTTCGCACCCTGTTCTTTTGCGTAAGCGATCATTTCAGGGTCGTTGGCATAAAATACGATCATTTCGGAAAGAGATGGATCATGGCCATGAACAATAATATTAACCATGTCTTCTTCCAGAACGCCGATATTTGCTTCTGTGTCGATTGGTTTTGGAGTTCCAAATAAGATATCGGAGAACTCCGTACCCATCATGGATCCGCCCCATCCATCGGAAAGGCCGGCACGTAAGGACTGTCTTACCAGAGCTTCTGGGTCAGAGGAACATCCCATATGAGTCATATGCATCGCCTGAGAAACCTCACGGTCAATGGCTCTAGGAGTAATGTCCTGGCTGTTCCAAATCGCCTGACGGGCCTTAGGAGCACGCTGGGTAAATAATAAACTTCCAAAAGGCTTACCGTATTCGTTTAATCCGACAAGCGCTACTTCATGAGCAACATCATAGATGTCTCTGTTTTCTGTCTCAATTCCCCATTCTTTCGCAATACGTAACAGTTTTTCGGAATCTGTTACCTTGTAGTTGCCATCTGGTGATGAATTGTAGAGAGTATGTGCAATACTACGTCCATGATCGGAGTGAGTAGCTGCACCACCTGCTGTGAATCTTAAATAGTTTCTGGCAACGATACCATGAACATCACAGCCGCAAATTCCTCTTGGAGCCTTTTTGGAAATTCTGCAAGGACCCATAGAGCAAATACGGCAGCAAGTTCCGGATTCACCGAAGCCACAATGTGGAGTCTGATTAGCAACTCTCTGCTGCCAAGTATCAGCGCCAACTTTTTCTGCTGTCTGAAGAAGTTCCTGATTTGCTCTGTCTACTTCTTCTGCCGAGATTAATACTTCCCAACTCAAAATCTGTTACCTCCTGAAAAATCTAGTGCGCCAAAATCATACAATAATTACATTTTAACTGTAGATTATCATTATTTATAAAAATCGTATTGTTTGAAAACTTAAATTTTGGTAAAATTTTTCAAAAGAAAATGTACTTTTATAAGTACAAATTACCATAAATTGCAAAAAAACTATGTGTTTGTAAAAATACACGAAAAAAACGGCCATTTTCGGCCGTTTTCCTTTGAAATATTTTTATATTTTTCACTTTTTTATCTGTCGTCCAGTTTCAAAACGGACATGAATGCTTTCTGAGGAATTTCAACGTTACCGATCTGACGCATTCTCTTCTTTCCTTCTTTCTGTTTTTCCAGAAGTTTTCTCTTACGGGTAATGTCACCGCCGTAGCATTTTGCCAGAACGTCTTTCCTCAGGGCTTTTACGGTTTCACGGGCAATAACCTTGCTGCCGATTGCCGCCTGAATTGGAATTTCAAAAAGATGTCTCGGAATCTCTTCTTTCAGTTTTTCACACATCTTTCTGCCACGTTCGTAAGCCGTTCCTTCATGGACAATAAAGGAGAGAGCATCCACTTCTTCTCGGTTGATCAGAATGTCCAGTTTTACCAGTTTGGACTGTTCATAGCCCTTTAATTCATAGTCTAAGGAAGCATAGCCTTTGGAACGGGATTTCAGTGCATCAAAGAAGTCATAAATAATCTCATTCAGAGGCAGGTCATACCGCAGAATCGCCCTGGTAGCCTCGATGTATTCGATTTCTTTATATACGCCTCTTCGCTCCTGGCAAAGCTCCATAATCGGACCAATGAATTCAGAAGTAACCATAATTTCTGCTGCAACCATAGGCTCTTCCATATATTCGATTTCAGAAGGGTCCGGTAAGTTGGTTGGGTTCGTCAAATCCATAACCGTTCCGTCGGTCTTATGGACTTTATAAATAACCGAAGGAGCTGTCGTTACCAGATCCAGGTTGTATTCTCTTTCCAGTCGTTCCTCAATAATTTCCAGATGCAAAAGTCCTAAAAATCCACAGCGGAATCCAAAGCCTAAAGCGATGGAGGTTTCCGGTTCGTAATTTAAGGAAGCATCGTTTAACTGAAGTTTTTCCAGAGCGTCTCTTAAGTCTTCGTAATGAGCGCCATCTGCCGGATACATACCGCAGAATACCATGGAATTAACTTTCTTATATCCAGGCAGAGGCTCCGAACATGGATTGTTCAGGTCGGTGACCGTATCGCCTACCATAGTATCTCTTACGTTTTTAATGGAGGCAGTAAAATAGCCTACCATGCCAGCACTTAATTCATCACATGGTATAAATTTTCCTGCGCCAAAATATCCAACCTCTACTACATTTACCGTAGCTTGCGTAGCCATCATTTTCGCCTGAGTACCTACTTTAATTCTGCCCTCTTTGATTCGGCAGAATACAATAACGCCTTTATAGGAATCATAAATTGAGTCAAAAATCAGTGCTCTTAAAGGAGCGTTTTCGTCCCCTTCCGGAGCAGGAATACGCTCAACGATAGCCTCTAATACCTGATCAATATTGATATCATTTTTTGCAGAAATCAAAGGAGCATCCTGAGCTTCCAGTCCGATAACGTCCTCGATCTCATCAATAACCCTCTGAGGTTCCGCACTTGGCAGGTCAATTTTATTGATGACCGGAATTACTTCCAGGTCATGGTCAATAGCCATATATACATTGGCCAAAGTCTGGGCCTCGATTCCCTGAGCTGCGTCAACAACCAGTACTGCGCCGTCACAGGCAGCTAAAGAACGGGATACTTCATAGTTAAAGTCTACATGCCCCGGCGTATCAATCAGATTAAAGGTGTATTCTTCACCATTCTGGGCCTTATAAATGGCTCTTACAGTCTGGGCCTTAATGGTAATTCCACGTTCTCTTTCCAGGTCCATGTTATCTAAAACCTGGGCCTGCATTTCACGGGAAGTCAAAGTACCGGTCTTTTCGATGATACGGTCTGCCAGAGTACTTTTACCGTGGTCAATATGGGCAATAATGCAAAAATTTCGAATATGTTTCTGATCCATTTTTTCCAATTTCTGTGTTGTGTATTGTTACATTCTTTCCGGTGCAGAGAAGCCTAACAGGTCGATGCACTGCTCTAAAACTTCTTTGGTCAGTTTCAACAGACTTAAGTAGCTGTCTTTCTTTGCTTCATCTTCTTCGGATAAGATTTTTACTTCATGGTAGAAGCCGTTGAATGCGTTGGCCAGGTCATAAATATAGGCACACAATTTATGAGGAGCCAGCTCGTTATAAACGGTTTCAATAACATCGTTGAATCTGGAAAGTTCCATCATCAGGTCTTTCTCGCTCTTGGTTCCGGTAAAGGAAACCTTGCCCGATGGAGCTGCTCCAGCCTTGTTCAGGATGGATTTGATTCTTACGATGGTATAAAGAATATATGGGCCGGTATTGCCTTCAAATTCAATAAATCTGCTGATATCGAAAATGTAGTCCTTGGTAGCCTGGTTGGACAGGTCGCCATATTTCAAAGCTGCCAGCGCAATAATCTTAGAGGTTTTCTCTGCCTCTTCCCGGTCAATGTCCGGATTGTCTTTCATCTTTTCAAGGACTGCTTCATTTACTTCATTGATTAAAGATTCCAGTCTCATAACACCGCCGGAACGGGTTTTGTACGGCTGGCCGTCTTTTCCATTCATGGTTCCAAAACCTAAGTGGAACAGTTTCTCGCCTTCATGAACGATTCCGGATTTTTTGGAAACACGGAATACCTGCTCTAAATGGAGGGCCTGTCTTTTATCTACAACGTAAATAATATAGTCTGGCTTATACAGTTTTTCTCTTTCTACCAAAGTTGCCAGGTCAGTAGTTGCATAAAGGCTGGAGCCATCGGATTTTACAACAATGCAAGGAGGAAGTTCTTTTTTGTCAGAATCTTCCGTTACATCAATAACCCATGCGCCCTGGCTTTCTCTTGCCAGACCATCGTCTTTAAATTTCTGTACCATATCCGGAATATAAGGCTGAACGTCGCTTTCGCCCTTCCACAGTTCAAAATGAACTTCCAGATTGTCATAGTTTTTCTTCAGGTCTTCCTTGGAAACTTCCAGAATTCTTTCCCAGATTTTACGGTACTCTTCGTTGCCATACTGAAGTTCGTTGGTGATTCTATGAGCCTCTTCTGCAAAAGCAGGATCATAGGTTTCGCTTTCGCTCTTGCATTTCTTGCTGGCGGTTGGATAAATTTCCTCTAAATCGGATACGTCAAATTCCGTCATGCCTCTTAATTTCAGTTCTGCAATAACCTGGCCCATCTGAAGACCCCAGTCGCCTAAATGAACATCGCCTAAAGTATCATGACCTACGTATTTGCAGATTCTCTTAATGCTTTCACCAATAATGGCAGCTCTTAAATGACCGATATGTAAAGGCTTTGCAACATTGGCTCCGCCGTAATCCACCATAACCATCATTGGATTCTCTGCGCTTTCCAGGCCAAATTTCTCACTTTCTGCCATTTTTGTAACATAGTCTGTGAGGAAGTCGCCTTTCACCTTCAGATTAATGAATCCCGGCTTTACAGCGTCTGCTTCTTCGAAAACAGGATTGGTCTTCAGAATGTCTACAACAGCCTGAGCAATATCCAAAGGAGCCTTATGGGCAGCTTTCGCAAGGGCCATCGCACCATTACACTGATATTCACAGAGGTCCGGGCGGTTGGAAACAGAAGCTACAACCTTTTCCGAAGGAAATCCTGCTTCATCAAAAGCTTTTTTCAGTTCGTCAGTAATTAAATCAAGAAATTTTTTCATAATTCTACTCCATTATTTGAAAGCATTTCGCGTGCTGAATCCAGAGAGTCAACACCATGCATATTTTTTATCGGTGCAAATTCTTTTGCTCTTACAACCTCGTAGCCTAAGCATCCGGACATCATTTCAATCATATCCAATACCAGATTTTCGTATTTATGTCCGTTTGGCTCTTCCGGTTTTACATAATTTCCATTCTCGTCAATGTAAGGTACTTTTTTATTTACGATATGGAGCGGAAGCTGACGGCTGGCAATTTCTTCCAGGTCGCTTACCTTAAACAGATAATTTAAGATAACGCCGAAGTTGTAGGCCAGTTCACCATTTTCGGATTTTTCCACCATCATATCTTCTGAAAGTTCGTAATATTCTACGATAGAAGGATGGCCGTTCTTTAAGCACAGAACTCCTACTTTTTCATCCGGAGCAGCTTTGCGGATAACCTTTGCGCCAATTGGCTGACCAGATTTCAAAGTCGCACCTACGAATACCGGGTCTGCAATCTGCTGAAGAACGTTATCTACTGCGAAAATGTTGATCCATTCTACGCCCATCTTTTTGACTTTTTCTAACAGGCCGGCTTTCTGCATGGATACGAACCATCCGCCGTTCCCATTTGGAGAAAGGGCAAGGTGACCTTTTTCTTCCAGATAGATTTTTCCTTCCAGGTCGGTGGCTGGAGCCATCTCCTGAACAAAGAAATCAACAAATTCTTTGTTGTATCCGAAATAATCATGAGCTTCAAAGAAAGCTCGGGTCTCTTTATCATTTTTATCGCTGGTCATGATCAGCAGAGGAAGCCACTCTCCTGCTTCTTCTTTCACTTTCATCAAGTTCTGGATCAGGCACTGGAAAATATAAAGTTCTTTGGTCAGGCCAACATTTAAAGCGCCTTTCGGTCCCTCAATTCCTAAGCGGGTTCCCTGGCCGCCTGCCAAAAGTACCGCCGCAACCTTATGGTTCTGAATCGCTTCAATACCAACAGCACGGAATTCCTCTTCCGATTTTTCAATATCTGACAGAGTCATTACTTCAATCGGAGTAATTTCACCTTCCGTTGCAACGAACTCTTCTCCATGAATCAGGTCAAAGTCTACTTTCCCAATTTCATCCAGGAGCGTTGCTTTTCCGTCCTCATCTAATTCCTCATAAAATCTTAAGAGCTGAAGCTGGTCATATTTTTCAAGTTTTTCTCTTATTACGCTGTATTCCATGATTTCTTCCTCAATCAAGCCTGTTTGCCGGCATAAGAAGCAGCTTCATTTAAATATGTGATTGCATTTTGTGCATTCTTCTTTGCCTGTTCTTCGCTCATTTCTTTTTTTACCGCAGCAGGAGATCCAACAATAACGGTATTATCTGCGAACTCCTTGCCTTCGGTTACCAGTGCTCCCGCACCTACTGTACAGTTGTTACCAATAACCGAATGATTCATGACGATGGCACCCATACCGATAAGAGCGCCGTCTTTTATAGTACATCCATGGATGATGCAGTTATGTCCGATGGTAACGTTTTCACCAATTTCAACTTTTCCACCTGGATCCACATGAACTACAGAGTTGTCCTGGATGTTTGTATTTTTACCAACCTTGATAGGGCCTGAGTCTCCTCTTAAAACAGCGCCAAACCATACGCTGACGCCTTCTTCTAAAGTAACATCACCGATGATTGTTGCATTTTCTGCTACGAAAAGAGCTTTGGAAATATCCGGAGTTTTTCCTTCAAAGTCTAATATCATTTTCTTTCCTTCTTTCTTTGTCCTTAAGGCTCTGATGGGTTTACACAATACCCCACTTTAAGCCTATGTTAATATAGCATAAAAGTACGGATTCATAAAGTATTCATTGCCTAAAAAATGTAAACAAGATACAATATTTTTGCCTATGAAACTAAATGAATCCCAACTGCGTTCTGCAGACTTTTTCACCGGTCCTTCTCTGGTTCTGGCCGGTCCTGGAAGCGGAAAAACCGCAGTCATAACTTACCGCGTAAAAAACTTAATCGAGAAATATCATGTGTCGGCAGATAAGATTTTGGTGGCTTCTTTTTCGCGGTCTGCTGCGGAAGAAATGGAGGAACGCTTTTCGAAACTTCTCCGACTTTATGGACCAGGTCCTGTTTTTGGAACTTTTCACAGTATTTTCTATTCCATTCTCAAGAAAGGCGGGGGATATGACGCAAACAGGATTCTATCCGAAAGTCAAAAAGTGGAAATTATCCGTTCCGAAATGGTCCGGCTGCAGATTGATTTTGAAGCCAGTTCCGACCTGTACCGAAGCATCCTAAACGATATCAGCCGAATCAAGTCCGGACAGAATTTTAATGGCTTTTTTATGCCTCTTTCCCTTCCCCCTGCAGCCTTTTATCCGGTTTGTAAAGCCTATCTTCAGACAACAAAAGATATGGGCGTTCTGGATTTTGACGACATTCTATTAAAGTGCTATGCCCTATTAAAAGCACGGCCAGACCTTTTAGAATATTGCCGGAAGCGTTTTCCTTTTATTCTGATTGATGAATTTCAGGACATTAATCCGGTTCAATATGAAATCATCCGCCTCATTGCCCAGCCATTAAATAATATTTTCGCAGTAGGCGATGATGACCAGAGCATCTATGGATTCCGGGGAGCATCTCCGCAAATTATGAAACGTTTCCTTCAGGACTTTCCTAACGCTGTGGTAAATGTTCTGAATATGAATTACCGTTCCTGCCCGCCTATTGTTAATGCAGCCACTGTGGTCATCCGAGGCAATAAAGACCGGTTCGAGAAGCAGGTTTTCTGTAGCAATACTTCTTATTCCGGTTCCTCTTTTGTTTTAAAAAGCTTTATAGATTCCAAAGAAGAATCTTCTGCCATGATTGCAGAAATTAAAGCCTATCGGGCCAAAGGCGGTCCTCTTTCCGAAATTGCAATTTTGTTCCGGAACCGTTTGGATGGGAACCGTCTGGCAAGACGATTGGCAAAAGAAAAAATACCAGTCCGTTTTCAGGGAAAACGGGATACTCTGTTCTCCAGTTTTCTGACCCAGGATCTGATTGCTTACATGAAGTGCGCAAAAGCGTTGGCCACAGAGGTAAAAACACGAAGAAATCGTGATGTTCCGGTTGGCTCTGTCCCTCTCGTTTCTGGTGTTTCACCGTCGAAAAACTCCTCTGAAAACACTCGTTCCAGCTTGCTGCGAATCCTAAACAAACCTTCTCGTTACATTTCCAGAAATGCTCTGTCAGAAACATCCGGCAATGATTCCATTGCCCGACTTTTCTCACAATTAAGTCAATATTATTCTGGAAATTCGGACCTGCTTTCCCGGATAACGAAATTAAAAAAGGACCTGCATTTTCTGTCGAAATGCAGTCCTTATGCAGCGATCACCTATATCCTGAAAGCCGTTGGATATTTAAGCTATCTGAAAGAATATGCAAAAATTCATCAGATTCCTTTTGAGGAACTGGAAGAAGAATTAGAGGAGCTATTGGAAAGCTGTAAAGGGCTTTCCTCACTGGAGGAATGGCTGGAAATTATTCAGGAGTCGGAAGAAGCAAATGCATCCTCTTCCAAAAGCAATCCCGAAGGTTCCGAAGACATTGACGCCGTGCAGATTATGACCATGCATGCTTCCAAAGGCCTGGAATTTAACATTGTCTATCTTCCAGATTTAAATCAAGACGTTATTCCCGGGAAAAAGGCGAATTCCAAAGAAGCCATCGCGGAGGAACGACGGATTCTTTACGTTGCCATGACAAGGGCCCGCAAGTCTCTTCGTATGGGTTACACCGAAATAATCCGCAACAAAAAAGCAGCCCCGTCAGAATTCCTGGACTGCTTTTTCCACTGATTTTAAATTATTAATTATGCATTTGCTGCTTCCAACATTTCGATTCCCACTTTAATTCTGCGGATAGATTCTTCTTTTCCAAGAATTTCCATAATCTCGAAAGCTCCGCCAGGGGTACTCTGTTTTCCGGAAACTGCAGTTCTTAATGGCCATAATACAAGGCCGTTCTTTACTTCTTTCTTTGCAATATACTCTGAAATCAGGTCATGAAGCGCATCAACAGAATAATCTTCCTGCGCCTCAAGGAGAGGTAAAGTCTCCTTTAATACCTCTAAGGAATTTTCAGAGTTGGTCTTCATCTTTTTGTGGGTATACATTGCTACATCATATTCTGGAAGCTGATTCAGAAAATCTATTTTCTCCGGAATATCTGGGAAGATTTCGATTCTGCTCTTAACCAGTTCCATAATCTTATCTAACATCTCATCGGTAAATTTTACACCGTCTGCATTTACGCAAGCTCCCTCTTCTTCTTTTTCGAAAATCTGTTTTACATAAGGAGCTGCATATTTTCTATACTCATCAAAAGCAAGATTCTTAATATATTCGCCGTTCATCCAACGAAGTTTTACCATATCGAAAACAGCAGGACTCTTATTGACTCTCTTGTAATCAAAAGCTTCGATCAGCTGCTGCAGGTTAAACAGTTCTTCGTTGCCTTCCGGACTCCAGCCTAAAAGGGCAATAAAGTTTACAATTGCTTCTGGTAAGAAGCCCTGCTCAACCAGGTCTTCGAAAGAAGAATGTCCGCTTCTCTTGGACAGCTTGTGATGTTCTTCGTCTGTGATTAAAGGAAGATGAACGAATACCGGAGGTTCCCATCCAAAAGCTTCGTAAAGACGAATATACTTCGGTGTGGAAGAAAGATATTCATTTCCTCTTACAACATGAGTGATTCCCATCAGATGATCGTCTACAACATTTGCAAAGTTATAGGTAGGATATCCGTCAGATTTGATCAGAATCATGTCATCCAGTTCGGAGTTTTCTACGGTAATTGCGCCATAAATATCATCAACAAAAGTTGTAGTTCCTTCGTTTGGAATATTCTGACGGATAACGAAAGGCATGCCTGCTGCCAGATTTGCTTCCACTTCTTCTTTTGGAAGATAGAGACAATGTTTATCGTAAACAACGATTTCTTTTCCGGCTACTTCCTGTTTTAAGGATTCCAGACGTTCTTTGGTGCAGAAACAGTAATATGCTTCGCCTTTTTCTACCAGCTTCTTCGCATATTCCATATAAATGCCTGCTTCTACTCTTTCCGACTGAACATACGGTCCACAATCGCCCGGCTTATCTGGGCCTTCATCATAATCCAGGCCGGTTTCCTCCATGGTGCGGTAAATAATTTCCAAAGCGCCTTCAAAGAAACGTTCCTGGTCGGTATCTTCAATTCTTAAAATGAATTCACCATCTTCATGGCGTGCGATCAGGTACTCGTAAAGGGCTGTTCTTAAATTACCTACATGCATTCTGCCGGTTGGGCTTGGAGCATATCTTGTTCGGATTTTCATCGTTGTCACCTCGTAAAACTAAAACTTATTTTGCCGTAATATATTCTTTTGCTGTCAGAAGTTCTGCTAAGAGGATTGCTCCACCTGCTGCGCCGCGGACAGTATTATGGGAAAGTCCTACAAACTTGTAATCAAATAAAGTATCGTCACGAAGTCTGCTTAAGGAAACGCCCATACCATTTTCATAATCTACGTCCAGCTTTGGCTGCGGACGATTTTCTTCTTCAAAGTACTGAATGAAATTCTTTGGAGCACTTGGAAGGTTCAGTTCCTGAGGAACTCCCTTGTAAGCTCTCCATCTTTCAATCATTTCTTCTTTGGAAGGCTTTTTGTCGAATTTAACGAATACAGCTGCAGTGTGTCCATTCAGAACAGGAACACGAATGCACTGTGCGGTAATAACCGGACCTTCTGCAGGAACGATTTCACCTAATTCTCTATCAACCTTGCCCCATACACGGAGAGGTTCTTTTTCACTCTTTTCTTCTTCGCCACCGATAAATGGAATAACGTTTTCAATCATTTCCGGCCAGTCTTTGAAAGTTTTTCCTGCACCAGAAATTGCCTGGTAAGTACATACTGCAACTTCCTTTGGTCCGAAATCTTTCAGAGCGTTTAATGCAGGAGTGTAGCTTTGGATGGAGCAATTTGGCTTTACAGCTACGAAGCCTTTCTTTGTTCCGAGACGTTTTCTCTGGAATTCAATAACTTCGATGTGTTCTGGGTTAATTTCCGGAATAACCATAGGAACATCCGGAGTCCATCTATGTGCAGAGTTGTTGGAAACTACAGGAGTTTCGGTCTTTGCATAAGCATCCTCAAAAGCACGGATAGCTTCTTTATCCATATCTACAGCACTGAAGCAGAAGTCTACTTCTTTTGCGTTTTCTTCAATGTCGTTCAGGTTCTTAACGATCATGGTTTTAAGACGTTCCGGCATTGGTGTGTCTAATTTCCATTTTGCGCCAACAG
>JAZUGA010000094.1:0-14319 GCA_045640945.1 Lachnospiraceae bacterium | reverse complement strand
CCTACTAAAGGTACCTTCCCAGATTTCTCCAGTGACTTAGCCTTTTAGACTCAACCTCGTTCGTGGATTTCACGGTTGCTGAGACACAGTTCCTGAATTTCACAGGCTTCCGGTATGTCATCGCCGTCAAATATTTAGTTGATGGTATTTTAGCATATAATACAGAGAAAAAAAGCAGTTTGAATGATATTACAAAAACATTCAATTATTTTTTTATCCAAGATTCCTTATTCTTCAAAGTTTTTCAGGACCCGGATTAAATGGGCAATCGGAAGGCCGACAACAGTAAAATAATCGCCTTTGATTCCTTTCACCAGAAAGGCGCCCTTCCCTTGAACTCCGTAAGCGCCAGCCTTATCCAAAGGATCTTTTGTGGCAATATATGCCTGGATTTCCTCATCGCTGACATTGTAAAATTCTACTTCTGTTTCCTCGTGAAAGGTTTCTGTTTTTCCTGTTTTCGTATCAATAACACTTACTCCGGTATATACCACATGAGTATTTCCAGCCATTTCATGCAGCATCTGAAAGGCATCCTCTTCATCCTTCGGTTTCCCTAATACTTCTCCCTTAAAATATACGATAGTATCGGATCCAATTACCAGGTGTTCTTCCGATTCCGGTAATTTATCCGCTACATCTTTTGCCTTCAGATAGGACAATTTTTCTACCATATCTGCAGGTCCGTCATATTCTATATTTTCATCGCAATCACTTACGATTACGTCAAAATTCAAATCTACCAGCTGCATGATTTCCCGTCTTCTTGGAGACGCGGAAGCCAGAATTATTTTGCTCATTTCCTTACCTCTGTCTGTGGTTTTTTGCCTCGTCAGGTGCTATTATATTATTGTAAATAAGAATACGTCAATTCTGCTTTTTTCGAGGATTGTATGAATTATAACGAGTATGGAAATTTCGATGCGGTTCGCCAGGCAATGCTTAAAGATGCCCATAAAATACGAATCGCTAATAAGATTGTCAAAGTATCTGGCGAGCGTAAGACTCTTCCTTTAGAAGGAAGAGAACTTGAAATGGTTTATTATCCGGCTCTGGATGGAGCGGGAACGCCGGTTGCTGAAAAAAGACCTTTAATTATCGGTCTTCATGGAGGCGGTTTTATTTTCGGTGGTTCTGCTTTAGATGACGCTATGTGGGTGGAAGTTTCCAAGGCCCTTTGCGTGAATATCGCCTCTATCGACTACCGCTTATGCCCGGACTATAAATGGGACGACATTATCCGGGATTGCCTGGATAGTACCCTTTATTTGATGGAGCATGCAGAGGAATTCGGCTTTGATAAAGAACATATTTCTCTCATGGGTCAAAGTGCCGGTGCCAGTATCGCTACTGCTTCCGCTTTAGCCATAAATCTCGTAAAAAACAATGTCTCTTTAGACGAAAGGTTTGACTCTTCTCTGCTGAAAAATGAAAAGCTGAAAAAGATAGATTATGACAATGTCCTTCTGGTTTATCCGATGCTGGATCAGATTACCGAGCCGGATGACAAAGGTCCCGGAAGTTATCATGGAACCGTCTGCTACGTTTCCAACGACCTGCATTGCAACGATGAAAATATCTACAGTCCTTTAGTTTCCCCAATCGTTGCTACCGAAGACATGTTAAAAGGTCATCCAGCTACAATTTTAGTATATGGAGAAAACGATAATTTAAGGCACGAAGCAGCAAAATATGGTAGAATGTTAAGTTGTGCGGGCGTTTGTGTAAACGAATTCTTTGCAGAAGGAATGCCCCATTGTTTTTTTGAGTGTGGATTTAAGGTTCCAACCAGATTTGAATTGCAATTTTTAGGTGAAAACGGCCAGGCCCTGGCGGAAAGCGGTAAGCTGAACGAGGGAGCCGTTCAAGCCCTTTCTTTTATAAAAGATAATTATAAGTTTTAAGGAGATACTTTCATGATTAGTGCGAACAATGTAACTTTGCGTATAGGAAAAAAAGCCTTATTTGAAGATGTAAACATCAAATTCGTTGAGGGCCAGTGCTATGGTCTGATTGGTGCCAACGGAGCCGGAAAATCTACTTTCTTAAAGATCTTAACCGGTCAGTTAGAGCCTTCCAAAGGTGATGTTTCGATTACTCCTGGCCAGCGTCTTTCTTTCCTGGAGCAGGATCACTTCAAATATGACGACCAGCCGGTTCTGGATACGGTTATTCAGGGAAATGCCCGTCTTTATGAAATCATGAAAGAAAAAGATGCTCTTTATGCAAAAGAAGATTTCACCGAAGAAGACGGTATTAAAGCCAGTGAGCTGGAAATCGAATTTGCGGACATGGATGGATGGGAAGCAGAAAGTGATGCTGCTACTCTTCTGAACGGTCTTGGTGTTGATACAGAGCTTCATTACGAAATGATGAAAGACCTGCCTAGCCCATTAAAAGTTAAGGTTCTGTTAGCAAGAGCTCTTTTCGGAAATCCAGACATTCTTCTTTTGGATGAGCCTACCAACCACTTAGACCTGGATGCCATTGCCTGGTTGGAAGAGTTCCTGATCAACTTTGAAAATACAGTTATCGTCGTATCCCACGACAGATATTTCTTAAATAAAGTCTGCACACAGATTGCCGACATCGACTACGCGAAGATTCAGCTGTATGCCGGCAACTACGACTTCTGGGTTGAGTCATCTGCTCTGATCATCAAACAGATGAAGGAAGCAAATAAGAAGAAAGAAGAAAAAATTAAAGAATTACAGGAATTCATCCAGAAATTCTCCGCCAACGCTTCGAAAGCAAAACAGGCTACCAGCCGTAAGAGAGCTTTGGAAAAAATCGAGCTGGATGAAATCCGTCCAAGCAGCCGTAAATACCCGTTTATTGACTTCCGTCCAAACCGTACCATTGGTAATGAAGTCCTTCAGGTTGAAAACTTATGCAAGACCATTGACGGCGTAAAAGTATTAGACAACGTTACTTTTACTTTAGGTCATGATGATAAAGTTGCTTTTGTTGGTTCTAACGAGCTGGCAAAAGATACTCTCTTCAAGATTCTTATGGACGAAATGGAACCGGATTCCGGTACTTTCAAATGGGGCGTAACTACGACACAGGCTTACTTCCCAAGAGATTACTCCAAGGAATTTGAATCCGATATGACCATTGCAGAATGGCTGACCGGTTTTTCAGAGATTAAAGACGCTACTTACGTACGTGGATTCTTAGGACGTATGCTTTTCCAGGGCGAAGACGGTATCAAAGTTCTCCGTGTTCTTTCCGGTGGTGAAAAAGTACGCTGCATGTTATCTAAGATGATGATTTCCGGCTCTAATGTCCTTATTTTAAACGAGCCTACTGACCACTTAGACATGGAATCCATTACTGCTTTAAACAACGGACTGATCAAGTTCCCAGGCGTTATTCTTTTCTCCTGCAGAGACCATCAGTTTGTTCAGACCACAGCAAACCGTATTATGGAAATCGTTGACGGCAAGCTGGTTGATAAGATTACAACTTACGACGAATACCTGGCTTCCGATGTTACTGCCAGAAAACGTGCAGTATACGTAGCTCAGGAAGATGAAGAAGAATCCGAAGAATAATGGAAAATATTATTGATTTACATGTTCATACAACTGCTTCCGACGGTACACGCACTCCGTCCGAGGTTGTGGACGAAGCCCTTGCTTTGGGCTTAAAAACCATCGCCATTACCGACCATGATTCCATTAATGGCGTGTCGGAGGCTATGAATTACTCCGAGGGAAAAGAAATCCGTGTTATTCCAGGTGTAGAATTAACCGCTATGTCCGATATCTATCATGATGTCCACACCAAATGGGAAGCCTCTGCTCTTTCCGGTATCGACCCAGACGAGCGTTTTATGGTTTTCGGAAGAACAGATTTAACGGAAGTCCATATTCTTGGTTATAACCTGGACTATCAGGACCCGGAACTGATTAAGATTCTGGATTACTTAAGCATGCTCCGGAACAACCGTATCGATATGATGGCTGTGGAACTGCAAAAGGATTATCCAGAGGTTTCCATCGAGGAGATTCACGAAATCTTCCCTGGTGCAACTCTTACCCGTTCCAATTTAGGTGTCTATCTGTATAAATTACATATTGTAGACAGCGTATCTGACGCTTTTAAGTATTTTATCGGTGATGATTGTAAATATTACGTCCACAAGAAAAAGCTGACGGATGAAGGCGCCATCGCTCTGATTAAGTATTACGGTGGAACTCCGGTTCTGGCTCATCCGGTTTTATATAAGACGCCGGACAAAAAGCATCTGACGGATGCAGAATATGAGCTGATGTTTGATAACATGTTAGCTTTGGGAATTGAAGGAATCGAAACAATCTATCCTAAAAATAAAGAGGGCGACCAGGACCGTTTTACTGCGATGGCAAGAGAACGTGGTCTCTTTATTACCGGTGGTTCGGACTACCACGGTTCCGCCAAGCCAGAAGTATTTTTAGGCCGTGGCGTTGAAAACAATCTTTATGTACCTGAATCGGTATTGGAGTCTTTGATATAGGACTGCTCTGTGTATCGGACCAGAACAGTTTTAAAAAGTCCGATGTTTTTGAGAGGTAAAAATTATGGGAAAATTACCGGAACATGCAACACTCTTTCAACCTGCAGCGGGAACAGAAATTAAAGGATGCATCCAAATCCTCCATGGAATGGCAGAACATCAGCTTCGTTATGTTCCTTTGGCAGAAATTTTAGCAAAGGACGGCTACGTTGTTGTAACCAGCGACTTAAGAGGTCATGGCCAGAACGTTCCTTCTCCGGATAAATTAGGTTACTTCGGAGACAATGCGGTAAAAGGACTTTTATCCGACACGGAAGAGATTTTTAAGTACTTAAAAGAAGAATATCCCGATGCAAAACAGATTCTCTTAGCACATAGCATGGGAACTCTGATTGCTACTGCCTACTTCAAGCTCCATGAAAACGAACTTGCTGGACTGATTCTTTCCGGAACACCAAGCAACAACAGCGCGAAAGGTATTGCCAAGACGATGATCAAGACCATAGCCAAGTTTAAAGGCTGGGAATACCGCAGCCCGTTCATCAACAATTTATGCAATGGACCTTTCTCCAAAGCTTTTGCATCCGAAGGCTCCGAGTTCGCATGGCTTTCTGTAAATAAAGACAACGTAAAAAAATACGAAGAAGATCCACTCTGCGGCTATGTATTTACTTTAAACGGTTTTTATACACTGATGGAACTGATGTGCAACGCTTATGATGCTCCATGGGGCTTATCAGACCCAGATACTCCTATCCGTTTAATTTCCGGTGGAGACGATCCTTGCAGAACCAACGACAAGCTGTTCTACGCTTCCGTTCAAATGTTCAAAGATGCCGGCTACAAAAATGTAACTTCCAAATTGTATAAAGGCCAGCGTCATGAAATTTTTAATGACACCGAGCGTGAAACCGTCTTTGCAGAACTTCTGGAGCATTTGAATACAATTTAACAACCTTCGCTTATAAAAAGATAAAAAAATCAAGGTGCAGTTTTCGCTGCACCTTTTTGTTTCTTCATTATATTTTCATCAAATCAGATAAATGCGATAATTCGAATCTGAGGGTTCTTCTTGTCACGGAAGAAATTCATTTCCGGGCAGAAAAGCAAGGAAATCCGGAAATCATCTCCTTCTTTTTCCATACCTTTAAATAAATTCTCTGCTTCTTTTCGGATTTCGTTTTCACTGCCAAATTTGATGGCATCCATAACGGTTCCGTCCTCATCCTCCAGAGAAGCCTTCAGCACGTTGCTGTTCTTTCCTAAAACCGATGCAAAACGGATTTTTACATTTTTCTGGGCAAATAACGGTCTTTCATTCTTTAATCCATAAGGTTCCAAAACCGTTAAATCATCAATAAACTCCTCCGTAATATATTTAAACGGCAGTTGCATGTCGATCCAGATTTTTTCGGTCAGTTCCTCTTCCGTCAGGAAGCAGTTTTCATTCAGGACTTTATCTAATTCTTCCGGAGTTACTCCTTCTTTTAAGGAGAATCCCGCAGCCTTTTTATGGCCACCGAATTTCAGGAAAAGTTCCGGATGTTTCGCCATTTCCCCAGTAATATCGTAAGCATCTACCGATCTTCCGGAGCCTTTTATGCCCTCTTCTGAATTAGTCAATACAAGAGCTGGGCGACAGTAAATGTCTTTTAATCTTCCGGCGATGATGCCCGCAATACTCTCATGGGCTTCCGGTAAATAAACTACCAGAACTTTCGGTAAATCCAGATTCTTTTTGATATAGGAGTCATTAATAATGTCTATTGCATATTTTGCCTGATTAATTGTCAGCAACTTTCGCTCATCGTTTAATTTTGAAAGAAAGTCTGCTCTTTCTTTCGCTGCGTGTGGGTCTGTTTCTTCAAACAAATCGTAAGCGATACCAGCATTTCTCAAGCGTCCTGCAGAGTTAATGCAAGGTCCTAAGATAAATCCTACGGACTGAGTGCTCATGTCCTTCGGCTTAATACTTCTGGCATCCATTAAGGCCAGGAGTCCTTCGTTTTCCGTAACCTGTAATTTTTTAATTCCTTCTTTGGCAATAATACGGTTTTCCCCAGTCAGCGGAACGATATCTGCAATGGTTGCCATGCCTGCAAACTGAATCAAATCATGAAGCAGCGCAATGCATCCTTTCTTTTTCGTCTTCTCTGCCAGCGCACATACTAATTTATACGCAACACCAGCGCCGCAAAGGTCTTTATATGGATATCCGCAGCCTTCCTGCTTTGGATCAATTACTACATCTGCATTTACTAATGGATATGGTACTTCATGATGGTCCGTAACAATGATATTGATTCCGTACTCATTGGCCAGATTTACCGCGTCGTAAGAAGATACGCCGTTGTCACAGGTAATGATCAGGCAGATATCATCATTTTTTGCTTCAACAATCATGTTGGAGTTCAGTCCATAGCCTTCCAACATACGGTCCGGCAGGCGAACGTCTACATCACCGCCAAGAAAAGCAATAAAGTTCTTTAAGATATAGCTGGAACAGATACCATCGACGTCATAATCGCCGATAATACGGATTTTTGTTTCATCGGAAATTGCTTTTAAGATAATCGGAATGGCTTCTTCAATTCCCTTCATCAGAAACGGGTCGTATAAATCTTCCATTCCTCCATTCAGGAAAAGGTTAATTTCTTCATCCGTAATAAGGTCACGATTCCTTAAGATTCGTGCCGTCATTGGAGATATGTTATATTTTTGAGCAATGCCTAAAAAATCGGCCTTTTTACAATACAAGTAATATCTGCTCATAGATTAGCCCCTTCGATTTCTTAAAAACAAAACTGAAATACTAAGTAGCCGGCATAAAGAGCCAGGAGAATAATTCCCTGTGCCCGGGACAATTTACCACGGATCAGCGCCGGAATGGTTACAATAGCCATTACCAGGAACATCAACGGTAAATCAATAACGAAAGCGGCATTCATGCCTGCAATGGTTTTCTGGGTTGGAACGGAAAACGGATTGATTGTAATGGACGCACCACAAACCAATACCAGATTAAATAAGTTTGCTCCAACAATATTGCCAAGAGACAGAGCTCCATGGCCTTTTACTAAAGACGTAATAGCCGTTACCAGCTCTGGAAGAGAGGTTCCTAAAGCTACAAAAGTAAGAGCGATTACCGTCTGGGGAACGCCTAATTCGGTTGCAATTAAGGTTCCGTTGTCTACTAAAAGTCTGGCGCCAACAGCGATTAAAGCTGCTCCTAATATCAGGAATAACAGTTCCCGCCATAAAGGCCAGTTTTTCTTTTCTTCCTCTTCTTGCTTTACTGGGTTCTTAAATCCCTGCCTTATGGTTACGATCATGTAAACCACAAACATGCAAAGAAGCAGAATTCCTACCCAAAGGTCGAATTTACCAGTTGTATAGGAAACAATCATATAGAAAATGGCTGCTGCAAAGAAGAAAAGCGTAGGAGTCAGTAAGGACTTCTTATCTACCTTTGCAGGCCGTATTGCTACGGTAATGGCCAGAATCAAAGCCGTATTACAAACAATGGATCCTATGGCATTTCCGTAAGCCATATCACCAAATCCCTGAGCTGCACTGGTGGCAGAAACCATAACTTCCGGAAGGGTTGTTCCAATGGAAACCACCGTAGCTCCGACGATGATTTCAGGGATTTTAAAACGGTAAGCGAGACCGGTCGCCCCATCGACAAACCAGTCTCCGCCAAATATCAGACATGCAAGTCCGACAATAAATAATACGATTGCTAATAACATCGTTTACTGTTTCCTCTTTTTGTTTTTCTTTCTGTTCGGATTCGCAGTAATTTTCTTAGGAAGTTCTTCTACAATTACTCCAGCGTTTTCGCCAGCTTCTGCAGTTACGGTTGCTGCAGCTTCCGTTCCCTCAGCTACAGGAGCAGCAAGTTTTGCCATCTTCGCAGCTCTTACAGCATCTAAGCGCTCGCTCTTCTTTGTCATAACGAAGAACAGGTTTCCTGAGATAAAGATGGATGAAAAAGCACCGGCTACAATACCTACAGCAAGAGGCATTGCGAAAGCTCTCATAGACTCAACACCTAAAATGTAAAGGAATAATACCATTACGAAAGTGGTTGCAGAAGTATAGATGCTTCTGGTCAGAGTCTGCTGGATACTTGTATTTACTACAGTCTTCAGGTCGTAGTTGATTTCCTGATTCTGCATGTTCTCACGGATTCTGTCGAAGATAACGATGGTTGCATTGATGGAGTAACCTACGATAGTAAGAATACATGCAATGAAAGAGTTACCTACGGACAAACGGAAAATTGCGAAGAATGTAACAACGATAAATACATCGTGGATTAAAGCGATAACGGAAGAAATCGCAAATTTAAACTTGCGGAAACGAATCCAGATGTAAAGGAGCATGCAGGCTGCAGCAATTGCCAGGGAGATAAAAGCGTCTCTCTGAAGTTCTTTACTTACTGTAGAGCTGATGTATGTCGTTTCAAAGCTGTCCGCTGCTGCGCCATACTTCTCTACTAACATGTTCTGAAGTTCCTGACGAACATCCGCATCAATGTCCTGAGTCTTAATTACATACTGGGTAGTTCCTGTAACTTTCTGTCCTTCAATGTCATTGGAGTCAATAATCTTAGCGATTTCCCCCTTAATTTCATCGTTGAACTGGTCGATAGAATATTCTTTCTGGAAGTCTACCTGAGTAGAAACACCGCCTACAAATTCAATATTATAATTCAGTGCGTTTTTACCAGAAGCTCCATTAATAATCATGGCTGCTGCACCAGCTACAATAAGAACTGCTGCAATAACGAACCATACAACTTTCTTTCCAACGTAGTCGAAAATTTTCTTTTTCTTATCGCTGACGTGAGCGTAGTATTTCGCATCTTTCAGTCCCATTCCGTATAAGCAGTTTACAATAAGTCTGGATACGAGAAGAGATGTAATTACGGAAAGAACAATACCGATTGCTAAGGTCATTCCGAATCCCTGTACAGAACCGGAACCGAAAATCAGAAGAACGATAGCAACGATAAGGGTTGTAATATTACCATCAAGAATTGCAGAGGTGGAACGCTTAAAACCATATTTAATAGCTTCGGAAGCGCTTCTTCCAGTTTCTAATTCCTCCTTGATTCTGGCATTAATAATAACGTTTCCGTCGACTGCCATACCAATGGAAAGGATAATACCTGCAATACCTGAAATTGTTAATGTAAGGTCAAAGGCATTCAGCAGCAATAAAGTTGCGGCTGTATAGAAAATCAAGGAAATAGCAGCTGCTAAACCAGGAATTCTGTAGAAGATGATTAAGAAGATCATGATTAACAGAATACCGATTGCGCCAGCAATCAAAGAGGTGGAAACAGCATTATCACCTAATTTTGCACTGACTACTTTCGAAGAAATTTCTTCCAGGCTTAAGTTCAGGGAACCGATACGGATTGTAGAAGCAAGTCGGTCGGCAGCTTCATAAGAGCCCATGCCTTCGATGATACAGCTTCCGCCGGTAATTGCAGATTCAACTCTTGGATAGCTTACGATTTCGTTATCGTATACGATATAGATAACATCGCCTACGTGAGTGGAAGTAGCTTCTGCAAATTTTTCAGCTCCGCTCTCTGCTAAAGTCAGCTTAACAACGAAGTCGGAACTTCCTGTCGTCTGATCCTGCTGGGTTCCTGCCTGAGCGTCGGTAACGTCAGCACCCGTAACCCAAACAGTAGGCTGTGAAAAGTCAGCATTTCCACTCTCGTCAACCGAATCAAAAGTGATAAACTGCAAAGAACCAGGTCTTCCTAATTCTTCGATAACGGTCTGTGTGTCATATACGCCAGGGATTTCAACCGTAATACGGTCGGAGCCTTCCTGATATACAGTAGCATCTGTACTGTATTCCTGAACTCTCAACTGTAATTTGTAGATGGTGTCATCCATGTCGGTCTGGGTAAATTCTTCATCCTGAACCTGATAAGTGATACTAACACCACCACGAAGGTCCAGACCCAGTGTAATGTTTCCTGCGGATCCAACTTTACCAGCGCCAAATCCGAAAATGGAAGTGAAGCAGCAAAGTAAAATCACTGCAATTGAAATGATAAAAAATACAATTCCTTTTTTCTTACTCATTGTAACCTCTTTCTGCATGAAGCAGTTTTTTATAGTCTTAGAATTTGGTCAACCCAGATCAGGATCTGAGTTCAATGCCTTTTTCTTTTAATTTTTCAATAATCTTTTCGATGATTGGGTTAACGTCTTTATCTTCCAAAGTACGGTCAGCTGCGCGGAATACTAAGCTGTAAGCTAAGCTCTTCATGCCCTCGCCGATTCTGTCGCCTTCGTAAATATCGAAGAGCTCGAAGTTTTCAATCAGCTTGCCACCGCATTTAGCGATAACGCTTTCGATTTCGCCTGCAGGAATTTCCTTCGCCATGATCATGGATAAGTCTCTGGTTACTGCAGGATACTTCGGAATGCCTTTGTACTTCTTGTCGAAGCTTGCATAATCGTAAAGAGCCTGAACATCAACCTGAGCAATGTATGCTTTTGCTCCGATTCCATAAGCTTTTGCGATAGTTGGATGAACTTCGCCTAAGAAAGCAATCTGCTCACGGCCACCCTTAATAAGGACTTTCGCCTGACGGCCTGGATGCAGGAAGGAAATCGTTCCGTCGCAAACGTAATCTCTCGGCATCTTGATACCAAGTTTATTAAATACTTCTTCCAAAGTTCCCTTCAAGTCGAAGAAGTCGCCGTTGCCGTAGAAACCAAAGCTTAAGGTCATTCTTTCGTCCGGAAGCTCCGTCAGTGGCAGAGCCTTTGGAATGTAAATATTAGCTAATTCGAATAAAGAAACGTCTTTATTTCTGCGGTTATAGTTTGTAGCCAGGCTGTTCAGCATTCCGTTCATCAGGGAAGTTCTCATGATGCTGAAGTCTTCGCCTAAAGGATTGGAAATCGTAACCGTCTGTCTGTGGAAATCATCTGCTGCAAACTGAAGCTTATCCAGAACCTTTGGACTTTCGAATGAATAAGTCATGGACTCAGAATAACCATAAGCCAGCATGGTCTCACGCACTCTGTTCTGTACTACAAAGTTATAGGAAAGTTTTCCGTTAACGCTTTCTGTATCTGGAAGAGATGTAGGGATATTGTCATATCCGTAGAATCTAGCAACTTCCTCAGCAATATCAGCGCCTCTTAAAAGGTCCTGACGGAAAGTAGGAACGGTCAGCATTTCCGTTGCTTCGTCATATTCGATTTCCAGAACTGGGAAATAAGAAAGCATGGTTTCTTTGCTTAAATCGGTTCCCAGATAGGAATTAATTCTTTCTGGCTCAAATTTAATCTGTTTTGGAAGAACTTTCTCTGGATAAACGTCGATCATTCCGCCGACAACATCGCCTGCATCCAGTTCTTCGATTAACTGGCAAGCACGAATCAGAGCTGCTTCTGCATTGTTTGGATCCAGACCCTTCTCATATTTTCCGGAAGCATCGGTACGCATACCTAATCTCTTTGCGGAAAGACGGTTGTTGGTTCCGTCGAAGCAAGCGCCTTCAAATACTAAGGTCTTAACATCATCGGTAATCTTAGACTCTTCTCCGCCCATGATACCAGCGATTGCGATAGGACCTTCTGCATCGTTGATCATCAGAATGTCTTTATCTAAGTTTCTTTCCTGACCGTCTAAAGTAACGAACTTGTCGCCGTCGTTTGCTCTCTTAACGATGATTTTCTGGCCACGGATTTTGTCGTAGTCAAAAGCATGCATTGGCTGGCCAAACTCTTCCATAACGTAGTTTGTAATATCTACTACATTGTTGATTGGACGGATGCCGTTGCTGGAAAGTCTTCTCTGCAGCCATTTTGGTGACGGAGCAAGACGGATATTTTTAACCATCATGCAGGAATATCTCTTGCAAAGTTCTTCGTCAGCAATTTCAACCGATAAGTAATTGTTAATATCATCCACCGTTTTTTCAATCTTCGGTTCCACATTATGGAAAGGAAGGCGGAAAGTAGCAGCTGCTTCTCTGGCGATACCTAAAACACTGTAGCAGTCTACACGGTTGGAAGTAATTTCAAATTCATAATTTGCATCATGAAGGCCTAAGTACTCGATAGCATCAGCTCCGATTTCAGCGTCATCCGGAAGAATGTAGATGCCGTTTTCTGCAGCGTCTGGATACATTTCTCTGGTGGAGCCCAACTCTTCGATGGAGCACATCATTCCGTAAGAATCGATGCCTCTTAATTTTCCTTCTTTAATCTTGATGCCGCCTTCGGTCATCTTTCCATCATGACCGCCGGCAACTTTGCCGCCAACCTTAACTACAGGCACTTTTGCGCCTTCGAATACGTTGGAAGCACCAGTTACGATCTGAATCGTTTCATCGCCTACATTTACCTGGCAGATTACTAATTTGTCAGCATCTGGATGCTGTTCAATTTTTAAGATCTGTCCAATAACGATGTTCTCAAGGTCTTTATCAAAAACAGTAAATCCTTCAACTTTTGTTCCGGAGAGGGTCATGGCATCGCGGAATGCCTGATATTCTACATCCAGATCTGGTACATATGCTTTAATCCATGATAATGATGCGTTCATTCTTTCTCTCCTTTCTTAGAACTGTTTCAGGAAACGGTAATCGTTTTCATATAATAATCTCATGTCGTCAATTTCGCATTTCAGTAAGGTCAGACGCTCAAGGCCCATACCAAAGGCAAAGCCAGAGTATTCGTTCGGGTCAATACCGATCATCTCAAGTACGTGTGGATGAACCATGCCGCAACCTAAGATTTCGATCCAGCCTTCTCCTTTACAGAATCTGCAGCCCTTGCCGCCGCACTTGAAGCAGGAAACATCTACTTCTGCACTTGGCTCGGTGAATGGGAAATGATGTGGACGGAATTTTGTCTTTGTGTCCGGTCCGAAGAATCTTTTTGCAAACTCGTCTAAAGTTCCTTTCAGGTCTGCAAAAGTAATTCCTTTATCTACAACAAGACCTTCAATCTGATGGAAGCATGGGGAATGGGTAGCATCTACTTCGTCTGCACGGAATACTCTGCCAGGCGCAATCATACGGATAGGGAGAATTCCCTTTTCCATTTCGTGAATCTGTACGGAAGAAGTCTGGGTTCTTAATAAGATTTCGCTGTTGATATAGAAAGTATCCTGCTCGTCCTTTGCCGGATGATTTGCCGGAATGTTTAATGCTTCAAAGTTGTAATGGTCATATTCTACTTCCGGGCCAGATACAACTTCGTATCCCATACCAATGAAAATATCCTCTACTTCGCGCAGAATCAGGTTGTTTGGATGCTCATGACCCAGATCCTTTTTCTTGCCCGGAAGAGTAACATCGATAACTTCAGATTTAAACTTCTTCTCAAGCAATGCTGCTTCCAGAGAGGCACGCATTTCTTCAAAACAGTTTTCGATTTCATTTCTGGTAACATTAACCATCTGACCAACCATAGGTCTGTCAGCAGCAGCAACGTCCTTCATTCCCTTAAGGACTTCTGTCATCTGGCCTTTTTTACCAAGATAAGCAACCTTCAATTCATTCAGGTTTTCCATGGAAGTGGCATTTTTAATTCGATCCATCGCTTCCTGTTTGATTTTTGCTAATTTTTCTTTCATTGTCTTGTTCCTTTTGCAAATTTTTATATATAAACATACATAGTACTTTATACCACAATCATATTGATTTTACTACGAAAATTTACTATAATTTTTGCCATGTTTACAAATTTTTTTCTGTTAATGAAAAGTTTTTTCCAAAAGATTGGTAGAGACAAGGTTTACAACTATTCCGCCTCCTCTGCTTT
>JAZUGA010000093.1:0-1670 GCA_045640945.1 Lachnospiraceae bacterium | reverse complement strand
TCACCGTCCGCCAGCACTGCTTCTATCCAGAAAAAGAGCACATTGGCTTTATCACATTAGACGGATTTACTGTAAACAAAGCCGCTACACAGTGGGCACCGCCTACTGCCCTTCAGGACGGCATGATCGGCCCTCACTGGTCCAAAGGCTGGATCATTGAAAACTGCGACATCTCCGATTCAAAATGCTCCGGCATCTCCCTCGGAAAATATTATCAGAAAGACAACGACAATAAATGGTCCCTTTATAAATTCAAAGACGGAACCCAGACCCAGAGAGATTGCTCATTGATCGCTCAGCTGGACGGGTGGAGCAAAGAAACTATCGGCTCTCATACAGTCCGCAACTGCAACATCCACGACTGCGGCCAGACCGGCATTGTTGGTAACCTGGGCTGTGTTTTCTCGGTCATCGAGGATAATCACATTCATAACATTAATAACAAGCGTGATATAGGCGGCGCCGAAATCGGCGGAATCAAGTTCCACGGCGCCATCGACGTAATCGTAAGAAATAATCACATTCATCACTGCGTACGCGGCTTGTGGCTCGACTGGCAGTGCCAGGGAACCAGAGTTTCCGGCAACCTTTTTCACGACAACTGCATGCCGTTCGACTACCTTCTTAAAATGGAGAACAAGCCGGCCATGGGCATGGGCGAAGACCTGTTTATCGAAATAGCTCACGGCCCAACGTTGGTCGATAACAACATAATGCTGTCCGACCGCGCTATCCGCCTGGCTTCCCAGGGCTGCGCTTTTGTGCATAATTTAGTTTACGGTTCACTCACCGCTGTCGGCCGAGGCGTAAAGAACGGAAGCGACACCTTAGATTCCACCCGCTACACCCCTATCCATCGTCCGCACAGCACCGACATTACAGGCTTCATGTCAGTCCTTAACGGCGACGTGCGTTTTTACAACAACGTTTTCATCCAGCCAAAGATCCGCCAGGGTCTGGCTGACATCTGCACCGGCGACCAGTGGGACGACGAGACATTAGTTGCGGGAACCGTCTCTTACAGCGGCTACATGAAAGAAGACGAATGGAAGGCCCTTTTTGCAGGCTCCTGCGCAGAGGGTTCTGAAGGCTCTCGCGACAAATACTACATGCCTCTTCCTGTCTGGACTGGCGGCAATGTTTTCTTTAACGGTGCCCTCCCTGCAGATATCGAGGAGGATTTTACAGAAGATAAAGAACACGACATTTTCGTAAACCTTTCCTGGGAAGAGCCATCAAAAGATTCCACATGCGCTCGCGGCCCATGGACCCTGAATTCCAACTACACCGAATTTTTACCTGCTGCAAAGCTTATCAGTACTGAAACTTTGGGCATGGCGTTTGAGCCAGAAGAAAGATTCGAAGGTCCTGACGGCGAAGACATAATCTTCGATACAGATATAAATGGCAAAAAAAGAGGCCGGATTATCTCCGGCCCACTTACGTGATTTAAATCCTACGCTACCAAAATTGCGATCATTAATGATAGCATTCCGATAGAGTTTATGATTTCGGCAATCCAGTTATCTTTGGCGTTGTCCTTTTTGAACTTTGTCTTCTTAAAGATAGTCATCGCTGCCATTGCCAAAATCCAAAGAATAAAGAAAATAATTGCCGGGAGTCCCACAATGCTGCTGCCAACTGCTGCCCAGCTTATTTTTTTGATGTTG
>JAZUGA010000092.1:0-18730 GCA_045640945.1 Lachnospiraceae bacterium | reverse complement strand
GGAAGATCCTCCGGTAACAATAGCAATCTTTGACATATCTTTTCCTTCAAATTCAAAACAATACTTTGATTACATTAATTTTAACTGATCTAAAGTTGCTGAATCATCCTGGTGCATAACTTTTGCGATAATATCTGCTGCCTCATCAATCAGAGCGTCGGTATGGCTTGCCATCAATGTGGTACGAAGCAGGCATTCGCCTGGAGCACATGCTGGTGGCAGAACAGAGTTTACATATACACCCTCATCATACATCTCCTTTTGTTTCAAAAGTGTGTTTTCCGGGGAATAAGTGTAAATTGGTACGATTGGAGTAGGAGCTTCGATAATCGCTACTTCTCTCTCAATCAGGTCTTTACGGAAGCGTGCTGCATTTGCCTGCAGTTTATCCGGTAATTCCGGATGAGCTTCCAGATATCTTAAAGCTGCAAGAGCAACTGCGGTCTGTGTAGGAGGGATGGAAGCTGCGAACATGTAAGGACGAGCGCTGTGGCGAACGTAATCAACAATCTTCGCATCTGCAACCATGTATCCGCCCAGGCTGGCCAGGGATTTGGTGAAGGTGCCCATGTAGATGTCCACTTCATTTTCTAATCCGAAGTAGCTTGCGCTTCCTCTTCCGCCTTCGCCTAAAACGCCTAATGCATGAGCATCATCCACCATGACTCTTGCACCATATTTCTTAGCCAAAGTAGTAATTTCCGGAAGTTTCGCAATGTCGCCGCCCATGCTGAATACGCCATCGGTAACGATCAGGGCGCCTGCGCCTTCTGGAACGAGCTGCAGCTGACGCTCTAAATCCGCCATATCTGCATGTTTATAACGAAGCATCTTTCCGTAGCTTAAACGGCAGGCATCGTAGATGGATGCATGGTCTTCTCGGTCAACGATAACGTAGTCGTGACGGCCTACTAAAGATGCGATAATTCCAAGGTTGCTCATAAAGCCGGTAGGGAAGGTGATGCAGTCTTCCTTACGCAGGAAAGTTTTCAGTTCATTTTCCAGTTCATAGTGCATCTGTAAGGTTCCGTTCAGAAAACGGGAACCGGAACAGCCAGTACCATATTTCTCAATCGTCTTCACACCTGCTTCAATGATTTCAGGTTCAACCGTAAGTCCCAGATAGTTGTTGGAGCCAAGCATGATGCGGCGTTTGCCTTCCATAACTACTTCTACGTCCTGGCGGCTTTCCAGGGCACGGAAATATGGATAAATGTCCGCTTCTCTTAATTTATCCTGAAGTAATGGTTCATAGCATTTTTCAAAAATATCTCTCATTCTATCTTCCTTCTTTCTTTGTTGTCGGTCTTTATCTGCGGATGATTGTCTGTAGGTAAAGATAGGCTATCTATAAACATTCAGTATTATTTTTCAATGCGAAACACAGGCCGGGGTATACTTATCCGACTTTAACCTAGTCATTATACATTTTATTCATTTTTGCGTCAATAAAAGGGGGAAAGAAAAGAACGATAAAACAGGGGAACCTTTCGGTTCCCCTTTCTGATTATTCAAAGTATTGTGAATATTTTTCTTTGGCGATTCCCAGAACTTTCTGGTCGATGATTGTCAGATAGAAATCCAGTCTTTCGTTTGCTTCAGCACCCTTCTTCAGTTCTTCTACTGCAATGTCCAGAGCTTCTTCCTTTGGATAGCCGTAAGCGCCTGCGGAAATAACCGGGAAAGCAACTGTTCTGCAGCCATGGGTTACAGCCAGCTCCACTGCCTTTTCATAGCAACTTCTTAAAAGTCTTTCTTCATCCGACTTTCCGTCTTTGTAGATTGGTCCTACTGCGTGGATGATGTAGATCGCATCCATATCATAGCCCCAGGTTACCATGCATTCGCCTGTCGGGCATCCGCCGATCTGCTCGCATGCCTTGTCCAGGTCCGGACCTGCTGCTGCATGGATTGCTCCGTCTACACCGCCGCCACCGTTCAGCTGTGCATTTGCTGCGTTAACGACTGCATCTACTTCCATTTCTGTTATATCTTCACTAACAATGTAAAAAGCCATATTTTCTCCTTCTACCAATCGTAGCCTAATGTGTAAACATATTCATAAACCGCGCCATCGGTCAGTTCTACCATGTCTGCGCCGGTTGTTGCAGATTCTCCATCTACAAATAACTGCCACCAAAGCTGCTGGCTGTCATCGTTTGCTACGCCTTTGAATCCTTTTACAAAGATACCGTATTCGGAATCTTCCCAATCACAGTCTGCATACTGACGTAAGTAATCGCCGAACATTTCTCCATCGAAGGTTGCTTCTTCAACTACTTCGATATCTGCTCCGCCTTCTTTTGCAGTAATCTTGAAGGTGAAGTTTTTGCCGGCTGCACCAGTTGTTGCTGCTGCTTCTGTTTTTTCTTTGTCTCCACCGCCAATGGATGCGGATCCGCAGGCTGCTAACATGCTAACTGCCAGAACGCCTACCAAAAGGCCAGCTAAAATGGATAAAATTTTTCTTCTTTTCATTGTCGTCCTCCTAATGGTCTGTATTGACTATATGATAAGCCTATTCCTTTTTGGTGTATGTAAAAATTATTCGCACTTTTTGTAAAGAGTTTTTAATTTATGTAAAAATATTTTTACTGTTTTGGTATTTATTTTTTTAAGCAGAGTTCTTTCAGGACTTTATAAATGTCTTCTGCATCCGGCGGACAGCCTTCCACAAAAGTTTCAAAGCCCTTGGTGCAGTTTCCAACTCCCAGCTTTCCAGTCTGGCCCCGGTAGCCCTGGCCAATGCAGATTTTCTCGTTCAGATTTTCTAATAGGCCTTCTTCTGCCAGCCGGTCTAACGCGTCCATCAGCATTCCATAGCAGGCACTGCAGGAATCGATTTCTTCCACACCATAGCTGATTTCCAGAATGCGGTGGGATTTTGGCATATCTTCTGCATCGTCCCCTTCCAGGACAAGAATGCGGGCGTCTTCCAGATTCTTATTGCCTACGCCCATTTCTGCTGCCAGCTCCACATATGGTACGTCCTTCGTGGAATAGCCTAAAATATCGCACACATAAGCGTCTGCCAGCACCGGATCCAAGGCAGTCATAATACAGTTCTTCACCAAAGGATGTCCCCCGTCTTCAAAGTCCGGATCGCCGCAAATATGGTCAATGACAATAAAGTCCTGCTTCAGGAACGTATTAAGGTGGGCGATTGGATTATGAAGGCCCTTTGCGTGAAACAGTCTCTTTTCCGAATTCGGAATGAGGCCCTTCATGTTCTTTAAGGCGCAGGTGATTTTCGTCTGGCAATGGCCTTTCAGAACGGGAACGTTAATCAGGAAATCTATTGTCTTGACGCTGTCGCAGATTTTGATATCCATGCCATTACAGTCTTCCGTCGTTGCCGTATCTGTCTGGGTGTCCACGATTTTCACACCGTACTGCTTTGCCAGGGCATTATATCCACAGTATTCAAAAGCTTCAGAGGTTTTATCCCCAACCCAGGAGCCTTCCAGAATGGTAATGCTTTCCGTATAGTCCGTGCTGGTTTCCTGAAGGTACTCAATAATGCCGGCGACAATTTCCGGATGGGTGGTTGCGCCAAATTCCGCCGGAGTCGGAGAAACCAGGTTCGGCTTGATACCGATGCGAAGCTTCTGCTTTCTTCCTGCAAGAATTCCTTTCAGGTCGGAAGCAGTCAGAAGTCGCTTGGTCATGTCCTTATAGTCTGCGCCATATATTTTTAATATTTCTTCTTTTGTCATGTCTTTTTTACTTCATCGTAGTGTTTGTTTTGCAGGTAGCCACGCATAAAGCAATAAAGGCAGCTGTATCAGCTGCCTAAAATAGTTACAATCTGTCCGCTTCTGCGGTACTCATTCATGTCGATCAGTCTCTGGTTTTCGCTGCCCCGGAACTTCAGCATCAGGTTCTTCTTCTCCTGAATGAACGGTCCGTCAATCAGCACGTCGATGTAAGACAGCAGTTCGTCCGTATATTCCGTATGTTTCTTTCCGCCCGGAAGCAGGTCGTCGAACATGTATCCAGTGAATGCCCATACGTTTTTGCTTGGATGATCTACGCCGCTGTAATCCGGAACATTCGGGAAGCGTTTCTTGAACTCTCTCATAAAAGGAAGGAGAGCTTCCTGATTTTCCTCTTCAAAAGGATCGCCGCCTAAAAGGGTCAGTCCATGAACATAGCTTGGAAGGAGGCTGTCAAAGATTTCCTCCTGAACCTTCTCATCAAAAGGCTTACCAAAATCAAAGCTCCAGGTCTCCGGCTGGAAGCATCCTTCGCAATGATTTCTGCAGCCAGAAACAAACAGCGTAGTTCTTACGCCGGTTCCATTGGCAATATCGCAAGTCTTGATTTCTGAATAGTTCATGTTATTTCTTCCCCTGTTTTCTCGCAAAAATAATAAGGCTTTTTTTAGCGGGTTTTTATAACATACTAGAAAAAGCCTTAAAAATCAAGATTTTTTATCCGTACACGGCATTGTGCACAAATTTGCTATGCAAAAACTGTATAAATAATCTATTTGCTGAAAAGCTGTTTTATCAGCTTCATCAGCTGCTCGCCGTCACCACAGCCCGCTGTCTCCCAGGAAGAATGCATCGCCAGCTGAGCAGCTCCAATGTCTGCCGTTGGAACCGGAACCTGATTGCCGGAAATGTTGCCTAAGGTAGAACCACCAGGAACATCCGAGCGGTTGGTAAAGATCTGAATCTTCACGCCAGCCTCTTCTGCCAGCATTTTTACCTGAGCAGCGGTATATCCGTCGGTGGTGTATTTCTGGTTTGCACTGAATTTCAAGACAACGCCGCCGCCCAACATCGGCTGATTTACCGGGTCACATTTTTCCGGATAGTTCGGATGGATGCCATGGGCATTGTCGGCGGAAAGCATGAAGGAGGCTGCTACGTCCTTTGTATAAGCGCTGCTTCCTTCATGAAGGGCTTCGGAAATTCGCATGAGCACGTCCTTCAGGAAAGTGGACGCTGCGCCCTGCTTGGTAGAGGAGCCAACCTCTTCATTATCATAAACTACATGAACGGCAGTTCTGCTTACCGGTGTTGCCTCTAAAAAGCCTCTTAAAGAAGCGTAAGCGCACATACAATCGTCGATTCTCGGTCCGGACATAAACTCTCCGCCCCAGAAGGTAAACGGCTGTCTGTTGTAAACAAACAGGTCATAGGAGAGAATCTGTTCTCTTTCCACGCCGGCTTTTTTCGCTGCCTTTTCCAGAAAATCTTCTGCATCTGCTTTTCCATACAGAGGGAGAAGGTCCTTCTGTGCGTTGTATTTATAACCGTTGTTGATTTCACGGTTCATGTGAATGGCCAGGTTCGGAATCACCAGCATGTCCTCATCCATGTCTACCAATACGTTTTTCAGCTGGCCGCCGTCGTTAACGGTCAGTCGTCCGGCCAGGGAAAGAGGCTTGTCGAACCAGGTAGAAAGGATGGCGCCGCCATAAACTTCTACATTCATCCGGATGTATTTTCCGTCTTTCATTTCCGGATTTTCTTTCAGCTTCAGGCATGGAGAGTCGCAATGGGAAGCGGTAATGCTGTAGCCCTTCCACTCTCCTTCCGGAATCTGGAAAGCGATGATTGCCGCATCGTTTCGGATGGCATAATATTTGCCCCCAGCCTTTAAATCCCAGTCTTCGGTTTCAAACAAAGGGGTAAAGCCGGCCTGCTCTAACAGTTCCTTCTGTCCTGCAACTACATGAAAACAGGTAGGATGTTTTTCGATAAATTCCGCTGTATCTCGATCAAATTGTGTTGGCATAATATTCCTCCTACAGAGAGAGACCACGCGGGAAGTCTTCTTCCGCGTGGTCCCCGCATTCTTTTTTTATTTTTACAGATATATGACTACAGATGAAGTACTCTGTCTTTAATCTCCTGGGTACGGCCCTGATTCCAGAACTGGGTTCCGATGTATCCGCAGGTACGGCGTGCAACGTTCATCTTGTCCTGATCACGGTTTCCGCAGTTCGGGCATTCCCAAACCAGTTTGCCGCTGTCGTCGGTAACGATCTGGATTTCTCCGTCGTATCCGCACTCCTGGCAGTAGTCGCTCTTTGTATTCAGTTCAGCATACATGATGTTGTCGTAGATGTACTGCATAACTGCGATAACTGCTTCTAAGTTGTCCTTCATGTCCGGAACTTCTACGTAGCTGATAGCGCCGCCTGGAGATAAGGTCTGGAATTCAGATTCAAATTTCAGCTTCTCAAAAGCGTTAATTTTTTCCGTTACATGTACATGGTAGCTGTTGGTAATGTAGTTCTTGTCGGTTACGCCAGGGATAACGCCGAAACGTTTCTGCAGGCATTTTGCAAACTTGTAAGTGGTGGATTCCAGTGGAGTTCCGTACAGGGAGAAGTCCATGTTGTTCGCTTCTTTCCACTCTTTGCATTTATCGTTCAGTCTCTGCATCAGCTTCAGTGCGAAGTCTTTTCCGCCTTCCTGAGTATGAGAGCAGCCCTTCATGTAGTATGTGCACTCATAAAGTCCTGCATAGCCCAGGGAAATGGTGGAGTATCCGCCAAAGAGGAGCTTGTCGATGGTCTCGCCTTTTTTCAGTCTTGCTAAAGCGCCGTTCTGCCAAAGGATTGGGGCAGCATCGCTCTTGGTTCCCATGAGGCGGTCATGTCTGCACATTAAAGCTCTGTAGCAAAGCTCTAATCTTTCGTCTAAGATTTCCCAGAATCTCTGCTCGTCTTTTCCGGAAGAGCATGCAACGTCTACTAAGTTAACGGTTACAACGCCCTGGTTGAAACGGCCATAGTATTTTGGTTTGCCGTCTTTGTCAATATATGGGGTAAGGAAGGAACGGCAGCCCATGCATGGGTAGCAATGTCCTTCACCGTTTGCATCTACTTTCAGGTTCAGCATCATCTTTTCCGAGATGTAGTCCGGAACCATTCTCTTAGCGGTACATTCTGCTGCTAATTTTGTTAACTCGAAGTATCTGGAACCTTCATGGATGTTGTCCTCTTCCAGAACGTAGATCAGTTTCGGGAATGCAGGAGTAATGTAAACGCCTTTTTCATTCTTAACGCCTTTGATTCTCTGACGAAGTGTTTCTTCAATAATCAGAGCCAGGTCATCACGGGTGCGGCCTTCTTCTACTTCGTTCAGGTACATGAATACGGTAACGAAAGGAGCCTGTCCGTTGGTGGTCATCAGGGTGGTTACCTGATACTGGATAATCTGGATGCCCTGTTTGATTTCGTCGCGGAGTCTTTCCTCAACGATTTCTGTCAGCATTTCTTCGGTATATTCCATTCCGACTTTGTCGAACTGTTCTTTTGTTTTTCTGCGGATCTTTTCACGGCTTACCTGTACGAATGGAGCCAGATGGGAAAGAGAGATGCTCTGTCCACCGTACTGGTTGGAAGCGATCTGTGCAATCGCCTGAGTCGCAATGTTGCAAGCGGTAGCGAAGCTCTTTGGAGTTTCGATCATGGTCTCAGAAATAACAGTTCCGTTCTGGAGCATATCTTCTAAGTTTACTAAGCAGCAGTTATGCATATGCTGTGCATAGTAATCGGTATCATGGAAGTGGATTAAACCTTTTTCATGAGCTTCTACAATATCTGCTGGAAGAAGGAATCTCTTAGTAATGTCTTTGCTGACTTCGCCGGCCATATAGTCACGCTGTACGGAGTTTACAACCGGGTTCTTGTTGGAGTTTTCCTGTTTTGCTTCTTCATTGCTGCAATCAAGAAGAGAAAGAATCTGCTTATCGGTAGAGTTTGCCTTACGGGCAACAGCTCTTCTGTAACGATAGGTAATGTAATTACGGGCAACGTTGAAAGCATTCTGCTCCATGATATGATTTTCTACCATATCCTGGATTTCTTCTACGCTGGCTGCTCGGTCCATAAGGGAGCATTCCTCCGTTACCGCATTAACAATCAGATGGATTGTTAACGGTCTCATACGTTCAATTTCTGCAACGCTTTCGTTGGCCTTAATGATGGCCGCTTCGATTTTTGAGGCGTCAAAATTTACTTCTTCCCCGCTTCTCTTGATGATTTTCATGTTGGTCCCTCTCCCTTTTTCGTTAAATAATCTCTATATCTGCTCGTTTTTATCTAAAAAACCGTATCTATATCTAGTCTATATATGGTAGCCACTATATCTGGCTTTTTCCGCGAAAAAACGTGTCTATATCCATACTAACAAGTAATGTTTACTGTTCGTTTGTTACTGCCAAAGCAGGCATTTTTTCTTGATTTTCGTGGGTTTTTAACGTTTTTATAAGAAATTCACAGGTTTCCCCGTGCATCATTGATTATACAATATATTGTGTGTTAGTCAAGAGCAGCTTTCCACATTTTGTGCTTTTCTTTCCGAACAATTTTGTTTTTAAATCAACAGAATGTCGCTTTTTGTCGGAAATAAAAAAAATATTCCATTTAATTTACAAAGCACCTTACTTTCCCTGGAAAATTTGGTAGAATTATTAAAACTTTTTCGTTTTCATGGATTTATTTAGAACAATGCAATACACCATATCTTGTGGTTTCGGGTGTTAAAAATGGATAAAGAATATTTGAAAAGTAATTTTGAGAAATTTTTTGGCTGTGAACCGGATTTTTTTGAGTCCGCCTGCGGACGAGTGGAGCTTTTAGGCAACCATACGGACCACCAGGGAGGAAAAGTTCTGGCTGCTTCCGTGAATATGACCACCGATGCGGCCTTCCGTCCCAACGGAACAGACCGGATCAACATCTTCTCGGAAGGTTTTCCGGCAATCCATGTGGATTTATCCGACCTTCCGCCGAAGGCGGAAGAGATGGGCACCAGCATTGCTTTGGTACGGGGCGTTGCTTTTGGTTTTGCAAAGATGTTGGCAAAAAAGGAAAAAGAGTCCCGCTCTGAGAAAACGGCCTTATCAGCATCTAAAGGAATCAACACCGCCGGTTTCGATGCGTTCATCTCCTCGGAAGTCCTTCCCGGCAGCGGCCTTAGTTCTTCTGCTGCGTTTGAAGTATTGGTCGGACGGATACTGCGTCAGATATTGGGAATTCCATCCGATGCAAACGGATGTCAGACTATCGATTATGAAGAAATCGCTGATGATATAGAAATCGCCAAAATCGGACAGATGGCTGAGAACCTTTACTTTGGAAAGCCTTGTGGTTTAATGGATCAGATGGCCTGCTCTTTGGGAAACATCGTTTTCATCGATTTTGCCGATTCTGCCCAGCCGAAAGTGGAACAGCTTTCTTTTGACTTTGAAGAAGCGGGCTACGCCCTTTGCATTATTGACAGCGGTGCGGATCATGCGGGCCTTACCGAAGACTATGCCTCCATCCCAGCGGAAATGAAGCAGGTAGCGGCTTATTTCGGAAAAGAACTGCTGTCCGAAGTAGAATCAGAGAAAGTTGTAATCTCCGAGGAGCCTTCCCCAGAACTAATTTCCGCTGTCGGCTTGCGTCCGGCTTTAAGAGCTTTCCACTATTTTCAGGAAGTTGGCCGTGTAGAAAAAGCTGTGGATGCTTTGAAACGCAACGATATAGATACCTTTCTGGCTCAGGTAAACGCCTCCGGTCTTTCTTCCCGGGATGTGCTGCAAAATATGATTCCTTCCATGGCGCCAGATAATAAGAAATACTACGAAACCTATGAATTCGTACGGACACTGTTAGATGGCCGTGGTGCTGTCCGTATTAATGGCGGTGGCTTTGCCGGAACCATTTTAGCCTTCGTACCACTGGATTTTCTGAATGAATTTAAAGAAAAAACAAGAGCCGTCCTTGGTGACAACTCCTGTCATGTGATGAATATTGAAAATCCCCCTGCGCAGCCATAGGTCGGGGGGGGATTTTCCCTCATTTTATTATCTATCAGCAACTTTCTCCGAGGTAGCTGCACGAAATCACAACTTTTGTACAACGGATGTCATTTCAAAATCGCTAGATTGCACGAAACTTCAACTTTTGTACACTCTCATTTTTTCAAAACGCCTTTATTCGCCTATTTTCCCTTTGTATCCTCTAATTTTAATCTGGATTGAAGCCAGTGCCTGTACAAAACCTGCAGTTTTGTGCAGTGTAAAAAATATATAGGAAACTTTCTGTACAAAACCTGTAAATTGATGTAGTACCGAAAGTATTTAAGATGTTTTTTCCTTGTCAGCACTTATTTCAGTTTAATATCTTTCAGCAACGCGGCGAATGGGTTATTTGGAACATACTCGCTCTTGTACTCGGAAGCTTCCTCAGCCATTGCCTCTTCTTCTGCTTCCAGATCTGCTGCCTCCGCCTGCTTAATGGAGAGGCTCAGCTTGCCGTTTTCGATTTTGGTAATCATGACCTTTACCTGCTGGCCTTCTTTTAAAACGGCCTTTGGATGGGCAATCTTGTGGTTGCAGATTTCCGAAATATGTACCAGTCCGGAAATGTCGTCGCCGATGTCTACAAACGCGCCATAGTTCATCAGCTTCTCAACGGTACCCTCCAAAATGGTGCCGATCTGCATGCGGCTGATGCTGATGCTCTTCTCCTCCAAAGCCTTCTCGGTCAGAATTTCCTTTGCAGAAAGAATCAGTTTCTTGCGGGCGATATCAACATCGCTGACAATAACCTCCATCTTCTTGCCCTGGTAAACGCTGGTGTCTTCCACATATTTCAGCGCCAGTTTGGACGCTGGAATGAAGCCCCGGATGCCTTCTACATACATGGTCGCTCCGGCCTTGGATGTGTCGGCGATGGTTCCCTTCACTCTGGTTCCGGCTTCTTTCATTTTCACCAGTTTCTCCCAGGAGAATTCCGCGTCTGCTTCCTTTTTGGAAAGGAGAATATTTCCTGCGCCGTCATCATGGCTGGTTACCACGGCTTTAAATTTATCACCGATCTGAACGTCGCTGAACACGCTGAACTGTGGGTCTTCGCTCATTTCCGCTACCGGAATTTTACCCGGTGCATAATAATCTAAATCTACGGAAACAGCCTCTTCATCCACCGCCACAACGGTGCATTCCATTACATCGCCCGGATAGATTCTTCGCAAAGACGCTTCCAGTTCCTCGGCATAGTCGTCCATGGACTCGATGATTTCCGGTTCCTTCTCAACAGTCTCTGCAACTTCTGCGACTGCCTTTGCAACTTCTGCAGCGGCTTCTTTTGCGGTCTCTACGACTTCCTTTGTCGTTTCTTCCAAATTTTCAACTTTCTCTTCTATATCATTTCTGATTTCTTCCATATTTTATCCTCTCGTTTCCTAACGCATTTTCTTTTTCTCACAATACCACAAAAGCCCTTGCCGCAACAGTATTTTATTGAATCCCCACCCAATATGAATTAAAATAAACGAAAGAAGTTTTAGGAGACAGTATGGCCTACGATTTAAACAAAATTACAACTCATGAGCCCCGCCTGATTGGAGAGGACAAATTATTCCGGGCAGCGGTTACCATCTGCCTGATCAATACGGAGCACGGATATGATGTGCTTCTGCAGACCCGCTCCGGAAAAATCGCAGAACAGCCAGGCGACGTGTGCCTGCCAGGGGGCTCCGTGGAAAAAGGCGAAACGCCTCAGGAGGCAGCTCTCCGGGAAGCCTGTGAGGAACTTCTCATTCAGCCGGAGCAGTTATCTTTCATCGGCGCATCGGACTATCATCATTTCCAGCGAATGATCATTTACCCTTTTGTTGCCGTTTTGAAGAACTACCACGGGGACTTTAATAAGGACGAAGTAAAGGAAGTGTTCCGCGTGCCGTTAAGCTTTTTCACGGAAACGGAGCCGGCTCGCTTCATTATCGACTCCAAAGCCGAGCCACGGGACGATTTCCCTTATGAACTGGTCAGCGGCGGAAGCGATTACAAATGGCCGACCCAGTATATCGAAGAGCTTTTTTATAAATACGAAGGCCATGTCATCTGGGGTCTTACTGCCAGAATTCTGAATGCATTTTGCGAAATCATCCGGGGAGAGAATCTTCTTCCATAGAATTTACGAATAAAAAGGGGAGCTTTTTCAAAAGCCTTGCAGTCCTTTGCAGTTTCCCCTCAGGAAAGGAATACTATGAAATCAGTACAATTAACCCAAACAGAAATACCTGTAGTTAAAGAAACCGACGTCATCGTCGTTGGGGGCGGATTGGCCGGCGTAGCTGCTGCAACCGCTGCTGCCCGTCAAGGCATGAAGGTCACTCTGATAGAAAAAAGCATCGTCCTGGGAGGTCTTGCGACTCTGGGACATGTCTGCTGCTACCTTCCAATTGATGATGGAAACGGCAATAAAGTGTATGGCGGATTAGCCGAAGAACTGCTCCATGTCTGCATCAAATACAGCCCGAACAACCTTCCAGAAGTATGGAAAAGCAAGCCGGACACCGCTCCATGTGACAGCGAGCGTTACATGTCCAACTTCATCATTCCTCATGCCATTCTGGCTTTAGACGAATTCACGGAAAAAGAAGGAATCGATGTAGTATTCGACACCGTATTCAGTGAGCCGATCATGGAAGGCAACACGGTAAAAGGAATTGTCGTTGAAAACAAATCCGGCCGTACTGCTTATATGGCAAAAATGTTCATCGATGCATCCGGTGATGCGGACCTGGTATTCCGTGCCGGTGCTGAAACAGAAACCTTAGAAACCATCGTTTCCCATTGGTTCCATGAATTTGATTTCGAAGTTGCAAAGAAAGGAATTGAAGAAGGAAGTCTTCTCCGCGCCGTTCCTCTTCGCTGGTTAGGACTGATTCCTAGCGGCGGTGCAGGCGACGAAAAAGAAGACCTGACCTGCGACGGAACTACCGTGGAAGGCGTCAATAAATATATCCGCATGTCCCGCGGCCTGGCTTTAGATTTCCTGAAGGATCATCTCCGCGACGATTATGCAATGCTTTCCCTTCCGTATTCCCCTCAGTTCCGTATGACCCGCCGTCTGGTAGGCAACGCAGAGCTTTATACCGAAGGCGAAATCACCGTCGATACTTCCATCGGCTGCGTTATCGCATCCTTGGACAAACCAGCCGTTGTTTATGAATATCCATACGAAGGCTTAATCACAGATAAATTATCCAACGTTCTTTCTGCCGGCAGAATGGTTTCTGCTTCCGGCCGAGGCTGGGCAATCATGCGCTTCATCCCGGCATGTGTTCTTACGGGCGAAGCTTCCGGAACTGCTGCCGCTCTGGCAATTAAGAACGGCGTAGCTCTTCAGGACCTGAATGTAAAAGAGCTTCAGGAAGTTCTGGAAAAGAACGGCGTGAAGCTGCACCGTACCAAAGCTATGGAAGGCAATCAGCCAAAAATTTGGGACAAACCGACTCCGCCAACTGCGGAAGAAGGCCCGATCATCAATAAGTTCTGCGTACATGTAGATAATGACAACTCCCGCGTAGCTGGTCACTGATAAAAGAACCATTGCTTGTTTTTATTCAGCAAATAAAGGGACTGCAAAAGCAGTCCCTTTTCATTATCGAAAAATCATATTTATGTTCTTCATCAATATGCAATATAGAATACCTCATAATCGGCGTACGGGAAAACATCGGTGTCGAAATGCACCATGCCCTTATGTTTTATCTACCACACTCTTTATATAAACTCATCGTTATTATATAATAATGAAATTGATTGGCGTAAAATGCGAATATCATCTTCCGCCAATAACATATACTTACCTATAGTAACAAGGAACATGATGAAGAAGAACGTTTTTAAAAACTCAAACCTGACAGGATTTTTAAAAGAAATCGGATATCTCCTGCGATTCAACTGGAAAACTCTGATTCTCTTTGTTGTCGTGTTTTTTGTTTTTAATGTAGTCACCAGCTACTCCATTTATCATGGAACGCTCCATCTGGCCATGAAGATCATGGGAACGACATACATTGACGGTAGTTCAGCCCCACATTTCCTGGTCAACCCTTTCGTCATACTGCTTCTGATCATCGGCGTGCTGCTTTTCACCATGGTCGCCGTAATGGAAGTTTCCGGCATCATTCATATTTTCAGTATGGCACGGATTGGCCGGAAGACGACTTTAAAAAATGCAATTCTCGCAGCTTTAAATGCTTGCTTTAAAACGGCTCATCCAAAAAACTGGCTGGTATTTCTTTACCTGCTGGTATTCCTGCCAATATTGGGAATCTTTGCTGTTTCTACGAATTATCTGGAGTTCTTCGTTCCGGAATTCATTATGACCTTCATCAACAGCAACATTCTTCTGAAGATTCTATGGATATGCTTTATGGCTGCTGCCATTGTCTTTTTCGTTCTGTCCTGTTTTTCCCTGCCGTTTTACTTCACAGGAACGTCCAGCCATATCCAGTCCATTAAGAAAAGTTTCCAGCTGATAAAAAAGAGAGTCATTAAAACGGTCATTGTTATGGGCGTGGCTATTTTGCTGTTCTACATTTTCAATATTGGCATTTCCGCTGTTTTGGCGAACATTTCTTCTGGAATTGCATCCCTGTTCAAAAGCGTAGAAGAATCCAATACCATCGCAACCAGCATCAGCGAATCGAACGTTTCCAAAGTTGTCAGCCTGCTGTTGTTCCAGATCATTACTCCTGTGCTGGACATTTCGGTGTTAATCGCTTTATTCTTTGAGTATCTGGATGAAGACGAATCGTTGCTTCAGAATATTTCCAAAGACACTTTCCATACGAAATCCATCAGCAAAAAATCCATTCCAATAATCGCAATATTGCTGCTGTGTGTTGGATTTTATGCTTACAGTCATATTTATTACTTTGATGCCTTTGTAACAACACCATCCCACGCTCAGGTCATTGCCCATCGTGGCGATTCTGTACGCGCCCCGGAAAATACTTACCCAGCTTTTGAAATCGCCTTATTAGAAGGTGTAGACTGCCTGGAACTGGATGTTCAGCAGACGAAGGATGGCGTCATTGTCGTAAGTCATGACGATTCCCTGAAGAAATTCACCGGTGAAAATATCGGCGTTCACGATGTGACTTATAAGGAGCTTATGGAAATCGATGTAGGCTCCTGCTTTTCCGAGGAATATAAAGGACTGAAGATGTCGACTCTGGACGAAATCTTAAAGCTCATCGAGTCGAAAGAAGGCGCTACCGTTCAGATAGAAATCAAGGTGGCGGAATACGACCATCATCTGGAAGAAAAACTGATTCAGGTCATCCGCGATAATCACATGGAAGACCGCTGCTCCATTATCAGTCTGAGTCCGGAGCCATTGGAACGGGTTCATGCGCTGGACCCGGATATGCATCTGGTTTACACCATGTCCCTGGCTTATGGTGATGTGTCTGCATTTGATTTTGTTGAAGGCTATTCTATCGAACAAAGTAATATTTCTGTAGACATGGTTGCGGATGCCCATCGCAATGGCAAGAAAGTCTATGCCTGGACCGCAAATTCCGGCAAATCCATTCAGTATCTTTTAGATTGTGGAGTCGACGGCATCCTGACCGATGACCCGATCATGCTGGATACCGCCATCGAGCGTGCGGACTATCGGGGCGGTCTTGCAAAAATCATCCGCATCCTTCTCAATATCCTTACCGTATCCTAATGTGAAAAATCCTGATATAAAAGGGCGTTGCCCGATGAAACAGCCTCTTTGATATTGTACAAATATCTGCGCAAAGAATTGACAATTGTAGTGGCTTTCGTATAATAGGAAAATCACAACATAGTTAAACTGGCTTATTATGGCATAATATAAGAAGGAAAAAATTATGAAGAAAAAATCCAAATTCAAATTCGGACTGGTTCTGATTGCAATCGGTATCGTTTATGGCGATATTGGAACGTCTCCAATGTACGTTATGAAGTCCATGCTGGAGGGCAACGGCGGAATCGGTCAGATCAATGAAGATTTCATCGTCGGAGCACTGTCTCTGGTTATCTGGACCATCACTCTGCTCACTACCATCAAATACGTTTTAATCGCCATGAAGGCAGATAACCACGGAGAAGGTGGTATCTTTTCTCTGTACTCTCTGGTTAAGAAATGCGGAAAATGGCTGATTCTTCCTGCAATGCTTGGTGGCGCTGCCCTTTTGGCAGACGGCGTTCTGACTCCTGCAGTAACTGTTACCACAGCAGTAGAAGGTCTGCGAAGCATGGCAGTTATGGACCGTTTTCTTGGCAGCGGCCAGTTAAAGGTTATCATTATTACTTTAGTCATCATCGGCGTGCTGTTTGCGCTGCAGAGTGCCGGCACCAGCAAGATCGGCCGCGCCTTTGGCCCGGTTATGATGATCTGGTTCCTGTTCCTTGGCGTATTCGGCATATGGCATATTCTGGAAATGCCTTCCATCTTAAAAGCATTCAACCCAGTTTATGCAGCTAAGATTCTTTTCAGTGATTACAATAAGCAAGGCTTCATGATCTTAGGAAGCGTCTTCCTGGCCACCACCGGTGCGGAAGCCCTTTATTCCGACATGGGCCATGTTGGAAAAGAAAACATCTATTTCAGCTGGCCGTTCGTTAAAGCCTGCCTGATTCTGAACTATTTAGGTCAGGGCGCATGGATCATCGCAAACCAGGGAAATCCGGATCTTTTATCCATCACGGACTTGAATCCATTCTTCCTGATGCTTCCTGTTGCGGTTCGTCCGTTTGCCGTAATCTTAGGAGCTGCGGCCGCTGTAATTGCCTCTCAGGCGCTTATTACCGGCTCTTACACCTTAGTATCGGAGGCGATTCTTTTAGACCTTCTCCCACATCTGGAAATTGCATATCCTTCGGAAACAAAAGGCCAGATGTACATTAAAACCGTTAACAACATCCTCTGGATCGGCTGCAGCCTCGTAGTATTATATTTCCGTTCCGGTGCAAAAATGGAAGCAGCTTACGGTCTGGCCATTACTTTGACCATGTTAATGACCACCTTACTGCTTACCGTTTATCTGATGAAAATACGGAATCAAAAGATTATTTCCTTCGTTGTGCTGATTGTATTCGGTGCAATAGAAGCAGTTTTCTTCATTTCCAGCCTTGGCAAATTCACCCATGGTGGATATGTAACAGTTATTCTGACCCTCTTGATTCTCTTCGTTATGATCATCTGGTACAGAGGCACTCAGCTGGAAGGCAAGTACAGTACTCTCCTGGATCTGAAAGATTATGTTCCAAACCTGGGCAAGCTTCATGACGACGAAGAAGTTCCTCTGCTGGCTAACAATCTGATTTATCTGGATAAGGCCCGTGATTCCTCCCAGATTGACCGTGATATTCTTTATTCCATTCTGGATAAAGACACCAAGCGTGCACAGGCATACTGGTTCGTAAGCGTTAACGTATTGAATGATCCAGATACGATGACCTATGAAGTAGACACCTATGGAACCGATTACATTTTCCGTGTAAAACTGAATCTGGGATTCCATTGCAGCCCGAAGGTGAACCAGTATCTGCGTCAGATTGTTCAGGACCTGCAGGAAAGCAACGAGCTTCCGGCGCAGGACAAGAAGTATTCTATTTACGGACCGGCTTCCGTCGGAACCTTCAAGTTCTGTATCATCCATAAATCTATTGGTTCCAAAGAAGATCTGTCGAAGCTGGACGAAGTCATCATGCGTCTCAAATATGGTATCCGTCGTGCAGCCGGATCTAAAATACAGTGGTATGGCTTAGACACCTCCAGTGTCATCATCGAAAAGGTTCCTTTGATTGTTGGTGGTTCTAAGAATGCTAAGCGAATTGAACGTGTACAATAAAGAACCGACGATTTTCGATTAAAAATAAAACGGATGAAAGAAATTCTTCTTTCATCCGTTCTTTTTAATTCAACGCTTTTATAAAAGATCTTCGACGTTTATGGTTTTGGGCATCGAACCGTTTCCACATATTCTGGATTGGAAGATTGGTTTCCAGATTCAGGTTGGTCTCAATCCATTTCGTATTATCCGATTCTTTCGCCATTCGCATCAGCTCCGGAAGGAAGCATAATGCCACGCCTTTATTCACATACTGTTTATCTACAGCAATCAGTGCCAGGTCGATATATTCCGGATTCTTCTTTGCTTTTAATATTTTGATCAGGCAGGGAAGGGTCAGCTTTCCGCCGGACTTCTGTAACGCGTGGGCGATGGATGGAATGCACATGCCCATGCATACACCCTTGTTATTTTCATCCAAAATTACCGATACATATTTCGTGCCCAGCAAAAGCTTGAAATTGCTGATCATCAGTTTTTTCATATTGTCGGAAAAAGGAACGGTTCCATAAATGTCTTCATAGCCCTCATCCAAAAGGCGGAAGAAGTCCTCTGCATATTTCTTTATGAATTTTCCAATATTCTTCTCCGTTGCGAAATGCAGGTTGTATTTCTGCATAACCTGCTCCGTAGCCCGTTTCAGCTTTCCTCCATCGTCTGGTGGCAGCATCAGCTTGCTTTCCAGCCAGTCAATTTCCTTTTTATAGCCACAGTTTTCAATCAGGGTCTGGTAATAATCGTAATTATACTGTTCTTCATAGGTGGCCAGATATTCAAAGCCTTCAATCAGAAGCCCTTCTCTCTCCAGATCGGAGAAGCCCAAAGGACCACAGATGGTATCCATGCCTTTCGACAAAGCCCACTGTTCCACTGCCTTGAAAAGTGCATTGGCAACTTCCTGATCATTGATTGCATCAAAACGGGTAAATCGTACTCGATTCTCTCCTGTTTTTTCATTGCTGGCTTTTTGCAGAATTCCGGAAATACGGCCTACCATCGCTCCATTCCGGTACGCATTAAAATAAACAGCTTCCGACGTATCATAATACACATAATCTGCATTGAAAATTTTCTTCTCATCCATATAA
>JAZUGA010000091.1:0-4200 GCA_045640945.1 Lachnospiraceae bacterium | reverse complement strand
TGGTCTGTTTTTAACCGTTCTAACTGCTCATCTAACATTTTTTTCGGGTCAAAATCCGGAGATTCAATACCGAAAGTGAACATCTTTGTAGCAACATTCATTTTATCTCTCAGGTTATTGTTTTCCATGATCTGACCAAGGACCTTCTCGGAAAAACCATTATGATATACATAAGCAGTATCGAAATAGTTTACGCCATGCTCAACCGCATAAAGAACCATTTCTTCTACTTTGTCATAATCAATTTTGGACTGGTCATCATCAATAACCGGAAGTCTCATAAGACCAAAGCCTAAACGGGAAATTTTCTCTCCCTGATAATCTGTATATTTCATTCATTAATCCTCAACTAAATTTTATTCAAAGTCCGTATCGCCATAGAATCTATGTCCATAGTAATGAGCTTCTTCACGAACGATCTTGTTCGCTTTCTTAGAAGCTTCATCTTTTCCAGGAATACCACCAGAGAAGGAATATCCGCCGTCTTTTCCGTATTTGTCGATAGAATCTCTTACGCCCTGACGAAGTTCTTCCTCATCGTATCCATCTGGCCATCCCTTCGGCATCTTGGAATCCCAATCCCAGCATCCTACTAAGCAGATTTTGCCTTTATATTTTTCTTTGATTCCTAACAGGTCGTTCATTTCCTGTGCAGGATCCCAATATTTAACACCGAAATCAATCATATCTTCCACGAAGATTTCGCATTTTCCACAGTTATGGAACTGAATTGGAATACCTCTTTCCACAGCAGGTTTTGCAAGTCTCCTGTAGATTGGAACGAAAATATCACGGTAGGTGTCTAATGAGAAGAATGGAGTGTGTTTTGCAGCGGTATCGTCTAACATGTACCAGATATCTGGCTTGTAAGCATCGATAACGCGATACATAACAGGCTCAATCCAGTCTACCATTGCATTTAACATATCTTTTACAACATCTGGATCGGTTGCTAAAGAGCAAAGTCCCTCGGTAAATCCCATTAATGCAACTAACTGCTGGAAAGGCATAAATCCAGCATGAGCAATCGTTGCGGATTTATTTCTGTCGATGCCGGTTCTTTCCAGATCCTGTCTGTACATCATTTCCAGATCATATTCTTCATGTCTGTTCGGGAATTTAATAACTTTTTCCCAATCATTAATATCTTCCAGTAAGAAGTTATTCGGTTCAGGAAGAGTTGCGCCAGTGTTTTCATCTGCAGCATAGCGAACGCCCCACATATCATATCCGCCAGGCTGGAAATGATTTTCATCAAATATTCTTGGAGATAAAGTCTTAACACAAGCTTCTCCGTTAAATTCGGTTCCCATCATGGTATAGAAAGGAACGTACTCTGGCATTTCGCCACGACCGAGCATTAAATAATTCTCTTTTGGTGTTAATTTCATAGTATCCTTCTCCTTTATTATATGATTATAGTTTTACCTGTTTTTAAGCCCCATAATTTTGTACATTTAATAATTTATTATATAACATTTTCAACAAAAAAGTATAGAAACTTCGTCGCTAAAATGTTAAAAATCGACATTATTTTGTGCCCAGCAATTTCTGGTCATATTCATAAAGTGCCTCATTGATTTCATCAATATCATATTTCTGGTTTTTGATGAAATATTCTACGATTACATCGAACTTATAGCTATGGGAAAGGGCGTATCCGGCTCTCTCCAAAAGCTGTTTCGTCTCCTCCAGATTCATTTTTAAAGCAATGGCAAAAGCAAGAGCGGTTGCCTTGGACGGAACATAATTATCGTTGCTGCGGATGTTTGAAAAAACCTGCTTGCTCACATTGGCCCGTTTATAGCATTCGGAGTCTTTCATGCCACTTTCATCGATTTTCCGAAGAAGCATTTCCGAAAAGCTTTCGTCCAGGTCCATAGATATATCCATGTCGCAATAAGTTTCCGTTTTAAAACAGGTTTCATCCGTCATTTCATTTCGCGGTGCAGACTGCTTTGCATAAGCACCTAAGGAAAGGCTAGGCCGGGCACTAAGAAAAACTTGAGAAGGCTTCTCTTCATCTGGAAGGAAGATCTCCTCTTCCAGGTTTTCTGCAATATATTGTTTTAATTCTTCCAGTAAATTTTGATCAATCATATTATTTCCACCTTTTCCTGATAAGTATAACATATTATTTCTAATACATTAAAGCGTTAAAATGCCGGCATGCAAAGCATACCGGCATTGGGAACGGACCATTCTATTATTATCTGGAGGAAAAGTCTTCATCCGCTTCGTCTCTCCAGTCGGAGGAATCCATATTCATTCTCATCGCGCACAGCTTATTCCCTATGCTATTGTAAACCACTCTGGTACCACGGGAATCATGATGATAATTAATGGCATTGTCCTCATCAATTCCATAGGTTTTTGCCGTCTCTACCGCATCAATATTGGCTCCGGCAAAAACGAACTCCCAGCCCAGTTCCTTCTTGGCCTCTATTTTTTTCTTTACTTCGGCGCTGGAGAATTTATGGCTGGCATTTTCCAGTCCATCGGTTGTAATGAAGAACATTACATGCTCCGGAACATCTTCCTTGCGGATATATTTATGAATCATTTCTATATGCTCGAGGGAAGTTCCTAAGGCATCAATCAAAGCAGTACAGCCGCCGACTTTGTAGTCCTTCTTTGTCAGTTTTTTTACCTCTTCCAATTTTACCCGGTCGTAGATAAACTCCCATTCATGATTGAACAAAACCGCTGTTACCAGACATTCTCCCTCGATTTTCCTCTGCTCTTCCAACATGGCATTGATGCCGCCGATGGTGTCCTCCTCCAGGCCTGCCATGGAGCCGCTTTTATCTACGATGATTACCAGTTCTGTAATTTGATTTTTCTTATTATCTTTCATTTCATATCCTCCTGAAAAAGTAATGCTTGTTTTTTGTATTTGTTGTTGTGTCTGCATTGTACTTTTTCCAAAGGAGCTTTTGGTCAACCGTCAATTGACTTTTGATAAAATAAAAGAATCCACGCCGGAGCGTGGATTCTTCATCTAAAGAAAGGTTTTTATTCTATTATTTTGCGTCCTTGATGCTGAAGGAAATTCTTCCCATCTTATCTGGACCCATGCATTTTGCTTTAACAACATCGCCTAAGGTCAGAACGTCTTCTACATGATTGATTCTTTCCGGAGCAATCTTGGAAATATGAACCATGCCTTCTTTACCAGGAGCGAACTCTAAGAATGCGCCGAAGTCTTTAATGGAAACTACAGTACCTTCATAGATTCTTCCTTCTTCAAAGTCAGAAACGATGGTGTCGATCATTTCACGAGCTTCTTCTAATTTGTCTTTTTCTACGCCACAGATAGAAACCAGTCCGTCGTCATTAATATCAATCTTAACGCCTGTTCTAGCGATGATTTCGTTAATAACCTTGCCCTGTTTACCAACAACTTCACCAATCTTATCTGAATCAATCTGCATGCTGATAATCTTAGGAGCATATTTGCCAACTTCTTTTCTAGGCTCTGCAATAACTGGAAGCATTACTTCGTGAAGAATGTAAGTTCTAGCCTGTTTTGCTCTGGCAATAGCTTCTTCAACGATAGCTCTTGTCAGACCATGAATCTTAATATCCATCTGGATAGCAGTAATACCAACGTCAGTTCCGGCAACCTTGAAGTCCATGTCACCGAAGAAGTCTTCCAGACCCTGGATATCGGTAAGTACTAAGTAATCATCATCGGTTTCGCCAGTTACCAGACCACAGGAAATACCTGCTACCGGGCGTTTAATTGGAACACCTGCTGCCATAAGGCTTAAGGTTGATGCACATACAGATGCCTGGCTTGTAGAACCGTTCGATTCGAAAGTTTCAGATACCAGACGAAGAGCGTATGGGAATTCCTGCTCGCTAGGGATTACAGGAAGTAAAGCTCTTTCTGCTAATGCACCATGGCCGATTTCACGACGTCCAGGACTTCTGCTTGGTTTTGCTTCGCCTACAGAATATCCAGGGAAGTTGTACTGATGCATGTATCTCTTTGAAGTAATATTAGCATCAAGTCCATCCAGTTTCTGTGCATCTGAAAGAGGTCCTAATGTGGTAGCTGTCATGATCTGTGTCTGTCCACGAGTGAACATACCAGAACCATGTGCTCTAGGAAGAATGTCGATTTCTGCAGCCAGAGGACGAATCTGGTCGATAGCACGGCCGTCTGGACGTTTGTGGTCTTTTAAAATCATCTTA
>JAZUGA010000090.1:0-3514 GCA_045640945.1 Lachnospiraceae bacterium | reverse complement strand
AATGTTTATTGCAGTTATTGTGGCCCAGCTGAGTTTCAAGAAAAAAGAAATCCCTGTGAAATAAAACGAAAAGCTGGTTGCTTAAAAAGGCTTATTATTATATAATGCAACGAGTGAGGGGAATTTGGACGTAGTCCAAGTTCCTTTTGTGCGTAAAAATACTTAATGAGGTGGCTTTATGACAACAGTCCAGATGAATATGTTTCTTGAACTTACCAAAAATCTTAGCTTTTCCAAGACTGCAGAGATGTTTTTTACTACTCAGCCAACGGTCAGCAGACAGATCGGAATGCTGGAAGAAGAGTGGGGCGTTATTTTGTTTGAGCGAAACCGCAGAACCGTAAAAACAACAAAAGCAGGTTTGTTAATGGCTGAGATTTGTGCGGAAAATAAGAAAGCTCTGGAAAAGGGATTGAAACAGGCAAAAAGATATAAGAAATAGGCCATGAGAGAAGCAGAACAAAATGTTCTGCTTTTTTTATTTTACGCAATAATAGGAAAGGTCAACATTGATCCAACAGGATAGTAGTTGATGTCTGGTATACCAAATGGTACAATCTGGTATGTAAAAATAACATATTGTATTTGTATGAATAGCTAAGGTATACATTATGGCAAAAAAGAAAATCGAAGAACCAATTGAAAACGAAAGCAAACAGATTCAGGTATATAACCATATAAAAGAAGATATCTTAAATGGTACCTTTCATCCGGGAACGGTATTGGTAGAGCGTAAGCTCTGTGACCGCTACAATGTAAGCCGTTCTCCGATCCGTGCAGCATTGCAGATGCTGACCAGAGACGGGTTGGTTTCCTTTTCTCCCAATAAGGGAATGATCGTACCGGAAATTACTATAGAAGATATTTTTGAAATCTATGATTTAATGCACCTGTTCCAGAAATATGCGGTGAAACGTTCCATAAAGAGAATGAACGATGTAAGCCTGAAAGCTCTGGAAAATATTTTGGATCGCATCCGGGAATCTTTAGACCATGCAGATGTTCCGGACGCAATTAAATGGGACATTAAGTTCCATGAATTCTTAGTGGACTTTTCCGGAAGCAGTAATTTAAAACTGTTTTACAATCAGATCAGCGGTCAGATTGGCCGATTCCTTTCTTCTACTTTAGATGATACCAAGTTAGCAGAACGTTCCTATCTGGAACATAAACAGATATATGACTGTCTGGTTGATGGCAACCTGCAAGGAGCAGAGGAGGCTATTGCAAAACACTATTCCAATACCAAGCAATACTATATTGACCGGCTTTTGGGGGAACATCTTTTCTGAGAGTGTGAAGTTGCGAAAAAGGGGAATCGCTGATATAATCAACCCATTGTTTTTATGACCATTGGACAGTCATTGAAGTGGGAAGAAACGATAAAAAAATACTTAGATGAGGGATATATGTACGAATTTGAATTTGACGGTTTTACAAAAGAGCAATGCGATGCTTATCTTGAGAGAATTGGTGCGAAATTTGATGGAAAAATAACAAAAGAGAATCTGGATTACTTGCTTTACCAGCATCATATTTCTGTTCCTTTTGAAGATTTTGCAGTATTTGAGCATTGGGGTGAAGTAGACTTAAGCGCTGAGGCTTTGTTTGATAAAATAGTTGTGAAACGAAGAGGCGGGTTCTGCTTTGAAATGAACGGAGCGTTGCTTCTATTATTAAGGGGCCTGGGTTATGATGTGGCAGGCTGCATGGCGAGAATCGGCAATCCGGTTTTTGGAGTCTTAAGAAGATTGGACCATAGAGGCATTTTGGTTTTTCTTGATGGGGAGACCTATTATTGTGATGCCGGTATGGGAGGCCCACAGCCTGGATGGGCAGTAAACCTGAATGGAGAGAAAGAAACCAGATTCGGTAAAACTTACTGGATTGATGATGCAGAAAAAGGCTGGAAAGAATTGAAACATGAATTTGGTGATGGGGCAAACAATTCGGTTATTTTCGCCCCAATTGCCATGCTTCCATTCGACTTTATTGCAAACTGTGCGGATTTAGTTGCAAGAGGGAATTCCGTTTTTCATGAAAACCGCATGGTAAATATCCGTACCATTGATGGATATGTGGATTTGACAAATTCTACGTTGAAAATTAATAAAAACGGAGAAACAACAATCCGGGAAATTACGGATGAAGAGCTTCCGGATGTTTTACGTGAATATTTTGGCATTGATAATTATAAGAAATAATTTTTTAGGGGTTATTAATAGATGAACGATGTTTTAATTGAGTGCTTCCGGGCCGCAACTGAAACTTTAAACTTTACAACAGCTGCACAGATGATTCATATTTCCCAGCCTTCTTTCAGCCGTAATATTGCCATGTTGGAAGAAGAAATGGGCTTCAAATTATTCTGGAGAAGTAAACAGAACGGTATCCGCCTCACTCCTGCAGGACTTTGCCTTTACAATGGATTATTTGATATAGAAAAACAATATAAAACCCTTTTGGAGAAATCCAGACAGATCAGCAGAGGAGAAGAGGGAAAACTGGTTATTGGTATTTTAAACGGTATCTGCCTGGACAGTCAGACCTTTTATCATATCCAGCGTTTCCGTGAAGAATACCCACAGGTCGAAGTAGAATTAAAGAGCTGCGCCATGCTGGAGTTAGAGATGTCTCTGATGAAGGGCGGCTGTGATATCAGCTTTATGATGTCCAGCCTGATTAAAAACCGTGATGAGATTCTTTTTGAAAACGTTTATTCTGTTCCAAGCTATTTCGTAGTTCCGAAATCTGCAGGATTGGATGCAAAAAAAGAATATTCCTTTAAAGATTTAAAAGACCAGGTATTTCTGCTTTCCGAAGATTATCCGGAAACCAGTGAGCATGTAATTGAACAGTGCCGGAAAGCCGGCTTTGAGCCAAAAACAAAAATGGCTCCGGATTCTGAGACGAAGATGCTTTGGGCTGATATCGGAGAGGGCGTTACCGGTATTACCTTAGACCATTATATAAAGAACAGCCGTCATATTGACCTGATCCGTCTGAAAGAACTTCCGAATATGGATTTTGCAATCTGCTGGAATAAAGATAATTACAATCCGGCCATTGCATTATTCTATTCTCTGATTGATGAAGTGAAGATGACATACTGATTTTGAATGACCTCATTCTTACTGTGAATTATACATTGCGCGGAAAAAGGATTAAAATCGTAGGTGGATTATTATATCCATCTGCGGTTTTTTTATGTTCATAATCTCTTGGTGGACAGAAAATTACCGCAGGTGAAAATGCTAGAAACCGGAAACGGTTTCTACACCTGAAATACGAAAGCGAAGGGGCGTTTATCGATGATTATTCCGGTAAGAATCGATTGAATGACCTCATAGCATTAAAGTATTTCAACCATGGTTTTTTTTAAACTATCATATTATCTACAAAATGAAAGGAGATGCATTTTTTATGGATATGATGAAAAAGCCAGTACCAGTAACTGAAGAAGACAAACAGAAAAGTTACTACAAGTACTACGAAAGAGAAGCAGCTAAAATCG
>JAZUGA010000089.1:0-1855 GCA_045640945.1 Lachnospiraceae bacterium | reverse complement strand
ACTTTTACTGCTGCGGCGCTGGCCTGAGCTACCGTGTCCGGAATGTCCTTCGGTCCCTGACAGGTTCCGCAGAGGAAAATTCCGTTGGTCTGGGTCTCAACCGGACGAAGCTTCGGATGAGCTTCCGTAATCCAGTTGTCTCCATCTACGGCAATTCCTAATTTAGAAGCCAGTTCATAAGCACCGGATGCCGGTTCCATGGCAGTAGCTAAGATTACCATGTCTGCCTCAACCGTTACCGGCTTGCCTAATAAGGAATCTTCACCTCTTACAATCAGCTTGCTTCCTTCTTTGTATATTTTGGAAACACGCCCCCGGATATACTGGGCTCCGTCTTTCCTGGTATTATCGTAAAATTCTTCATATCCCTTTCCCGGAGTTCTTACATCCATATAGAACACATAAACCCGGCTGTTCGGGATCTTATCTAATATCTGATGGGCATGCTTTGCGCTGGCCATACAGCAAGCACGGCTGCAATAGCTTTTTCCCTTCTTTGGATCACGGCTTCCTACGCATTTAACAAGGACTACGTCTCTCGGCTCTTTGCCGTCGGAAGGTCTTAAGATATGTCCCTCGGTCGGTCCAGAAGCATTTACCAAACGTTCAAACTGAAGGCCGGTAATAACGTCCTCGTATTTTCCACCGCCATATTCCGGATACATTTCTTCCCAGTTCACCAGTTCATAGCCGGTAGCTACAATAATGGCACCGAACTGTTCGGTCGTGAAACGTTCTTCGTCCTGGTAGTTGATGGCACCAATCGGACAAACCTTTTCGCAAATGCCACATTTTCCGTTTTTCAGTTTCAGGCAAGCATTGGCATCAATGACCGGTTTGGAAGGAACCGCCTGGGCAAACGGAATATAAATCGCGCTTCGTTTGCTCATGCCCTGGTCAAATTCGCTAGTAACTTTTGTCGGACATTTGGTCTGGCAAAGTCCGCAGCCCGTACAAAGGTCGTGATTTACGTATTTTGCTTTTTCTTTTATGGTTACTTCAAAATTGCCAACGTAACCGCTGACTTTTTCTACTTCACAAGATGTCTTTAAGGTAATATTCGGATGGGCGTTGGCTTCTACCATCTTTGGCGTGGAAATACAAGCAGAACAGTCCATGGTAGGGAAGGTTTTATCCAGCATAACCATATGACCGCCGATGGAAGGCTCTTTTTCCACAATCGTTACATCATAGCCGCAGTCCGCAATATCTAAAGCCGCCTGGATTCCGGCAATACCGCCTCCAATGACCAACGCTTTTTTCGTAATCGGAATGGTTCCCGCAGATAACGGTTTATTCTTCGCAACTTTTGCAACTGCCATCTGAACTAAACCGATGGCTTTCGCGGTAGCTTTTTCCCGATCCGTATGTACCCAAGCACATTGCTCCCGGATGTTGGCAATTTCCAACATATATGGGTTAATGGTCGTGCCTTTCAGCATTTTACGGAGGGTCAGCTCATGCATTCTCGGGCTGCAGGACGCAATCACGATGCGGTCTAATTTCTGCTCGATAATTGTCTCTTTAATCATGGCCTGTCCTGGCTCGGAGCACATGTACTTGTAATCCGTTGCAAATACTACATCCGGCATCTGCATCGCCGCTTTCGCTACTTTTTCTACGTCAACAACAGAAGCAATATTGGTTCCGCAATGACAGATAAATACACCTATTCTAGCCATATTATTTACCTGCCTTTCCTACAACAATCGGTCCGTCTGCTAACGGATTTTTCTTTGCTTCTTCTTTTGCTTTTTTCTTCTCTTCTTCCCAATTTGCTCGAATCACTTCGTTGATCCGGTCAAACGCTGGGAAAAAGTGTTTATGGATTCCGCTTTGTTCCGCACCAGCGCCC
>JAZUGA010000088.1:0-2960 GCA_045640945.1 Lachnospiraceae bacterium | reverse complement strand
ATACGTATCGTAAAACCCCCCAATACATATATAGTTTTACTACACCCCATAAAAATGAAATACCTTCTCCTTAAAAGAGTCAGCTGGGCGCTGGCTCTTTTAGCGTATATGGGGAAATTGATACAAAATGGAAACAATTATGGTATAATATGTAGACTCATACTGGGATATTTTTTGAAACGATGAAATATAAATATGGATATATAAGATTTTCGTATAAGAGAGGAAATGGAAATGCTGAAAATAGAACATCTTACAAAAATGTACGGAAGCACGGCAGCAGTAGATGATTTGACTTTAAGTATCGAACCAGGAGAAATCTACGGCTTTATCGGTCATAATGGCGCAGGAAAAACTACAACCTTAAAAAGCGTTGTAGGCATATTAAATTTTGATAACGGCCAGATTACCATTGGCGGATTTGACATTCAGAAAAATCCGATTGAAGCAAAAAAGATTATGGCATACATTCCGGACAATCCGGACATTTACGATTATATGACCGCAATCCAGTACCTGAACTTTGTTGCAGATATTTACGAAGTAAGCCAGGCAGACCGTGAAGTCAGAATTAAAAAATACGGCGATATGTTCGCCCTGACAGAAAAGCTGGCAAATCCGGTAAACTCTTATTCCCATGGTATGAAGCAGAAGCTGGCGATTATGGGCGCCTTAGTTCATGATCCAAAGCTGATTCTTATGGACGAGCCTTTCGTAGGTTTGGACCCAAGTGCAGCTTTCCTGGTAAAGCAGACCATGCGCGAAATCTGTGACAATGGCGGAGCAATTTTCTTCTCCACCCACGTTCTGGAAGTTGCAGAAAAATTATGTGACAAAGTAGCCATCATCAAAAACGGAAAATTAGTGAAATCCGGAACCATGGAAGAAGTTAAGGGCGACGAGTCCTTAGAGGAAGTATTCCTGGAAATGCAGAACGCAGCTCAGGAAGAAAACGATACGAGCCTGAATATCGAAATTCCACAATTCGAAGAGAAAAAAGGCAGATTCTGGAAGCGCTAGATGTTAGTGAACGGTGAAATAAAATGTTTAAAGCTTTAGTTAAAAAAGAATTATTCGAAGTACGGAAAATGTACTTCACCAATAGAAAAAAAGGAACTCAGGCCACCGGAAAAAAAGCCACCGGAATGATTATCCTGTTTGCCTTTTTATATCTGATTTTAATGGGCTCCTTCTTTGCACTGAGTTCCTTGTTTGGCCTTATGGTGCTGGACGGAAAGAATGATTGGATCTATTTCATGATCTTGACCATTATGGCTTTTCTTGTGGGGCTGATTGGCTGCGTAATGAGTACCACGGCGATATTGTTCCGGGCGAAAGATAATGAAATTCTTTTATCCATGCCGATTCCACCATCGAAAATCCTGCTGGCCCGTATGATCAGCGTTTATATTATCGGATTGATTTATGAGCTGATGGTAATTTTCCCGGCGGTTTTATATTATTGGATTTTCAATAAAGTGAGCGTGCTGTCCGTTATCTTTTGCGTTCTGGGAATTTTTGTTTTAGGTTTTCTGGTACTGGCAATTTCCTGTCTTCTTGGCTGGCTCGTTGCTCTGGTCATGTCCAAACTGAAAAATAAAAATTTCATTACGGTTATTGTTTCAGTTGTATTTCTCGCGGCAGTCTTCTATCTGAGATTCCGCATGGATGCGCTGATTGAAAGTCTGGCAAAAAATGCGATGAGTATTGGCGAGTCCATGAAAGGCTGGGGCTATCCGATTTATTGCCTGGGTCTGGGAATGAGTGGAGACGTCCTCGGGTTCCTGGTATTTACCGCTATGACCGCCGTAATTTTCGGACTGGTTTATTACTTCATGTCCAAGAGCTTCCTGAAGATTGTGGCTACAAAGAATGAAGGAACGAGCAAGAAATATAGTACTTCTCTGATTAAGACGGCAAAGCAAAGCGCTGCCCTGAGAAGAAAAGAGTTAAAGAGATTTACTTCCAGCCCGACTTATATGCTGAACTGTGGATTTGGAATTCTGTTTTATGTAGCAGGTGCAGTCATTGTTCTTGTTAAGATGGGAGATGCAAGAACTATCATAGGCATGTTACAGGAAGAAATTCCGATGATCGCCGACGTAATTCCAGTTCTGGCAGCTTTCGCTATATGCCTGCTGGCTTGTTTCTGTGATATTGCAGCGCCATCGATTTCTTTAGAGGGACCGAATATTTGGATTCTGCAGTCCATGCCAGTTGACCCGCTGGAAATTTTTAAGGCAAAAATAGCGAACCATTGTATTTTGACTCTTCCGTCGGCTCTGTTCTGTACCATTGTTCTGTGCATTGCCATCCGTGCAAATGTGCTGAATTTTATTTTAATCATTCTTTGCGTCGTCCTTTACATTCTTATGAATGCAGTGTTCCAGCTTTTCCTGGACCTGAAAAAGCCGATGCTGGATTGGACCACGGAGGTGCAGCCGATTAAACAGAACACGGCTCTGCTCATCGACATTTTTGCCAGCATGATTCTGGCCGTAGCTTTAGGCGGACTTTTCTTCCTGGTTGGCGATCTCTTTGGCAGCAGCATTTATCTGGCAATCTGCATTGTAATTTTCGCCGTTCTTACCTGGCTGATGCTTCGCTGGATGAAGGAAAAGGGCAGAACAGTTTTTGCAAATCTGTAAAGTAAAATTACATTTGCAGACTTGTAATCGAAAACAATTCATGATATTATAAATACAAACATATGTTCGGGACAAAAAGTTTTTACTTTTTGTCCCTTTTGCACCCGGTAAAATCATGGAAGAAAAGCGACAATACATCTGTATCGATCTGAAATCTTTCTACGTCTCTGTGGAATGTGTGGAAAGAGGACTGGATCCCCTGACCACCAACCTGGTGGTGGCAGATCAGAGCCGTACCACCAAAACCATCTGTCTTGCGGTGTCCCCTTCCTTGAAGGCCTATGGGATTCCCGGAAGTCGGAGGCCAAGCGG
>JAZUGA010000087.1:0-45791 GCA_045640945.1 Lachnospiraceae bacterium | reverse complement strand
GTCTTTCTGGGTTCTGCTTCTTCCGCTAAAGGATTCCATGGGAATCGAATTAAAGAATTTTATTATTCTGATTATTTCTGCAGTTTTGTTTTTCGCCGTGGATTTTGTTATACTGATGGCGACAAAAGAGTCCTTTACTGTGGAAACGGTTGGGCAGATTAAGAACCGGTTGGTACGAAGAAAATAGGAGCAGCCAATGAAAAATAACCGGAGAAAATCCTATATATGTGTTTTGATGAGCATCCTTTTGGCAGCTCTTACTTTTGTGATGCCGGTTTATGGAGAAGAAAAAGAAACTCAGCCAGAAGTCTTCACTGGCTGGTTTGATTATAACGGAGACCGTTTTTATTTCCGGGAAGATGGAAGCTTAGGTCTTGGCTGGGTGACCATTGGAAATGATTTTTACTACTTCTACGAGGACACCAGTGAAGAACATATAAAAGGGGCCATGGCCAAAAATACGGTAATTGATGGTTATGTTATTGCGCCAAACGGAGTAAACAACCAGGCGGTTCAGGAGGCGGCTCTTTTAGTAGATGAGCTGGACTATAACATTGCCAGATGTTTTAACTGGTGTGCAAGCATGCCTTATGAAACCAATGTTGTTGATGATTCCGTCGGCTCTGCCTGGTTTGCAAAGTATGGTTATGAGCATGGCATGGGAAACTGTTATGTAATGGCGGCAACTTTTTATTATTGCGCTTTGCTCTTAGGCTATGATGCTCATCAGATTTCCGGTTATGTTCCAGGAGATTATGCACTTACGCTGCACTCCTGGGTAGAAATCAATTATGGCGGAAAGACCTTTATCTGTGATCCGGACTTTCAGGCGGAAACGGGAATGAACGGATATATGATTACCAACGGACAGGCTGATACCTGGATGTACGTTGCTTTTCATAAAATGAACTAATTTTAGAACATGCGATAATTTGTATTATGGCATCCATTGTGGTAGGATTTACCCATGTACAAGAAGAATGGCCAATCTTGGCTGAAACATTTGGATTTTACAATATTTGATTTGATTGTGCTGGCAGCCGTATATATTCTGGTTGTTTTATTCCGGCACAATTTTTCTTTGTCTGCAAACAGAACGGCTCTCTTTACCAGATTGGGAATCATGATGCTGGTATTTTACGTTCTGATTGCATTAATCACTCAGACTTACCAAAGCATCCTTCAAAGAGGTAAAAAAAGTGAATTCATAAGAGTTTTTATTCAGATTGCGCTAACAATGCTGATGCTGATTCTTTACATGTTCATCACTCAGCAGTCTTCTTTATTCAGCCGCATGGTTTTCGGTCTGACAGCAATTTTTGGCGTCATATGCATATATGGCTACCGGTTGTTGTGGAAGAACTTTCTGCGGCGCAGGATAAGAACCCAGGGGGTTATGCCTTGGCTCTTGCTTGTTACGGATAAGGAACATCTGAATTTCTGTAAAGAAGCGGTTTCAGCAAAACCGTATAATCCTTTTGCAGTAAAAGGTATCGCTTTACTGGATGAAGACCGTGTGGGCGAAAAAGTGCAGGCTCGTTTGGATTCGGCTATCGAATATGATATTGTCTGCAATTATGAAAACCTGAAAGCATATGTGCTGGCAGAGGTTGTTGACGAAGTATTTATCGCCCTGACGGACGTTCAGCAGGAAAGAGAACTGACTTCTTATTTCCTGGAGGCAGGCATTACGGTCCGCTTAGGCGTTTTAAATAAAACCGAAGACCTTCCAAACGTAGCAGTTGAAAAGATGGGAGATGCAGTAGTTATTACCACCAGCAATAACGTGGCGGCTTCCTGGCAGCTGTTCCTGAAACGTCTGTTAGATATTATTGCAGGATTAGTAGGCGTAATCATTACTGGAATTTTATATTTGATTCTTGCTCCGCTGATCAAGGCAAAGGATCCTGGTCCGGCCTTTTTCAAGCAGATAAGGATCGGTAAGAATGGACGTCGTTTCTATTTCTATAAATTCCGTTCCATGTACATGGATGCGGAGGAACGTAAAAAAGAACTGATGGCGGAGAATGAAATGGACGGTTTCATGTTTAAGATGAAAAACGATCCGAGAATTATTCCGGGCATCGGTAAAAAAATCCGTGCATGGTCTCTGGATGAATTCCCGCAGTTCATTAACGTTCTGAAAGGCGACATGAGCCTTATCGGAACCAGACCTCCAACATTGGAAGAGTTTGAGCGATATGAAGCCCATCACAAGGCAAGACTTTCCTTTAAGCCTGGAATTACCGGTCTGTGGCAGGTAAGCGGACGGAATCAGATTACAGATTTTGAAGAAGTAGTGAAACTGGATAACACCTACATCCGGACCTGGAATATCCGTTTGGATCTGAAAATATTATTTAAGACATTTGTCGTTGTATTACAAAGAAAAGGCGCTAAATAAAGCGCCTTTTTATTTTTTCTCTATTTTATTTTCATCAACGAATTCAATTGGGGGATTGAAAGTTAATCCTTTAAAGAAACTGCTGCAGAGCACCCGGCTTCTTTTTAATTTATTGTCCTTCGCTTTAAACCAGATCAGAAACCAGCTTTTGGTCAGACCATACAGATACGCACAGTAGTGACGGAAACCATATTGCTTATAAGCATAGCCGCCATTTCTTACGGCGTAACGATAACGGTCGATTCGTTCTGCATCATCCATAACAATGTCGCTGCCGGCGTTGTTTTTCGTTTTATGGATGATGTCACTGGTTGGAACGATGTATGCTGGCAGTTTATTTTTTATTGTGGTACGGACCGTAAATTCAATATCATCGCTCCAGATAAAGAATTCCTTAATCGGAAGACCTACTTTGAGAATAGTGGAAGCCGGTATCAAAAGAGAGACGAAAGTTGCAGTTTCAATCGGAATCAGACCTCTTTTACAATCCTCCGTACAGAATAATTCTTTTGCCGGCGGAACCTCTTCATCCTTTAAATAATGAGAAGGAGTTCTCTGGGTGTTCATGGTGCAGAGCTTGCCATCGGTCCAGTAAACGATGCTGGAAAGGAAACCATAATTGGCAGGTCCGCCCAAGCAGGCATCACCCTTTAAAAGCTCGGTTAAAGCTTCTGGCTGGGCGATAGCATCATCGTCCATGATCCAAACATAGGAATAGCCCATTTCCACGCCACGTCGCATACCATAATTGAAACCACCGGCACCTCCTAAATTGGCTCCGGTGTTTTCATAAAGCAGGACGGAAGGGGAGGAATCGAGACTAGCTATATAGCTTTTGACCCAGTTCGCAGTGTCGTCCGTACTTGCATTATCGACGATTAAAATGTCACAAGGAGAAGTCTGTCCAAGGAGGGCAGAAACGACTTCTTTTAACATATTTAAACGGTTATAGGTTACGACAATTGCCAGAACATTATTCATAAATATATGGTATCATTTAATCTGATAGAACTCAAGAAAACATATATGAAATAAGGCTTGACCAAATGGCTTTATTAAGGTAGTATGGTAGCACACTACCATACTAAAGTGAACGGAGAAATAATATGATAAACGAAGCAGTTTTACAAAGGGGAGAAAAGTACATTTTTGCACTGAGGGAGCTTTATATTAATCACGGCTTTGCCCCTTATAGAATGAGCAAATTTGAAGAGTATGATCTTTATGCCAGAAACAAGGACTTTCTGGTTTCGGATAATGTAATCACCTTTACGGATACGGATGGAAAGCTGATGGCTTTAAAGCCGGACGTAACTCTTTCTATTATTAAGAATTCGAAGGACCTTCCAGATGAATTACAGAAGGTTTATTACAATGAAAATGTTTACCGTGTATCTTCCGGCACCGGCTCCTTTAAGGAACTGATGCAGGCTGGTGTAGAGTGCTTTGGCAACGTATCGGAAGAGGAAGTAGTAAACATTCTTCTTTTAGCCGCAGACAGCATGAAGCTGATATCGGAGGACATGGTTCTGGCCATTTCCAATCTTGACCTGATCAAGAAAGTTGTCGATGATGAAGAACTTACCAATCAGCTGATGGCCATCCGCGGTGGCATTCAGGAAAACAAAGAAGCCTTGGCAAAAATCGCAGCTCCATTTTCGGAAGACTGTGCGATTTCAGCTTTCCTGAAGATTATTGAGAAATTATGCGCAAGCGAAGCAGCAGAGTTTATTCACTTTGATTTCTCTATGGATGACGATGTAAATTACTACAATGGCATCGTATTTAAGGGATTTATTAAAAACGTTCCGACTGCAGTATTATCCGGTGGTCAGTACGATAATCTGATGCAGAAAATGCGCCGCCGTTCCAAAGCCATCGGCTTCGCAGTTTATGTAGATGAGCTGGACTGGGTAGATTCTCTGGAAAATGAAGAAAAGGACGAGTACATCAGCGTAGCTCTTCCAAAGGGAAGACTGGGAGAGAAGGTTTATGAGCTGTTTGCAAAAGCTGGCTATGAATGTCCTTCGATTCTGGAAGTAAACCGTAAGCTGATTTTTGAAAACAGTGAAAATAAAGTAAGATATTTCTGGGTAAAACCTTCGGATGTTTCGATATATGTAGAGCGTGGCGCAGCAGATATTGGTGTTTGCGGAAAAGATATTCTGTTAGAATATGAGCCGGACATCAGCGAACTTTTGGATATGAAGACCGGCATCTGCAGAATGGCAGTGGCTGCCCCAAAAGACTTTCAGGATGACCCTTCGAAAACATTGAGAGTAGCTACAAAATTTGCTAAGATAGCACAGAAATTTTATCAGTCAAAAGGCCGCGATATTGATATAATTCATTTAAACGGTTCCATCGAACTGGCTCCGTTGTTAGGCCTTTCTGATGTAATTGTGGACATTGTAGAAACGGGAACCACATTAAAAGAAAACAATCTGGAGGTTGTGGATGAAATCGTTCCGATTTCCGCAAGACTGATTGCGAACAAGTCCGCATTGAAATTTAAAGGAAACCAGATTAAGAAACTGGTAGATACGATTGCTGATATTGTTTGAAATAAATATAGAAATCACTTTCGGTGATTGGAGGAAAGAACATGATTAAGATTCTGAAGTTCGGCGAAGTTAAAAACGAAGACATTTTTGCACGGGTGGAGCCTGCGGTTAACGTAGAAGATATTGTTAAGGACATTATCGACAACGTTAAGGCAAGAGGCGATGCAGCCCTTTTTGAATATAATGAGAAGTTTGACAATGCCCATTTGGACCAGCTTTTGGTAAGCCCGGAAGAAATCGATGAAGCTCTTAATCAGGTAGAGCCAGAGTTTGTGGAGATTTTGAAAAAAGCAGCTGCAAACATCCGTAAATTCCATGAAAAACAAAAAAGAACCAGCTTCATCATTAACGATGAAAAGGGTATCGTTATGGGACAGAAAGTTATTCCGGTAGACAAGGCTGGTTTATATGTTCCAGGAGGCACTGCTGCTTATCCATCTACCGTTTTAATGGATACCATTCCTGCTAAAATTGCAGGTTGCCCGGAAGTCGTTATGGTAACGCCTCCGAACAGCGATGGAAAAATCAATCCATACATTCTGGCAGCAGCTTCTGTTGCGGGCATGGATAAAATTTTTAAGGTTGGTGGCGCTCAGGCTATCGCGGCTTTAGCTTATGGAACAGAATCCATTCCAAAAGTTGATAAAATCGTAGGACCAGGAAATGCTTTTGTAGCGGAAGCGAAGAAGCAGGTATATGGAAATGTATCCATCGACATGATTGCAGGACCAAGCGAGATTCTGATTATTGCAGACGGAAAATCCAATGCGAAACATGTGGCAGCAGATTTACTGTCTCAGGCAGAGCATGATAAATTAGCCAGCGCAGTTTTAGTAACCGATTCTGCAGAACTGGCAGCAGAGGTTCAGAAAGAATTAGAAGTTCAGATTCCAAAACTGGAAAGAGCGGAAATCGCAAGAGCTTCTATCGATAACAATGGTAAAATTATTGTAGCCGATGATCTGGAAAAGGTAATCGACATTGCCAACGAAATCGCTCCGGAGCATCTGGAACTTTGTGTAGATAATCCGTTTGATTATCTGGATTCCATCCGCAACGCAGGCTCTGTATTCCTGGGAAGAAATTGTCCGGAAGCTTTAGGAGATTATTTCGCCGGACCAAACCATACTTTGCCAACCAGCGGTACCGCAAGATTTTCCAGCCCGCTGTCCGTTGACGATTTTGTAAAGAAAATGCAGTACACCTACTATACAAAAGATGCTTTGGCAAAGGTGACAGAAGACGTGGCAACCTTTGCAAAGAAAGAAGGACTTACGGCTCACGCAAAGAGCGCAGTAATCCGTACGGAGGAAGAAGAATGAGCAGCTTTTTCAGTGAGAAATATAAAGATCTGACGCCATACACTCCTGGCGAGCAGCCACAGGAAAGAAAATTCAACAAGTTAAATACCAATGAGTCCCCATTCCCGCCTTCACCTTTCGCTCAGAGACTGGCAAGACAGGCTGTGGGAGACTTACAGTTATATTCCGATCCAGAAGTAAAAGCCCTGATAGACATTGCCACGGAAAAACTAGGCGTGGAAAAAGACGAAATTTTATTCACCAACGGCTCCGACGAAATCCTGAACTTTGCTTTTATGGCTTTCTGCGATGAAAAACATCCAGCAGCTTTTGCAGATATTACCTATGGCTTTTACAGCGTATATGCCCAGGTAAACAATGTGCCTTATGTTCAGATTCCGCTGAAAGAAGATTTTACGATCGATATTAACGATTATATGGGAATTCATAAGACCATCTTCATCGCGAATCCGAATGCACCAACGGGCATCGCTTTAGCCAAGGAAGACATTATTAAAATCATCGAGAGTAATCCGAATAATGTTGTGGTAATTGATGAAGCTTATGTAGATTTTGGCGGAGAAAGCTGCCTGGATCTGATCCACACATATGACAACTTACTGGTAATTCAGACTTTTTCCAAATCCCGTTCCATGGCTGGTGCCCGCTTAGGTTTTGGTGCTGCCTGCAAAGAACTGATTGGAGATCTGAATACTATTAAATATTCCACCAACCCATACAACATTAACCGTATGACTATGGCTGCCGGAATTGGTGCTTTAGGTGATGAGGAGTATTTTAAGAAAAATTGCCAGACCATTATGGAAAACCGGAAATATACGGAAGAAGAACTGAAAAAGCTAGGCTTTGAAATGACCGATTCCAAGGCAAATTTCATTTTTGCGAAGACTCCGAAAATGGGTGGACAGGATTTATATCTGGCTTTAAAAGAAAGAGGCATTTTAGTCCGTCACTTTGAAAAAGACCGGTTAAGAGATTACAACCGGATTACCATTGGAAGCATGGAACAGATGCAGGAATTAATTGATGTATTGAAGGAGCTGTTACAATGAGAAACGCGCAAGTAAATCGAAAAACTGCTGAAACCGATATCGCCCTTTCTTTGGAACTGGACGGAACGGGAAAAAGCACCATTGATACGGGCTGCGGATTTATGGACCATATGCTGACTTTGTTTGCTTCCCATGGCCGTTTTGATTTAGATGTTACCTGCAAAGGCGACACTTATGTAGATTATCATCATTCCGTAGAGGACATCGGAATCGCTTTAGGAAAAGCTTTTAAGGATGCCTTGGGAGATAAAAGGGGAATTCACCGTTATGGCGATACCGTTCTTCCAATGGACGAAGCGCTGATTCTTTCCGCAGTAGATTTTTCCGGAAGATCTTATCTAGGCTTCGAGCTGGATATTCCTACGGAAAAAGTAGGCGATTTTGATACGGAATTAGTAGAAGAGTTCTGGATGGGTTTTGTCCGCCAGGCAGAATGTGCGGTTCATTTCCGTCAGCTTTCCGGTAAAAATTCCCACCACATTATTGAAGGCGCTTATAAGTCCATTGGACGAAGCCTCCGTCAGGCGGTAGCCATTGATCAGGAATTTGCCGGTGAGATTCCGTCAACCAAAGGAGTTCTGTAATGATAGCGATTATTGATTATGGTGTAGGCAATCTGTTTTCCTTAAAGAGCAGCTTCGCAGCAATCGGACAGGAAGTCGTTGTTACATCGGATAAAGAAGTAATAGAAAAAGCAGAGAAAATCATTCTCCCGGGCGTAGGTGCCTTTGAGGATGCTGCAAAAAAATTAAAAGAAACAGGAATGGCAGAGGTCGTAAAAGAGCAGGCGGCGAAGGGCAAGCCTTTAATGGGTATCTGCTTAGGAATGCAGCTGTTATTTGAAAAAAGCTTTGAGTATGGTGAGCACGAAGGATTAGGCCTTTTAAAGGGCCAAATTTGCCCGTTAGCAGAAGATATCCGTAAAGACCTGAAAGTGCCTCATATGGGCTGGAACGGTCTTGATTTTAAGGGAGAGAAGCACCCTCTCTTCAAATATATCCAGGAAGGCGACTGTGTTTACTTCGTGCATTCCTTCTATGCAAAGAATTGTGAAGACAGCACCATTGCAACCGTGGAATATGATGTAGATGTTACGGCAGCAGTAGCAAAAGGAAATGTAATGGGATGTCAGTTCCATCCGGAGAAAAGCGGAGAAACAGGTCTGGCAATCTTAAAGAGCTTTTGTGAAATGACCGGAAAGGAAGGTGCTTCATGTTAATTTTTCCGGCGATTGATTTATATGAGAAAGAAGCTGTAAGACTTTACAAAGGGGATTATGCGCAGAAAACCGTTTACAGCCATGATCCAGTGGACGTAGCTCTTGATTTTAAAGCAAAGGGCGCTTCCGCCATCCACCTGGTAGATTTAGAGGGCGCCAAAGAAGGAACCACTCCAAACTTTGATGTGGTTGTGGATATTAAGAAAAACAGCGGTCTGTTCTGCGAAATCGGTGGCGGAATCCGTAGCATGGAAGTCATTGAGAAATATATTGGCAGCGGCTTGGACCGGGTAATTTTAGGAACGGCAGCTGTCGCAGACCGGAATTTCGTGAAAGAATCGGTGGCAGCTTATGGTGAGAAAATTGCCGTAGGTATTGATATAAAAGATGGAGCTGTTGCTGTGAAAGGCTGGACCGAAAGCTCCGGCATCGATGCTTTTGATTTCTGTAAAGAGATGGTTGGCATTGGCGTAAAAACTTTAATCTGTACCGATATATCCAAAGACGGAGCTATGGTAGGAACCAACCGAGCTCTGTATCAGGAACTGGCAAAACGGTTTGAGGTTCAGATTGTAGCTTCCGGCGGCGTTTCCACTTTGGACGATGTTAAGGCATTAAGAAGCTATGACCTTTATGGAGCCATTATCGGAAAAGCTTATTACACAGGAGCGATTTCTTTAACCGAGGCCATTGAACTGGCAAAATAAGAATTCTGTAAATAGAGGATAATTCATGATTACCAAGAGAATAATTCCGTGTTTGGATGTAAAAAACGGAAGAGTAGTAAAAGGAACAAATTTTGAAGGCTTAAAAGACGTGTCTTCTCCGATCGAACTGGCGAAATATTACAGTGCCAACGGGGCAGACGAGCTGGTCTTTTATGATATAACCGCTTCTGCGGAGGGCAGAGAAATCTTTACCGATATTTTGGTTGAGACTGCAGCGAACGTATTTATTCCACTGACCGTTGGCGGCGGTATTGATTCGGTAGATGATTTCGACCGGGTATTAAAATGCGGCGCGGACAAAGTAAGCGTAAACTCCGGAGCCATCCGGAATCCAGGTCTGGTGGAAGAAGCTGCAAAGCTGTATGGTGACCAGTGCGTTGTCCTTTCCGTAGACGTTAAGCGAGTAGACGGTCAGTTCCGTGTATTTGCCAAGGGCGGCAGAGAAGATACTGGAATGGAAGCCATCGAATGGATCAAACGTTGTGTAGGCAATGGAGCAGGAGAGGTTGTTGTAAATTCCATCGATACCGACGGCGTTAAGAAAGGCTTTGATCTGGAAATGCTTCAGGCGGTATGCGATGCAGTTTCCGTACCGGTTATCGCTTCCGGTGGTGCTGGATGTATTGATGATTTCATCACTTTGTTCCACACTTTGCCGAAGGTGGATGCGGGCCTGGCAGCGTCCATTTTCCACTTTGGAGAAGTATCCATTACCGACTTGAAAAAGGAAATGAAGAAGAATAATATTCCTTCCAGAATATAGAAAGGTGAAAATATATGGTTAACATTGAAGAATTAAAATTTGATGAGAAAGGCCTGATTCCGGCAATCGTTGTAGACTCTGTTTCAAAACAGGTACTGACTCTTGCTTATATGAATGAAGAAAGCCTGAAGATTTCCATGGAAAAGGAGCTGACCTGCTTCTGGAGCCGTTCCAGAAATGAACTTTGGCTGAAGGGCGAGACCAGTGGAAATTATCAGCACATCGTTTCTATTACCGCAGACTGCGACAAGGACGCTTTAGTGGTTGTTGTAGAGCCGGAAGGTCCTGCCTGCCATTTAGGAACCAAGTCCTGCTTCGACTATCCGGTTTTTGAAAGCGAGGAGAGAAAAGAGTTTTCTTATGAAGGCCTTATGGAGCTTATTGAAGGAAGAAAGACAGAGAAAAAAGAAGGCTCTTATACCACGTATCTTTTTGAAAAAGGTCTGGATAAAATCTTAAAGAAGGTCGGCGAGGAAAGTACCGAAGTTATCATTGCTGCCAAAGCAGAAGATAAAAAAGAAACCATCTATGAAATTGCTGACCTGGCTTATCATGTAATGGTACTTATGATTGAAGCCGGTATCAGTCTGGAAGATATTCATAAAGAATTAGCTTCCCGCCATGTTATCGACAAAAAAGTAAAACAGGAAAAAATGACAGGGGATAATCAATGATTTTAAAAGATTATCATGTGCATACGTTATTCAGTGACGGAAAATATCCGGCAGAAGATATGGTTCTGGCAGCCATCGAAAAAGGCATGACGGAAATTGGTTTTTCCGACCATTCCTATACGGGCTTTGAAGACGATTACTGCATGAAACCGGAAACCTATTCTGAATATAAAGAGACGGTTCTGGCTTTAAGGGAAAAGTATAAAGACCAGATTTCCATTAAGCTGGGAATTGAGCAGGACTATGAGTCGGATTTCCCTGCAGAAGGTTTCGATTATATTATCGGTTCTGTCCATTTTCTGAAACTGGGAGAGGAATATGTTGCCGTAGATGATGGAGCGGAGAAATATCCGTACATGGCGGAGAAGTATTTTAACGGCGATTATTATGCTTTGGTGGAGAAGTTTTTCGAAACGGAAGCAGATGTGGTAAAACGTACCGGTGCCGACATTATCGGTCATTTCGATCTGATTTCCATCTATAATCAGGAACAGCATTTCTTCGATGAGAACCATCCGCGGTATGTGGCGGCTTGGAAAAAGGCGGTGGATCAGTTATTGCAGACTGGTGCGATTTTTGAAGTCAACTTTGGAGCTTATAACAGAGGACGGAGAAATGTGCCATATCCGAATCCGGACATTCAGGAATATATTGTCCAGAATGGTGGAAAATTAATTCCGGACAGCGATGCACATGTGACCCGCTTCCTGTGTCAGGATTTTAGTCTGTTTCAGTATGAGTAATTTTGAGACCGTGAAAATATTTTGAAAAAATAAAAGCCCGGCAAATTGCCGGGCTTAAATTATGTTTTGTTTAGTGAACCAGTTCGTCTTCTTTTACTGCAGTAGCGATAACTTCTTCGATCGGCTGACCGTTCGCATCTAAGATTTCACCTTCTACTTTTTCTAAGGTTCCTTCTAAATCAACTACTGGGTCAGGCGCTTCCGGAACTTCCGGTTCAGGCTCTGGAACAGGCTTTTCCGCCTCTTCCTTTGCTGCTTCCATCTTCTTGAAATCGTCTTCGTCTAAAAGACCGTCTCTCTTGATTGCGATGGTCATAGCTTCCATGTCCACCGTCATATCCAGCTTATCGTCGTCAAACAGATTGGAATACTGTTTGTCTAAAGCTTTCTGAACATTTGCCAGATAGGAGATAATCTTTTCCGGCATGTCTTCTGTGCTGACACCACTGGATTCTACACGGACATATTTGGTGATTACTTCTCTCAGAGTAGGGAGATAGTAATGGGTAAACTGGCGGGAAGAAGCAATCTTCTCCGGACGATCTTTTAAAGTAACAAGAATCTTTTCTGCAGTCTTCGCAACATTGGTGAGAGAAGAACGGATATCAAAATTCTTGATACGGGAGGATAACATCCGGACCTCAAGCAAGTCTTCGCGGCCTTTTTTAATCGTTGCAGCTTGTTCTGGATCCAGATGAGCCATATTACTGGAGGTGGAAGTAGGAGACTCTTTTTTCTCCTTGTCATCCTTTTTCGAAGCTCTTCTGGCAAAGAAAATAATCAATGCAACAAGAAGGGCAACTAAAATAACTACAATAATCAGGGCCCAACGGAGAAAACTGAAAAGCCTAGGAGCTGCGTTACGGGAAAATACTAATCCCAGAACACAGACAATGATAACGATTCCAGCGATAATTCCTCCGCCACCGGTTTGTTTTTTATTCATACTGTTTCCTCAAAATATTTCCCAGTCTTCGCTTTTTACGAAGCCGGAAAGTTAATAACTATTGATTTTCGATGTTTCGGATATCAAGAAGTTTCTGTTTCAGTTCCACTTCAATACGGCCAAGTTCAAGTTCTGCGTCTCTTCTCTTTGCACGGCCTTCTTCCTGAATACGAACAACTTCGTCCAGGGATTCGATAAGCTGCTGATTTGCAATTTTAACAGTCTCGATGCTTACAATGCCTTTTTCGCTTTCCTGAGCAACTTCGATGGAGCCCTGTTTCAGAGTTTCAGCATTCTGCTCGATCAGCTTGTTGGTGAATTCGTTAACTTCCTGCTCAGCCTTCATAGCTTCACTTGCATGGGACATGCTTAAAGCTAATACCATCTGATTCTTCCATAATGGAATGGTGTTAGTGATGGTGGACTGAATCTTTTCGGTCATTAAAGTGTCGTTGTTCTGAACCAGACGAATCTGTGGAGCCATCTGCATGCTGATGGCACGGGTCAGTTCCAGATCATGGAGCTTCTTGTCGAAACGGTCACAGAGAGCAGAGAAATCGTTTGCAGCCTGAGCATCTTCTGCTAAGCCGGATTCCTCAGCTTTTTTCTTCAATTCTACTAACGTTGTATTCTGTTCTTCTTCCAGTTTCTTTTTGCCTGCCAGAATGTACATGGTCAGCTCCTTGAAGTAAGTAAGGTTGGACTCGTACATCTTGTCCAGCATAACGATATCCGTTAATAATTCGTTCTGATGGTCCTGAAGAGTGCCGACAATTTTGTTAACATTACGTTCTGCAGTATCATATTTTGCAGTCAGAGTCTGAATGGAATTGGAAGTCTTTTTGAACAGTTTTGCGAAGAATCCCTTTTCCTCGGCATCAATATCAAATCCCTTTAATTCTGTAATAAGAGCAGTAACATCGTCTCCGATGGCACCAAGGTCTTTGGTCTTTACTCCGTCAAGAGCATTATCGGAAAATTCAGCGATTTTTGCCTGAGCAGCTGCACCGTACTGAAGAACGATATTGGAATCTTTCAGGTCGATTTTTGCAGAGAATTCATCTACCATCTGCTGTTCTTCATCGGTAAGATTTACATTCTCCAGATATGCTTCACTGTTTTCTGCTGCAATGATTGCATTTGTTGCATCCTCAACGATAGGGGATGAAACAGTTGCAGGAGTAGCAGGTCCTAAATCTAAAGTTGGAACTTCTTCTGTAGCAAGTTCAAGAGTGATTTTGTCTGACATAATTACCTCCCGGTTTGATAAATAAAAATTGCTCTATCGTATAGGGCTCTTCAGCCATTTATACACTGATTATATAATAAAAAATGTGTCCAAAAAATGAAATCGGAATTACATCTGATGACGGACCGTTTCGTACTCATCACCGTTCCGCCAATACGGACATTCCTTATAGTTTCCGGACATTAAACGGGCGACATCGTCTTCGTCCATGTTTACGTCACAGACATAGTCGTCATAATATTCATCGTATACGTAAAACGCACAGGTATCACAATTATTCATACAATATATTTTATAATATTGTAGCGGGAATTCAAATAATTTCTTATAATGTTTTCCAAAGAAAGGGAGAAATTATGTTCAATATCGTACTTTTAGAGCCGGAAATTCCGGCAAACACGGGCAACATAGGCAGAACTTGTCTCTGCACGGGAAGCAGACTTCATTTAATCGAGCCTATGGGTTTCATCATTAACGACAAAAATCTGAAACGGGCCGGCATGGATTATTGGAAAGATCTGGATGTAACCATTTATGACAGCTGGAGAGATTTCGTTGAAAAGAATAAAGACAAAGTAGATATTTTCGGAAGCGGCCAGCCGCTGAAGGGAGAAGAAGAGTCGGGCAAAGCCAAGCTTTGGATGGCTACGACAAAAGCGAAAGTGACCCATGATCGGGCCCCGTTCAAAGACGGCGATTATATTATGTTTGGAAAAGAAAGCGCCGGGATTCCGGAAGAAATTCTCATGGATAATAAAGACACCTGCATAAGAATTCCCATGGCGAAGGAGCAGAGAAGCCTGAACTTATCCAACTCTGTGGCGGTGGTTCTTTATGAAGCTTTGCGCCAGAATAATTATTTGGATCTGGAAACGGAAGGTCAGCTCCATCATCATACTTGGTGATAAAATATGATTCTAACTTTACCAATTCTTGAAATTTTATCTTAGTTTAGAAGAAAAAATACAGTTGTGAATGATTTCAAACTATGTCAAACCTTAGTTTGGAAAAAAATTGCAGAAAGTAAGTTTTTTATTAAATGGAAACGCTATAAAATATATAAACCCTGGGATTTTTACGAATAATCCCAGGGCAAAACGAAAATCTCATATATGTTTTTATTTCAGTAAAATGCCACCAACCTTAATGTAGGAAGGAGCCAGGTGGCCGTCCTTGCCCCAGTAAATGGCTTCGTCAAAGTATCTCTTAAGAACCGCTTCAACGTTTCCACCCAGACTTTCGATGGAGTAGTCCATCTTATCCGGGAATCGGCAAGGCTGGTTAAACTTGCGGGCACAATTGTCCATACCACAGGTTGTGCAAGGACCACTGCTTAAGGTCTTTGCTTCTGGATACTGTTCTTTCAAAATGGCGATTTCATCTAAGTATGCCAGATTTGCTTCATGGGTAAGCTGACCGCCGAGGCGGATAATATCATCCAGTTCATAAGTTTTCTCCAGCATATCGGAAGGAGTCGCAATCTTCTTCGCAACAATATAAAAAGTCTTAAACTGATTCCAGTAATCTAAAGGGTTAAAGTCGTATGGAGGACAGCTCCATGTTTTTCCGTAGTTTGGACATTTGCTGCAGCAACCAAGGAAGTACTCAACATCAACGCAATTCTCAACATAATCGGAAATTTCTACTTCTTTTGCAAAAGACTGAATTTTTGATTCCATAGTGATCTCCTTTATTATTTTAATTCTGCGATGGTAACGCCAGCGTCGCCTTCGCCATATTCTGCCTGATAATATTTTTTAATTCGTTTATCGCGTTTCAGATAATGCCATACGGCATTCCGTAAAGCGCCTGTTCCTTTTCCATGAACAATACGAACCTTTTCAATATGGGCCATGGAAGCATCATCAATATACTTACTTAACTCTAACATAGCATCGTCTACAGTTAAACCTAAAATTTTAAGTTCCGTGGAGACCCCGAGAGCCTTTTCATACTTCAGGCTGCCAATGTTGCTTCCTTCCAGTGGCTTTCCGGCTTTGCTCTTACCGTTAACGAAGCCACGTTTGCCGATAGCAGATTTCTCTGCATTTTCCATAGTCTCTTCGGCGTAGCTTAAATCCGATAATTTTACCTGCATGTTCATGCTGCCGAACTGGACACCGACCATTTTCTTAGAGTCTGGGCCAGAAGTAACGATACCATCCATATTCATGGAATTTACATGTACCGGGTCTCCGACTTTCATCTGGTCTGCATTAAAGGTTTTGGTGGAAGCCTGTTTTTCCGGCTTAAAGGAAAGCTTCTCCAGAGAATCCTTGGCTTTACGGCCAACCTCCGTACGGGTACGCTCTAAAGCGCTCAGATTGATGCTGCCTTTTTCTGCTTTACGGATATCTTTAATCGCCATGTCCGCGTAATCCTTCGCCTGCTGAAGAACGGCATAGGCCTCTTCATTGGCCTCTCGGAGAATGGCTTTTTTCTTTCGATCCAGTTCTTCTTTTTCCCGCTCTAATCTTTCAGAAAGGGCAGCGGCTTTTGCTTTATCTGCAGCGGCCTGGCTTCTTTCTAATTCCGCGGTCTTCTTGTCGATTTCAATGTTGGCCAGTAAGTCTTCGAAAGCGATATTTCCCTGGTCAATCCGTGTGCGGGCATCGTCAATGATCCGCTCATCCAGACCCAGCTTTCCGGAAATTGCAAATGCATTACTTTTTCCTGGAAGACCGATTAACAGCTTATAGGTCGGCCTTAAGGTTTCTACATCAAACTCGCAGCAGGCGTTCTGCACTCCTTCTGTGGAAATGGCGAAAACTTTCAGCTCGCTGTAGTGGGTAGTTGCCATTACCTTGCTGCCGAAGAACAGCAGACGGGTAAGAATGGACTGGGCCAGAGCAGCGCCTTCGGTCGGATCCGTTCCGGAGCATAACTCGTCTAACAGAACTAAACTGTCGGAGTCTGCTTTATCTAAAATTTCTACGATATTCTTCATGTGGGAAGAGAAGGTAGAAAGACTTTGTTCAATACTTTGTTCGTCGCCAATGTCCGCGTAAATCTCATTGAAAATGCAAAGAGAAGAACCATCAAAGGCAGGAATATGAAGACCGGCCTGACCCATCAGACATAAGAGGCCTACGGTCTTTAAGGAAACCGTTTTACCGCCAGTATTCGGACCGGTAACGATCAGCATGTTGAAATCGCGGCCGATGTTTACACTGATCGGAACGGCATTTTTTACGCCCAGTAATGGATGCCGGGCCTGTTTTAAATCTACGATTCCTTTATCGTTAAATTCCGGCGCATTGCCATGAATGCTTTCGGAATAACGGGCTTTTGCGAAAATGAAATCCAGCTCTACCAGAAGCGCATAGTCGATGGAAAGATTCTTACGGACCGCAGCGGCCTGATTGGACAGATGCTCTAAAATCACCTGAATTTCTGCTTTTTCCGCCAGGTCCAGTTCCTTCAACTGGTTATTTAAATTTACAACAGCTGCAGGCTCGATAAATACAGTAGAGCCGGAGCCGGACTGGTCGTGAATCATGCCGTCAACATGGGCACGATGTTCGTTCTTGACCGGAATACAATATCTGCCGTTACGCATGGTAACCAGACTGTCCTGCAGATAAGGCTTCATGGTGGAAGAAGAAAGAATCCGGTTCAGGGTTCGCTGAATCTGGTCCTTGGCAATGCCCATATGTCGGCGGATATCTTTCAGCTTCGGGCTGGCATCGTCTGCAATCTCGTCATAGCTGATAATGCAGCGCTTGATTTCGTTGTTCAGCATTGGACAGCCGTCTAAGGCTTCGTAATAAGAACTAAGAGAATCCAGAGGAGTTTCATCCGTTTCCGGACGGAGGAATTTCTTTACGGATTCGGCTGCGTCCAGCAAGAGGGAAATCTCCAGCAGTTCCGTTGTGGAAAGAGGACTGGAAATTTCCAGCCGTTTCACGGAAGGACGGATGTCCGGAAGATTGCCGAAATTCGGTCCATGTTTTTTTCTCAGACGAGTTACGGCGTCTGTGGTCTGGATCTGTGCCGTCTGAATGGCTTCCAGGTCTGTGGAAGGCTCCAAATTTCTGCACATGAAAGCACCCGCATCGCTGGATGCAAAGCGGGAAAGCTGTTCTAAGATTTTATTAAATTCAAGAGTTTTTAATACTTTACTGTTCATTTATTGTTGAAATCAGTCCCATGACAAATTAAGCGGTCGGACGGATGTTGCTGTCAAACGTTCTGGAAAAGCCCATCCATAAATTCGCAGGGTCTGTATTTGTGTTGTTCTCTAAAAGTTCGGTAAAGGCCTGAAGCTTTGCGTCGGTGTTGTCTGCAAAATTCAGGGCAACCGCTTCAATAATCGCCGGTTTCTTTGGTGAGCCAAATTCTAATTCTCCATGATGGGAAATAATGCAATGCTTCAGCTCCGTTGCTTTCATCGCTGGGAAGCCTTTAATTCCACGGATTTTTTCATCCACCATTTCCACGCCCATGACGATATGACCTAAGAACTGGCCTTCGTCCGTATAATCGTTCATTGGAAAATCGGAAATCTCGCGAACCTTGCCAATGTCGTGGCAGAGGGCGGCGGTGATTAAAAGGTCACGGTTCAGCTTGGTGTAGGTTTTGCAGTAATAATCGCATAAATTACATACTGCCAAAGTATGCTGCATCAGTCCGCCAACAAAGCCGTGATGGATGGATTTGGCAGCAGAATGAGATTTGAAAGCAGCAATGAAAGCTGCATCTTCTACGAAAAAGCTTTCCAACAGAAGACGGAAATAAGGAGACTGAACGGAATTCACATAAGCGGTGATTTCCTTGTACATCTGGCTCGGGTCCTTTTCGCTGACCGGAAGATAATCTGCCGGGTCATAGCTTCCTTCGTCGGCCTTGAATGCGCGGTCGATGGATAACTGCAGAGCTCCGTTGAAAACAGAAACACGGCCATGAACTTCTACGTAGTCGTTTACGTCAAAGTCGCCGATGCCCATGGAATTCGGATCCCAGATTTTGCAGTTTAAGGAACCGGTCTTGTCAGACATGGTCAGATTTTCATACTCTTTTCCATTCTTGGTAATTGCAGAATTTTTCTGTTTGCACAGGTAGATTCCTACAATATTGTCGCCCTCATGAAACTCATTAATATACTTCATTTTTACTCCTTCTAAGCGGAAAGCAGGTAATTATTTATTGGTAAAATCGAATATGGCTTTGTCATATTCATCAAAATTTGCAAAACGTAAATGGGAATGATTTCCTTCCGTAAACCAGACGATTTCCTTCCGCGTCGCGCCACACTTTTCATATAACATTTTAGTGCATTCTGCTTTTGAATAAAAGTCATTTCTGCCTGCAATAAAGAGGACAGGAACTTTTACCCGGTCGATGAGATCGATTGGGCGGATGGCGTCAACGTCGGTGCCCGTATGCTTTTTCACCAGAGCCATGACCATAGAGAGAATCGGGAAGGTTGGACGGTGGTCATGAATCATGTGCTGCTTAAAGTTTTCTTTGAAGCTGATGTACATGCCTTCAGAAACCAGTCCTTTAAAGTAATTCGGACAATCCGACTCAATCAGAGACAGAATGGCCGTGTTGGCTCCCATACAGATTCCCATGATCCAAAGTTCTTCGTTCCCATAAGAGTCATGGAGCAGCTGGCCCCATTGAATTACATCTCTGTGTTCTCCAACGCCTACATGGTCATATTTCCCATCGGAGATGCCATGAGCACGGATATCGATGACCAGAACATTAAAGCCGGCTTTTTCAAAAGGCTCGGAGAAGAAATAGGAATACATCAGGGATTCGCATCTTCCCGGTATTACGATAACGGCTCGTTGAAAGCCGAAGTCAAAATACTGACCGTAAAGCTTCAGACCGTCATTTTCAATACAGAGGTCTTTTACGCAAGGTCCCTCATTCATCTTTCCGGCCATGGTGTCTTCAATATTTGCTCCATGCTTTTCTGCCCAGGCAAGGCCATAATTCCACATGGCCAGCTGTTCTTCATTGGTCGGTTCCGAGCAGGCTCTGGCCCATACTTCCGGAGAGGTACGGACTAAAGTTCCCTGAAAAACTCTCCAGGAGACATAGCTCATGAAAATAATCCAGAACAGACCTCCGGCAACAAGCAGAGCGCCTATGATAATGAGAATGATATCTAGTGTAGTCATGGCTAGAGTATACTGTAAAACCTTGTAACTTACTACCAAAAAGAGTAAAATATTCAAATAATATGGGTAATTATACACATCAGAAAGGAAGTCAGACATGTCAGATTTTGTAATCATACCAGACGCAGCCAGTTCCATGTCTCAGGAATTAAGGGAGCGGTTCAACGTTCCGGATTATATTAAAACCAGAATCACTTTTCCGGACGGCTCGGCTCATGATACCACTCTGGATTGGGAAGATATTTCCGCGGACGATTACTATATGTCCATGCGGGAACATAAAGCGATTTATAAAACCGGTGTGGGCAGCATTGATGCCGCCGCAGATGTTTTTGAAAGATATCTGAAAATTGGCATGGATGTTTTAAGCCTGACCCTTTCCACGGGAATCAGTGGTACCTACAGCGTATTTACGAAAGCGGCAGAAAGCCTGAAAGAAAAATACCCAGACCGAAAGATTATTATTATCGACTCTTTGCGTTATGGATTTGCCATTGCCCAGATGATAATTAAAGCAGACGAAATGCGATCAGAGGGAAAGACCATCGAAGAGGTTGCAGAGTGGATTGAAGCCAACAAAAACTGCTACCATCAGATGGGTGTTATGGACGACCTGTTCTTCCTGGCAAGAACCGGACGAGTTACCAATTTTAAAGCTTTCTTCGGCACTTTAGTCGGTGTAAACGCTATGGGCGATTATTCCAGAGAAGGCATCAGTGAAGTTCTTGCAAAAGTAAAGGGAAAGAAAAAAGCTCTGGATGCAACCATCGAGTACTTAAAGAAAACCGTTGTTGATCCGGAAAATCAGATTATGTTTATCGGACATACCATGAAGCAGGATGTAGCAGAAATCTTAGCAGATATGGTAAAGAACGCAGTTCATCCAAAAGAAATCATTATCGACCGGGTAGATATGAGCTGCGGCGCAAGCATTGGTCCGGGAATGGCCGTTGTTTTCTATTATGGAAAAGAAGCCAGCCCGGGAATGGAAGAAGAAAAGAAATTATTAGAAGAAATTACTTCTGGAAAATAGATGAAGCAGAGTGATAAAGGAGAAGAACATGAGGAATTTTGTTATTTTTGGAGATTCCACCTGCGATTTAAATAAAGAACTGAGAGAAAAATATGAAATAGAATATGTTCCCATGAATTTCGTTCTGGACGGAAAAGAATATCCGGCCAGTCTGGACTGGGAAGCCATGAGCGCTCATGAGTTTTACGAAGCCATGCGGGAAGGAAAACGAATCACGATGACCCAGGTGCCGGCGGAAGCTTATCATGAGAGATTCAGCCAGTGCCTGCAGGAAGGAAAAGACGTTTTATATGTCGCATGTTCTTCCGCCTTATCCGGTTCCGTTAACACTGCAAGACTTGTGGCAAAGGAATTAATGGAAGCAAATCCGGAAGCAAAGATTATCTGCGTAGACTCCCTGAACAGCTCTTTTGGACAGGGAATCCAGCTGATGTGGGCCAGCGAGCTGCGAAGAGAAGGAAAGAGCCTGGATGAGGTAGAAGCTTTCCTTCTGAAAAACAGAAACTGCGTAAATCAATGCGGAACCGTAGGAAAACTGGATTACTTAAAGAGAGCAGGACGAGTAACGGCCAGCAGCGCTTTCTTTGGAAATCTGATCGGCATCAAACCGATTATCATTTCCGATGCGAAGGGCCAGAACTTTGCGATTAAAAAAGCAAAGGGCGCACTGAATGCGAAGAAAGAAATCGCCCTTTACCAGAAGGAAGTGGGAATCGATTTAAAAGATCAGATTATTTATATTTCCCATGCAGATGACGAAGGGGCTGCTTTGGAATTAGGAGAGCTGATTAAGACTGAAACCGGCTGCAAGGGCGTATTTTTAGATTACATTGGACCGATTGTAGGAGCTTCCGTAGGCCCGGGAACGATTATTTCCTACTGCGTCGGTAAAGAAGAGACAACTATTGGAGAAGCATAAATAAGAATGGCAATCACTCATGTGGATGGCGAAGGCTTAAAGGAAGCGATTCTGGCTGGCCTTGCCAATTTAAAAATAAATCAGGACGAAGTCGATTCCTTAAATGTTTTTCCGGTGCCGGATGGTGATACCGGAACGAACATGAGGATGACTTTAGAAGGTGGCGCATCTTCTGTGGCCACAACCTTTTATGAAAGCGTTTCGGAGCTGATGAAAACCTTTTCCCGTGGCGTTCTATTAGGCGCCCGTGGAAATTCCGGTGTTATTCTTTCCCAGTTCATTAAAGGCTTTGCTATGGGCGTAGAAGGAAAGAAAACCATGAAAACAGTGGATTTCTGTGACGCTTTTGGTAAAGGTGTGGAGAAGGCTTATGACGCTGTAATTAAGCCGACCGAAGGAACCATGCTGACGGTCATGCGGGAAGGCTTTGAGTACTTAAGAAATCATTGTCCGGAAGATTTTGAAGAAGCAATTCCTGCATTGCTTTGCGAAATGAGAAAGTCTCTGGCGAAGACGCCGAAGCTTTTAGACGTTTTGAAAGAAGCGGGAGTTATTGATTCTGGCGGCGCCGGCTTTGTATATATTTTTGAAGGCGTGGAAAAATACATCAAAGGCGAAGATCTGGATGTGGAGACTGGTTCAAAGAATGTTCCGTTCAATACGAAACAGCCTGCTTTTGATGCTTCTGCTTTCAATGCGGACAGCGAGTTAGAGTTCGGTTATTGCACGGAGTTCATCCTTCAGCTTCAGAATTCCAAAGTAAATATTCCGGAATTTGATGTGTCCGTCATCGTAAATTTTCTGGAGACGGTGGGCAATTCTATAGTTGCTGTGAAAGATGACGACCTGGTAAAAATCCATGTCCATACGTTTCAGCCAGGCGATGTTCTGAATTTCTGTCAGCAGTTTGGCGAATATATCACTACGAAAATTGAAAACATGTCTCTGCAGCATAACGAGACCTTAATTGTAAAAGAGGCGAAGAAACCGGCGAAAATCGTGAAGAATACGGCGATTGTTGCCTGCGTCAAGGGCGAAGGCCTGGAGACTTATTTTAAGGAAATCGGCGTCGATATCATCGTAACAGGCGGACAGACCGATAATCCATCGACGGAAGATTTTCTCGCTGCTTTTGAGAACATTGAAGCAGAAACAATTATTGTACTTCCATGCAATTCCAACATCGTTATGGCAGCAGAACAGGCAGCTGAATTATATTTCCAGGCGAAAGTTGTTGTAATTAAAGCCAAGAGTGTAGCGGAAGGCTATTCTGCTTTATCCATGATCGATTCCAGTCAGAGCGCAGAACGGATTATCCGGGACATGGAAGATGCCATAAAGGATACGGCGACGGGCTTGGTTACGACTGCGGTAAGAGATGTGGAATATCCGGAACTGACCGTGAAGAGGGGCGATTATATCGGCTTAGACCGGGAGAAAGTTTTAAGCGATGATCCGGACCGGATAGAAGCGGTACGGAAAATGCTGGAAAATACGGAAGGCATAAAAGAAAAGTATGTGGCAGCTGTTTTCTATGGAAAAAATGTTCCGGAAGACGAGCTGGAAAAAATAGAAGAATTATTGTGTAAAGAATTTGACTGGCTGGAGTATGGATTTATTTACGGCGGTCAGGAAGTGTATGATTACATTTTTGCGATAGACTGATTATGAAAATTATTATTGATACTTTTGGCGCAGATTCCAATCCGGAGGTGCTGATCCGGGGCGCTGTGAAGTCTGCAGCAGAACAAAGTGAATATGACCTGGTGTTGGTTACAGACCCAACCCTGGTAAAGCGTGTAGTACAAGCAGAAGCGTTTCAGAATGGGTATGCCATCGACCACTTATATCGCTGCATATCCGTCCTTCCGGCGGAGAATTTTGTGACCAACAAGGACGACCCAAGATGCGTAATTAAAGAGAAGACGGACTCTTCCATGGTGCTGGCTTACAAAGCCCTGAAGGAAGAGGATGATATCTGTGCCATGATAACGGCTGGCTCTACGGGCTGTGCCCTGGTAGCTTCCTGTTTCCACTTAGGCCTGAAGAAAGGTCTTCTGCAGCCGGCACTTTGCAGCATGCTGTTATGCGAAAATGGAAAGTGGGTCTGCCTGTGTGACTGCGGCTCTAATCTGAGTCCGAAAGTAAAAGACTTTGCAGATTATGCAGCTATGGGTGCTGAGTTTGCATCTGCTTTTTATTCCAAAGGAGAGAAAAGAGAAGGCCTTCCAAAAGTAGGTCTGATCAATGTTGGAAGAGAGCCGGGAAAAGGAACGGATTTTATCCGTGAGGTTTACGATAAACTGACGGAATGCAGTGGCACCACTTATGAATTTGCCGGAAACATTGAAGGCGGCGACATTTTAAGCGGCGAAGTGGACGTTGCTGTCTGTGATGGATTTACCGGAAATGTAATTTTAAAGGGACTGGAAAAGGCTGGAAATATGTGCGCACAGATTGCCCAGAAAGAAGGCAGTCCGTTGATTACAGAAAAAATAAAAGATACTTTTGATTATAACAACAGAGCAGGAGCTGTATTTTTAGGCACGAAAAAGATGGTAATTAAAGCCCATGGTGCTGCCAACGAAAATACAATTAAGTCCTGCATCGATCAAGCCATAAGACTGAATCAAGGCGGCTATTTAAAAGGCTGAAAGAATGAAGACGGTTGTTTTGATTCCGGCGTACAACCCGGGAGAACAATTAAAGAAACTGGTAGATGAGCTGACAGAAAAGAATTTCCAATGTCTGGTAGTAGACGATGGAAGTAAGGAAGAATGTCAGTGCTTTTTTGAAAACCTGAATTGTAAAATCTTCCGTCACCCGAAGAACCTGGGAAAAGGCGCGGCCCTGAAAAACGGAATGCGTTGCATCCAGGAGGAGTTTCCAGAGGCAGACTTTTTCATTACAGCAGATTCGGACGGTCAGCATATGGTATCCGATATCTGCCGGATCCGTGAAGAACTGGAAAAAGGAAAGGACTTCGTATTATCCGTCCGTCTGTTAAAACATGCAAAGACTCCTTTTAAATCACGAATCGGAAATGCTTTGTCCCGTTTCTTCTTCTGCTTGGCCAACAACCATTATCTTCCGGATAACCAGTCCGGCCTCCGTGGCTTTTCTGTCAAGCATATCGACTGGATGCTGAACGTGTCGGGGGAGAAATATGATTATGAACTGAATCTGCTTCTTATTGCAGAAAAGCAGGGGATTAAAGTAGGCAAAATCGAAATTGAAGCCATCTATTTTGACAATAATTCCAATACCCATTTCCGCCCGTTATTGGATACCCTGCGGATTTACCGCAGATTTTTTGAGACGGAAAGGTTCGCGCTTATCGGTATTCTGCTGAATCTGATTATGGTAATTATCAGTCAGTCTATTTTCGGACCACGTTATATTTTTGAAACCGTTTTCCTGTGCTGGGGCGTCTATGCGCTGCTGTATTTTGTCGTAGAACGCTACACCATATTCCGCAACATTAAATACACTCCGGGAACGAGGAGACTGATTTTTTCCATCTTCCGATACGCCATTTATTCCCTCATCTGTTTTGTGATTACCGTTTCTCTGAAATGGTCTTTCCTGGCGGCTTTTATCATCGCCATGATTCTGACTTCGCTGATGGAATTCTATTTATTGAAAGTTTCGTATGATTAAGAAAAATTTTATTTTTTCGTTGACTTCAAAGCAGTCCTGATTTATAATGACGACTGTTGCTGAAGGGCTATCGCCAAATGGTAAGGCAACGGACTCTGACTCCGTCATCTGGAGGTTCGAATCCTCCTAGCCCTGTTCTAGAAAAAGCGGAAATCCAGTAAATCAAGGATTTCCGCTATTTTTTTTCTAAAGAGCAGACGAATTCAAAACTATATATTAAAGACTTAAAATGTGATAAAATAATTCCGATAAAAGAATGGGCGATATATAGGTATAGGTGGACTGTAACTATAAGAAAAGGTAGAGAATTTATTATGAAGAAAAAATTCCTGATTTTTTTGACAATTCTGATAATCTTATGCTGCATGCCGCTTGTGGTATTGGCAGCGGGCAATGAACATCATGTGGGTACGGGCGATGAATTCTGGAACAGCTGGGATGCTGCAATCAAGGATAGTGGCACCGTGGTTCTGGACCGAGATGTATCCATTGAGTGGGGTGGCTATGTTCTTAAGGACAGCAATAATATTACCATTGACCTGAACGGACACTGCATTAAAGGCGTTGGCAGCGATGCAGAATACATTTTCCGTGTGACCGATGATGCAAAACTGACCATTGTGGACAGCGTTGGCGGAGGATACATTCAAATCACCAAAACATCCGCTAAATACAAAGCTGTAATTGCCGTTGACGATGACGATGCGGAGCTGGTTCTGAAAAGCGGAACGTTGAAGGGAAATGATGACCTTAAAACCAGGGTCGTTTATATTGAGGACGGAAAATTTACAATGGACGGCGGTGCCATTCGTGACAATGTTTATTCCGGATGGGGCTCTGGAGTTCTCGTTGATGAAGGAAGCTTTGTCATGACCGGTGGCGAGATTTGCTATAATACTGCAGAAAATCAGGGCGATTATAACGGCTGTGGTGGCGGAGTTTATTATGACGGCGGCAGTTCCACGGTATTTGAAATGACCGGTGGAGAAATTCATCATAATACTGCTGCTGCTTCCGGCGGTGGCATCTATTTTGATGACGGCGGAAAATATACTACTTTTGGATCGGGAAAAGCAATTCTTTCCGGTGGAAAGATTTATCAAAACGAAGCAAAGTATGGTGGCGGCATTTATATGTCCGATAATTCGGATGGCGTTGAGCTGGAAGGAACTCTGGTGATCACAAAGAACTGGGCTAGTGAGAAACAGGGCGGTGGTGTTTATGTGCACAGAAAGGATCCATGGGTCAGCGACAGTACAGCGATTATTGGCGGAAGCGTGCAGATATACGAAAACGGAGCAAACGGAGCAACGGACGTTTTCTGCGATCCACAGTACGATGCCATTGAAATTAAGTCTGACATTGATACATCACCGGATAGCCATGCGTGGGTGGGTGTTGCTTCATCCTTCTGCAACTTCCCGATGGACCGGGATCAGACATATGTTGATTACAAATTTTATGAAAATATAAATGATAAGGACTATTCCGTCTGCTTTTTCGGCGGAGAAGCGTATGACTCCGATACATTAAGTGACTACAAAAAGGTGCAGAAACTGTTTGTCCTTTCCGATGATGGCGACACTCCTGTATTCGTACTGACCCACAACACCAGAGAGATGGCTGCGGTCAACCTGAATTATGAAGCTCTGGTTGACAAGGACGGTATCAGAGTTCCGGGATCTGGGATAAATTACAGAGTCGAATCAGACAAGACCGGAAGGGTGATTACCATCGATTCCAAAGTGGGCTTCCTTATTAACGAAGATTCAATGCTTTTGTACTCTAACAGCAGTCAGTGCAAAAGCATCAGCCTTGAACAAATGGATAAAGTAAGGGATGAGGACGCGAATCAGACGGTTTATACCTTGTATTATCTCTGCAAATTGGAAAAAACCGAGGGAGACAAAACTTATTACAATAATTATTATCAGACAGTTGTAATCAAGGTTGATGACCACAAAGTTGAGTTTGACATGAATGGTCAGGATACCAAGGAAACTATTGAACCGCAGACAGTTAAAGACGGAGATTCCATCACTAAGCCTGAAAATCCGCAACCTGTTGATCCGGATGATGCTGCAGAGTTCGTAGGATGGTTTGAGGACTCTGACTGCACACAGTTTTATGACATGAATGAGCCTGTATTGGAAGATATGACTTTGTATGCAGGTTGGACTAAGATCGGTCCGCCTGTTCGTCCATATACAGTAAGCTTTCATATGAATGGGCACGGGGAGCAGGTTCCGGCCCAGGATACAATACCTTACGGCGGAAAAGCTGAAAAACCGGAAACTCCGATTGACGAGGTTGGCGGTTGGGGCTTTGAAGGCTGGTACTGTGAGCCGGAATGCATAACAGAGTTCGATTTTAATACACCGATAAAAGATGACATAACTTTATACGCTCTGTGGACAGAGCAGATACCGGAACCACCTGCAGGACAATGGAACGTTAATTTTGTTATGAACGGACACGGAACACAGGTCGAGAGCAAGACTGTAAATGACGGAGATACTGTTCCGAAGCCTGCGAACCCGACCGAAACAGACTATGTTTTCGTCGGCTGGTATACAGACAAAGCATGCACAGATGGAAATCAGTTTGATTTCACTACATCCATCACAGGAAATACAACGCTCTATGCGAAATGGATCGGAGGTCCTGCTGTTAAATGCAATGTAACATTCATGGGCAATGGATCGGATGAAGTTTACAGTGAAGGCATTGAAGAAACATATGGTTTGAACTATGTTCTTCCGACGACGGAACCTGAGCGCGAAGGTTATGCGTTTATTGGATGGTTCACATATGATGTGGGTGGTGAAGAAATCACAGCGGACACCATGGTGACAAAAAAGGGAGATCATGTTCTTTATGCCCAGTGGAAAAAGATTCAGCAGGCAACGTGCACTCCACCTGAGCCGATTGAGGGTCTGAAATATACGGGAAGTCCTCAGAAAATCGCATATGAAGGAACGACGAAAGGCGGCAAGATGCAGTATGTTGTTCTGAGGGAAAACGAAACTATATATGGTGTGATCCCGTGGGAGGATACTATTTATAAACCAACGGATGCGGGAAAATATTTTGTTTATTACTATGTGGACGGCGATGAGTGTCACACGGACTATGGTCGTTCGGATGTCCTTGATGACAATTATCGCATTGAAGTGAAAATTGCCAAAATCGAACCGCCTTATACGGCACCTCAGGCCAAAGAAAATCTGGTGACTAACGGAAATCCACAGGAACTTGTTACTGCCGGAAGCACCACTGCGGCAGAAACTACAATGAAATACGCACTTACAAATAATGCAGACGATGTTGTGACTGACGAAGCGTGGAGCACAGAGATTCCGAAGGCTACCGATGCTGGCACGTACTATGTCCACTATTTCGTATATGTAGAAGAGGATGAGTTATACCCTGTCAATTATATAAGTACGAAACCGGAAGTTGTTGAGGCAAAGATTCTGTCTGCGAGCGCTGAGTTCAAGGTAACTTATGATATGAACGGTTATGGTGTGCAGATTGCTCCTGTTAATGTAATACCAGGCATGAAGGTTACAAAACCTGCAGACCCATCGGCAGCCAAGATGATATTTAAGGGATGGTTTATGGAATCGGAATGTGTGAATGCATGGGATTTTGAAAATTACACAGTGTCCGACAACATGACACTATACGCCAGCTGGGAAGGTAATTTTGCAAAGGTTATGACGCCGCCTCAGGCACAGGAACTCGTTTATGATGGTGACCCATATGTTCTTGCTGACGAAGGAACGGCTGAAGGCGGAACCATGAAATATGCAGTTACTGATTCAGAGGATGTGCCGGATAAGAGCGAATTCAAGGACAACATAGATACCAGAATCAATGCGGGAACCTACTATATTCACTTTTATGCAGCGGGTGATGACACTCATGCCGATAGTCCGATTTTCTGCATAAAGGCAGAGATAAAGAAGAGGGACATTCCGAGCATCATTGATCCAAAAGCAAAAGAAGGCCTGACATATGATGGCACAAATCAGAAACTTGTTATTCCGGGCAGCTGTGAATATGGAACATTGTATTATGTATTAAGTGAGACCGATTCGTGTCCGGAAAGTGGCTGGTCCACCGATATACCGGAAGCGAAAAATGCCGGAGAATATTACGTGTTCTATTATGTGAAGGGCGATAAGAATCAGAACGATTCTGCCGTAGAGAGCATCAAAATAAAAATAGAAAGCAAAGGGAACAATTCTGTCGTAGACACAGGCGATACCAACAATGCACTTCCTTATGGAATCGCAATGGTGATTGCACTTGCTGGAATGGGAATTGCAATAAAAAAAGTAATTAGATTAAATAGAAAATCATCTGCTAAGCGTTAATTTTTACCCAAACTCAACGATTAGCGATTAAACAGCTTCGACAGCTGGAGGTACGAATCCTCCTAGCCATTTTTTAGAAAACAGCGGGAATCCAGTAAATCAAGGGTTCCCGCTATTTTTATGCTGCCAGAAGTAATCTTTATGCATCCTTCGAATCTCGAGGATTCAATTTTCAGATGACATTTTTTAGTTTCACGTCCCTGACGATTGGTGTACCGTCTCTTTAGCCATTTTTCTAAAATTGAGACGGGTCGAAACCGTCGCTATAAGGCATGATCATATTTTAAGACGGGAGAAATCGTCTCTATGGAGAGTTATTGTATTTTGCGACGGGCATTTTCAACTGAATTCCCCGTCGCAATTTGTGCTTTCATCGTATAGAGACGGTTGTGCCGCCTTTTTAGTTCCCTTCTTGCACAAAAAAGGGAGATACCCTGTAGGATATCTCCCTTGCCAATATGTCCTCGCTGAAAATGATAGGAGTAGGATTTCAATCAAAATCGATTACATTCTTCCTAAATCTTTTGCGATGTAATGCGCATTATGAGTTGCCTCGTAAATATTCTTTGCAACAACGCAGTCTCCCACCTGATGGAATTCCGGAACAATACCACGCAGGGCATTTGCTTCTTCCCGGAGAGGCTTCTGGCCTACGGCGTAGATTACCGTATCCGCAGCAAAGGTTACAGTTCCTTCGGTACCGTCTGGATAGAAGTTATCCATGCCAAATTTCGATTCCGGAGCAGGCTTTGCACCCGTATATTCGCAAAGAACACCGTCTTCATTGATGGCAACCGCCTTAGTTGCAGGGCTGACTTTCACGCCGCATTTTTTCAGTTCACAGGAAAGCGCCACGCCATGAAGATTGTTGCCACCATCATTTAAATTCGGCATCATTTCTACGACAGTACATTTTTTGCCCAGACCGGAAAGCATAATGGAAAGCTCCAGTCCAACCAGACCGCCGCCTAAAATAACGATGTTCTCGCCGGCTTTTTCCGGATCATAATAAATTTCTTCTGCACTGAATACGTTGTCACGGTCAATACCAGGAATATTCGGTTTCACCGGTCTTGCACCCAGAGCGCAGATTACAGCATCCGGAGCCACTTCTTTGATCAGCTCTGGAGTAACTTCGGTATTTAAACGAACTTCAATATTGTCCCGACGGGAAATTAAGCGTTTCTGAAGAGCAATATACTGTCCTAATTTTTCTTTGAAAGGTACGTTTTCCTCGCAGAGAAGGGCGCCGCCAAGTTCCGCTTTTTTCTCGCAAAGGATTACGGTGTGTTCGTTATCCGCGGCGGTAATTGCAGCCTGCATACCAGCCATTCCACCACCGGCAATCAGGACTTTCTTTTTTACATTGCGGATTGGAGCGTCATGCATTTCGTATTCATGACCAATTTCTGGATTGATGGCACATGGAATAATTGCGGAGTGCATATGCTCAGAGAAGCAGAAGAGACAGCGCATACATTTGCGGACCTCATCTTCTTTGCCACGCTGAAGCTTGATCGGAAGGTCTGGGTCGCAGATCAGTCCACGAGCTAATTCCACAACATCGGCCTGTCCGCTGGCAATGATTTCTTCTAACTGGTCTGGCTCGGAAAGAGCGCCTACCGTTGCAATCGGTGTGTTTTTCACATATTTCTTGATTTCAGCTGCATATTTTACATTGGCGCCATCTGCCAGGAACATGCTTGGATGAGTGATGGTGAAGACTTCTTTTACTTCATGGCTTCCGGTGGAAACATGAATTAAATCTGCATGACCATCCAGCAGCTGAGCCTGTTTGATACCTTCTTCAATATGATAGCCGCCTGGGTATACTTCATCTCCAACGATACGGATTTCTACAGGGAAGCCTCTTCCACAGACCTCGTGAATTCGGTCGCAGATTGCAATGGCAAGACGGGCACGATTTTCAATGCTTCCGCCCCACTGATCCTTACGATTGTTGGATGGGTCTAAGAACTGGGTGATCAGCCAGCCATGGCCGCCGTGAACCGTGACCATTCCGTAGCCTAATCGTTTCGCATATAAAGCTGCTTTGGCATGCTGTTCAATGGACGCGTAAATCTGTTCTTCCGTCATCCTGTGGATTGGAATCCCTTCTGGGGAAATTCCGTCTACCGGACCATATAAAGGAGCGCCAAGAGACGCGGAATAAGTAGCGCAGTTGCCTGCATCTAAAATTTCCATGGTTGCAACCGCACCATGACGAGAAATGCTGTGGGCAATATTTGCCAGCTTCTGACTTTCGTCGTTGTTCCACAGATTGATCTGGGAAGGACGGACCCGGCCAAACTCATTCGGGCAAGCATCACCGATGCAAACCGAAGCAGAGCCGCCGATGGCTTTACGTTCATAATATGCGCAGGAATATCTTTCCGGGTCAATTTCCACGCCGGTAGGGGAGTTGAAAATTCGGTTCCGGAACATCTGGTTTCCGAGCACGATTGGCTCAAACAAATGACTGTACTTAAATTCTGACATAATCTAGCTCCTTTATTTTTGACTTCGCTGACCATAAAAGCCAGCAACCATTCTTATAGATTAATAATAAGTGAAAAACATAGCAGTATCAAGTTCGGGACAGAAAAAACTGACAAATCCAATTTCCGATTTTTTAGTTATTTTTTGTGGGAATATCTGTTATATTTAAAGAAAAAGAAGCCTTATCAAAGGGAGGTAAAACTATGGCAACCTTACAAATGAATATCTTATCTTTCACATGGGGTATGCAGGCCAACTTCAGTGTTTTTCTTCCAAGCCTGGTTCCAACGAAAGAAAATGCAAATGCAACATACGAAGAGATCTATCCAAGAGATGTCCGGTTCAAGACGCTCTGGCTGATCGGAAGCGAATATGGTGACGATTCGGAATTCTTACGTAATTCCAACATCGCCCGTTATGCCCAGGAGCATAATCTGGCGGTCGTTATGCCATGCACCAATAACAAGCTTTATTCAGAGGACCCAAGAGGTCAGAAGTTTACCCAGCACATTACGGAAGAACTTTGGACCGTGGCAACAGGCTCCTTGGCTCTTTCCGATAAGCGGGAGGACAACTACATTGGCGGCGTTTCCTTCGGCGCTTATGCTGCTCTGAAAGCCGCACTTACGAATCCGGAAAAATACAGCAAGGTCATCCTTTTTGAAGGAGCTTTTGAAGAAAATCTGGAAGAGACTTATCTGAAGGATTTTAATGCAGGTCTTGCGGAAAAAGGCGTTTCCATTCATGTTGGATTAGATGACGCCCTTGAGGATGATGCGGAATTATTTGGCAAAGGAAAAGCTCTTGCAGAGAGCGGAGAAGCTCTTCCGGAAATTTCCGTATCTTATCGCGGAAGCGGTGAATTATCCGCTTATGCTGCCCGCGCTGCGCAGAATTTACGTCAGTTAGGATTCTCTGTCCGTGAAAAGAAATACGAGACAGAAGACCTTTGGGAATTCTGCGACGCCGCATTAAAAACAGAACTGAATGAGTTCGTTTGTGCAGAGTAAAGGAGGTACGACATGGCTGTAATGAGATTAAACTTTTTTTCACGTGAGCTTGGAATGGCAACAAACGTAACGGCTATCCTTCCTAGCTTTGATCAGGGCTTTGATGTAGGTTATCCGCTGAAAGACATTTATGCACCAGAAGAGAAATTCCCTGTTCTTTGGCTGCTTCATGGCGGAAGCGGTGATGATGCCGATTATCTGAACTGGACCAATATCGCCCGCTACGCAGTGGAATATAATTGCGCAGTTATCTGCCCGTGTGACTATAACGCTGGATATTCTGATTATCCACGGGGAGGAAAATATTATAAATATTTAACGGAAGAATTATGGAATTTCATTTTCTCCAGATTCCCAAATCTTTCCGATAAGAGAGAAGACAATTTTATCGGCGGTCTTTCCATGGGAGGCGGCGGAGCCTTGAAGATGGCTTTGGATAAATGCGACCGTTTTTCCTATGCACTGATTATGTCGGCGGGTATTCCTCCGAAGAGCTCGGGAGCTGGTAAGCCTGCGGCTGGTCATGCACAGTTCCGTGAGAAAATGATTGCAGCTGGCTGGGCTATGCCGAAGCAGCCGAAAGATATTCCACATTCCGATATATATGAAACGATTGAAAATAAAATTGCCCAGGGCGCTAATCTGCCAGTATTTATTTTAGCTTGCGGAGATAAAGATCCGATTGCTTATGCAGGTTCTACCAACGGAGCGAAATATCTGAAAGAAAAAGGATGTGAAGTAATTCCGTTTATTCTTCCGGATTATAAGCATGAGTGGGACTTCTGGGAAATCTGCCTGCGGAAGGCCTTTGCAGAGTGGCTTCCTGTTAAGAGAAAAGTCGTTTCGGACTTACTCGCTGGAACATGGGACGCTGACCCGGTGAAGGAATAAAACTGGAGGAACGGATGAGAACAGAGAACGGCGAATGGATTATGCAGGGAAAAGCGCTGGACGATGCAAAACGAATCCGGACATATAAAGCGCTCATTAAGCATATCAAAAAGGTTGGATTCTTACCGCTGTTTGCAAACAGTGTGGAAGGTTTTTCTGTGGAGGAAATGACGTCCCCTCTCTATTGGTGGAGCGGAGATGAGAAAAATGATCCGTGGGAATGGAGAATTCTGATTTCTAAAAGTCAGGAAGTGGCTTATGGAAAATTCTTTGATAAAAAGGCGGGATTCATTTCTCTGGATTGGCTGCCGTATTTTGCTAACTGGCGAAGAGACGGTTATGATTTCGATGCTTTGTGGGATGACCAGAAAGCAAAGCGCCGAATGAAGCTGATCATGGATTTATTTCCAGGAGAAAAGCCGGAAGAGGAGGCTTATTTCTCTTTTGAATTAAAAGAGAAGGCTGGATTCGGAAAAGGCGGCGAGAAAAATTTCGACGGAATTATGACAGAGCTTCAGATGATGACCTATCTTGTGGATAAAGAGTTCAAACGGAAGACAAATAAGAAAGGTCAGGAGTATGGCTGGAGCATTGCTGTTTTAGCTACGCCGGAAAGCATCTGGGGACCGGAACTGGTGCGAAGTGCCTATAAAGAAGAACCGGAAACTTCCAGACAGAGAATCTATGACCAGGTAAAAAAGATGTATCCAAAAGCTACCGAGGAACAAATTCGGAAGATTTTGAAATAACGTTTTTCATGTGTTTTCAAATAATGATATAATCATTTCAAATTATAAAAAGGGGGATTAATTATGCCATTACCAAAATTTGACCCATTGCTGCAGTTCCGTGCACCGAATAACCACGAACTGACAGGAAAGAATTTCAATATCATCATGGATGATGGAAACGAATATTTCGTACGCTTTATTGATGGAGAAAACCTTCAGTGGGCAGAAAACGGAGGAGAGTTCGTTTGGAAAAAATACGAGTGCCTGAAAGGTGAAGATGGACTGTATTTCGTTCATATTATCGTATCTACAGAAAAAGGAAAGGAAGTTCATTACAGCCTGGTTCTTGACGTTGCACAGGATCTGGTAACGCTGGTTATTACCGAGGAAGGTCTGTTTGAGGAATTCGAACGTCTGATTAAAGTTACTCCAGTATTTGGCGCAATTAAATATCCAGGAAAAGCTCTTCCAGAGAAGAGACATTTCTTTACAGACAGTATGACCGGACGCCGTATTGAGTGGCATTACAGCTCAGGCTTCTTCAAAATGCATATTTACTATCAGCCTACCTTATATCGTCTGCCAAAAGTAGATGTCGGTAGTTTTGAACGCCGTTATGCAGCAGAAGAAGACCCGGCAGAAAAGGAACGTCTGAAAGGTTGGGTAGACCGTTTTAACATCGAATTGCCAATCTATCCATTTGGTGAGGAGCCATGCTTCCATATTACGATTAATGATCATTTCAATCTGTTCTGCTTCTGTGAAGAAAATGAGACAAGATTATATCCAGACCATTCTATCGCTGGCGGCGGACTCATCCTTCTGCAGAATTTAGACCGTCTGATTCAGAACGGTCTTGGCTATGGCTATGGCAGCTACGATCTGACCACAGCTTATGGTGTAGAAAGATTCGAGCCGGATGAGGTTGAATCACTGGAGTCACCTTATGACAATACAATTTTAGAATCAATTCCTTGTATCTATGATATTAAGTTTTAATCTCTGATTGCGGAGGAAAAGGTATGGTTAAAAATATTGAAGACAGCCAAAGATGGCCAATTGTCGAAACGATTGCTGGAAAAATCCGTGGTTACTATTTCGACGAAACATATATATTCCAGGGCATTAAATATGCGGACGCAAAGCGTTTCCAGATGCCGACTCCTGTATCACCATGGGAAGGCGTTAAGGACGCATGGGGCTATGGCTCTGCTTCCCTGACTCCTTTAAAGGATCACGCTGGCGAAGAAATTACAGTTCCTCATCGCTACTGGCCACAGGCAGAAGAGTGTCAGTTCTTAAACGTATGGACCCAGACCTTGGATCCAACTGCAAAAAAACCGGTTATGGTGTGGCTTCATGGTGGCGGCTTCTTATTTGGTTCTGCAGTAGAACTGGCTTGCATTGAAGGCAAAGAACTTTGCCAATACGGTGACGTTGTTACCGTAAGCTTAAATCATCGTCTGAACATTTTAGGCTATCTGGATGTATCTGCTTATGGGGATGAGAAATTCGCAAATTCCGGAAACGTAGGAATGGCAGACATTGTTGCAGCTCTGGAATGGATTCGCGACAACATTGAAAAGTTCGGTGGCGACCCGAATAACGTAACGATTTTCGGACAGTCTGGCGGCGGCGGAAAAGTATGTGCTTTGCTTCAGATGCCTGCAGCAGATGGACTCTTCCATAAAGCGGTTGTTCATAGTGGTATTCATAAACGTCGTCCTCGTCCAGACGCAGCAGTCAGCAAAGAAGTTGTTGGCAGAATGCTGAAAGACCTGAATATTCCGGAAGAGGAGTTCGAACGTCTCTGCGATGTTCCATATGATGATCTGATTAATTCCTACCTGAAGAACCAGAAGGAAATGAGAGCAGAAGGATACGACATTACTGGATGGGCGCCTTTAGCGAACGGATATTATCTGGGCTATGCAAGAGAAGACGGATTTAATCCGAATGCTTTTAACGTTCCGACGATTGTCTTTACTTGTATTGCAGAGCATGCGTACAATCCGATTCTGCCGAAAAAATATGAGCTGACGGAAGAAGAGACCTTGGCTGCTATTCAGGACAAGTTTGGAGAAGATTCCGAGAAGATTATAGAAGACTTCAAGAAGGCTTATCCGGAGAAACCGATTCTGGATGTACTGGCGATGGATTTCTCCACCCGATATGGTTCCTTAGATCATGTAGCAAAACGTTCTGTCGTAAAAGGAGCTGCACCTATTTATATCGGTATGCTGGCACAGGAATTCCCAGTGAAGGGCGGAAAACTTGCATGGCATTGCGCAGACATGCCGTTCTTTATGCATACAGCAATGCAGTTCCCGGTAAATCAGTTTGAGGGCGCAGAAAAACTTCAGGAAGAAATGGCTGGAGCTTTAGTTGCTTTTGCGAAGACGGGTAATCCAAACCATGAAGGAATGGAAGAATGGAAGGCTTTCGATGCAGAAACGAAACCGACCATGGTATTCACGACCGATGGCAGCAGAACCAGATATGCTTTCGACGAAGAGGTATTAGAAGACCTGAAGAAATTCGACCGGCCTTTCGTTTACCCGGATTGATAATAATATCTACATATCAAAAATAAAGAAAGACCAGCGTTACAGCGCTGGTCTTTTATGTTTAAGTAGAAAACTGACTATAAGCAGTCGCGAAGAAATTCAAGGGAAAAGGTGCGCCCCATGGCACGGAAATCCATATCCAGTGCGGATGAAGCCAGATTAATGATAGTGGTGATATTCGGAGTAGGCACACCCAATTCCTGGCCGATATGCTCCATTGGAACGAGACCGTTTGGAACATCTTCCATGATGTAGCGGTAGCGGATTTCTGCAGGCGCGTCAATTTCTTCATAGCTGGTGTTGTTCTGGATACATTCGTAGAGAGTATTTCCTGTAACTCCGTAAGTATTGCGTAGCCAGTCGGCAGTAGATTCTATCTGAAAACCGAGGGCAGCAGCTACGGCAAGACGCTCATTATCCAGTTTCTCCAGATAGTTTGCGACAGAGCGGGAAATTCCCTGGTGATAATATTTAAAACCAATATCTTCCGCTTCAATCCATCCAATGTTCATCAAAACAGGAGCGCAGTGCAAAATCATGCCAACATTGGCAAGGGAAGTAAAGGCTACAGAAGATACTGGGGTATAATGGGGCTTTAAGCAGTCCGGCATCAGGTCTAAAACATGGTCGATGCTGGTTCCACGCAGGGCCGCGATTTTTACGTCATTTTTTAATGCAAATATCGTTGCCTCGTTCGGACCATTCCGTCGGCAGGTATAGACAATGGTCTGGGTCTCTGCGATATGAGGCAATTCGACAACACCAGATTCTTTCAGGACTTCCGCAAATTCAATGGCACCGAAAGTCCGCCCTGGGTTGAGAATGATGGTCATGTCTTTATGGACATAAGGCGCAAGAAGTTTTGCAAGGTCTGCATGAGCGCTGCTTGGGGTGGAAATCATGATGAAGTCACTAATGACATCTTCGATGTTTGTCGAAACCCGGTCAATATGGGCTGTGCCTTCGACGACTCCATTGCAATGGATTTCATGGGTATCCAGGATTTCTTTAATATTGGATTCTGTGCGGTTCCACAGAGACACTTCAACATTATTCAGTGCAAGGTGGGCAGCCATTGACATACCTTGGTGTCCGCAACCACAGACAAATACTTTTTTTGTAGTCATGGTGTACCTCCTTATTTTTCCTGAAGCATTCTTATGGCTTCTTCCATGTTCGTAATACAACGGTTGATGCGATGGTCAGCGTTTGCTATGATGCGGGTTTCATCGTTTGCGTTTTGACTGGAAAGGTTCTGATCGGTAAGGACAATGGAACCCTTTACGCCTTTTGTTCCCCAGCCTTTGGCAAAACGGAATTCTTCCGAATCGGACCAAAGCTCCGGAACAGGAAGCCACCCGGCGACAAAAGCCAGATACATGCCTTGCGCGGAATATAAATCCGGTATGGTTTCTTCCATGGCGCCTATGATGGCGCGACATTCTTTTTCCAGGTGTTCCGTACGGTTCAATATTTCGTCGGTCATTACGTCCGGCGTTTCGTGCCGCTGCTTTAATTTGCGGTATTCGCTTAAAGCCTGCCGTGTAATTTTAATGCTGTCGTTGATGATATCCGGCGTAGCCAGATAAAGGGCCTCGGAGTAACTTACTACATGGATGATTTCCGGGGAATAGATATTGAGCGGGTCGATGTCGTCCATCATCGCAGTTACCGCTGCTAATTGAATTTTCGCTTCTTCAATGTCTGGCTTGAAATAATCCAATCCGGCACGGGTTTGAAGTACCACTTTAAAACTGGAATCTTCCAGCTCCTTGGTCAGCTTAAGAATCACCCGGGACTTCGCTAAATCCTGAATTCCCCAGGTACTGCGAGGCGTATTCAGCATGTTCTGTAATACGAAGGTTCGGATTCCTGACTTTTTGGCAAGCTTCGCAGCCAGAAAGCCAGAGACGATATAGGTAACATCATCACAGCCACGGAAGGCGAAGTGATGAGGCACATTGGTTTCTACAGGCTTGTTCGTAGCGGCACTATAACGAATGGCGTCTATATGTTCCACGAGGTTTGGATAGAGGGCATTTGGACCGCGTCCATCCAATTCGTTAAACCACCACAAGGACAGGGCATGCCAGCAGATATTGATGCTTCGTTCATAGACTGCTGCATTTTTTGCTACGTTCTTAGTTGCAGAATAGGTGCGGACCAGCATTGGCCGTGCCGCCTGCCAGATGGCATGATATTCTTCTTCGGAGTTAACTGGAACACCGCCTCCGTTTGGCTTACCTTCCCAGGATTCACCAAAATTGGATTGAGAAAGCTGGGAACTGCCGATGGACAGGATGTCCAGAAAGCCGGCATCTGCAAGGTCTCTGCACCAATCCCAGTATTTCCGGAGACATTGCTGTCTGGGCATGTCGGAGGAGTATGGTCCGGAATGGGCCCGGATCAATGGCTGAAAACCGCCTTCAAAGTTATGGTTCAGGCGGAGCTCTAAAGTGTCATTTGCTGTTCCGAATTCCTTGTAACGGTTTCTGGATAACGGCTTTTGATTTTCATATTCGTTTTTGCGGATGATTTCGCGACCGAAATTTAAAAGGTCCTTGTCATACTGACATCCTTCCGTGATGGTCTTTGGAATTTGATCAGCGGGAACGCCCATGACGAAAAGAGTTTCTTCGGCGCTTTCGCCGCCACGGAATGTTTTGATGCGACCATCATATTCCGCCTCTATTTTATCGCATGCTGGTTTAAGGCCTGCGAAATGAATCGCTTTCACGATACTGTCTGCGGATTCATAGAGCCCATTTTTCTTCAGCAAATAAACGATGCGGCCCACTAATTGGACTGCGTCGTCAGGATCCAGACGATAAGAAATGCCTAAATTGGTAATATGGTTTGTTCGGATCCAGTCTAAAAGAATTTTCTGACTGGCTTCAGACGCAATTCTATCAACGGCGTCTTCGATTTGCGGTGGTGCGATAATAACTTTATAGCCGCAGTCGCTAAGGAGCGCGGATGCTGCGTGCACGCCCATAGTGTGGGCATCCAGCAGGGACTTTAGCATACCAAAAGTAAATTGCTTTTCCATGGGAAGCCTCCTTCGGTGGAACTTAGGTGAGAGGGGTTTCTTGTGGTGGGAAGCCTTTCTTTTTTTAAGCGAGTATAGCTTTGATGCGAAAACCTTCCAGGCTTGGATGTTAGAGTTACCTGTTGTTGTGACGGAATGTCACTTCGCTTTTCAGAGTATTTATGGCTTATGCCGAATTATTTATTTTTTGTATTATACGACGAAATAAAAAAACCGTCAAATCTGGTCAGATCGGACGGCTTAAAAATCCATGAAATTTACAAATGCAGAGCGGATTTACACACGGACTTTTGCTTTCAAAACATTATAGATAATAATTGTAAAGAACACGATGGCAGCACCAATAAAAGCAAGAGGGGTCAGCATTTCGTGATAAACGATGGCTACCAATACTGGATTTAATACAGGCTCCAGGCCGCAGACTAAAGAAGCCATGGTAGCTGGAGTGGTCTTTAAGCCGATATTTAAGAATACATAACCGAAGCCTACCTGGAACAGTCCCAGACATGCAAAGGCAATCCAGGCGGAAGTTGTGGTTGCAGAAAAGTCCTGCTGGAAAACGAATGGCGCACCCACGACCACATTGATCCACATTCCGAAAAATGTGGAAGATAGGGAATCTGCCCGTTCGGAAGAATTCATCATGAAGATGCCTGCGTAGGTGAGACCAGATAAAAGGGCAAGGCCGTTGCCTAACATGTTTCCGGCAGAAAGGCTGTCCACGAAGAAACATACAACGCCGCCGAATATTAAAATCACTGCAATAATATCCAGCTTTTTCGGCTTGATTTTGAAAATAAGGGCAGACAGAATAATAACAAAAATCGGCGCGGTGTACTGAAGAATAATCGTATTGGCCGCAGTTGTCATCTTATTTGCATAAGTAAACAGAATGGTTGTTGCCGACATGGAAAGCGCACCGATGATTACAGGCTTATTGATCGTCAGCTTATGATGGGTTACCAGCAAATAGATTCCAAAGACAATAGCAGCTAAAACATTTCTGGAGCCATTAATTGCCATGGCATTCCATGGAATGCTTTTAATGCAGAGTCCGCCAATGCTGAAGCATAAAGATGCCAGCAGGACGAAAATCGGACCGATATTGAATTTTGAACTTTTATTCTGAGCCATGGCGATATTATAGCACCTGGCTTCTTTTTTTATAGTAGAAAATATGAAAAAAAAGAAAATTATTGATAAACGAACAAATGTTCGCTATAATCAACCAAGTGGAAATAAATGAAAAAAGACAGGTGCAGAATGTTTGATTTAAACGAAGAAAAAGATACGTTAAACGAGGCCCAGCTTCAGGCGGTAATGACAACAGAAGGCTTTGTAAGAGTCATTGCAGGCGCTGGCTCCGGAAAGACCAGGGCGCTGACTCATCGCTTTGCCTATTTAGTAAATAATGTAGGAATTATGCCGGGAAATATTCTCTGCGTAACCTTTACCAATAAGGCGGCCCAGGAAATGCGGCAGAGAATCCATAAACTGACGGGCGACAACGATACGGGATACATCAACACCTTTCATGGATTCTGCGTTTCGGTTCTTAGTGAGGAGAGTAACGCAGTAGGCTATCCTTCCAATTTCATAGTTCTGGATAATTCGGACATCGATACCATGCTGGGTATTATATATGAAGAAAGAGGACTGACCATGCGTGACCGGACCTTTTCTTCCGCCCGGGACATGATTGAAATGCAGAAGACGAAATACAAGCCGAAATATTATGAAGACCTGACCGGCTTATCCATTGACGCTTTGCATGAGAAATATATGGAAGCTACGGAAACCGACGACATAATCTTTTACGGCTACTTGTATCAGGAAAAGAAATGCTTCGGCCTGGATTATAATGACCTGATTGTTCTGGTCCTGCATATATTTGATATTAATGAAGAAATTAAATTGAAATGGCAGCAGAGACTGGAATACATCATGATTGATGAGTTCCAGGATATTGATCTGCAGCAGTATGATCTGATGCGGGTGCTCTGTGATTATCATAAAAACTTATTTGTGGTAGGGGATCCGGACCAGACCATCTATTCTTGGAGAGGAGCGGACTCCCGTTACCTTATGAACTTCGACAAGAAGTTTAAAGATACCCAGACCATAATGATGGTGGAGAATTATCGTTCGTCGCCGGAAATTCTGGATGCGGCCAACTCTCTGATTGAAAAGAATGTGCACCGTATTGAGAAAAAACTGCTTCCAAAGCTGGACCATGAAAAGAAGGTCCTTTATCATCATGCAAAAAGCAGCAAGGACGAGGCTGCCTGGATTCACGACAAAATCCGTCAGCTGGAATCGGAAGGCGTCCGTTTGGGAGACATCTGTATTCTGTATCGGGCCCATTATCTGTCCAGAAATTTGGAAGAAGTCTTTTTGCATGAAAAACTTCCTTACCATATATACAGTGGCGTTCAGTTTTTCGACCGGATGGAAATAAAAGATACTTTAAGCTATCTGCGTATGCTGGCGTATATGGACGATTTAAGCTTCATGAGAATCATAAATACGCCGAAGCGAAACATGGGAAAGCGACGCATGGAATTCCTGAAAACGCAGGCGGAAAAAGAAAAGAAAACTTTGTATCAGACTCTTTGTGACCATATTGACAATGAAATCTTTAAAGGCACGAAGGCGGCGGCTTTTATTTCCATGATAAAAGAGCTGCAGAAACTGGCAGAGGAACTGACTATAACCGAGCTTTTGGCAAAGGTTCTGGAAATGAGCGGTTATGAAGCTCTCTTAAGAACGGAAGGCAGTCAGGAGCGGCTGGACAATCTGGCAGAGCTGAAACAGTCGGTTTATGAATTTGAAACCACTTGTGGAGAAGAGACGGACCTGAGGAATTATCTGGAGCATGTGGCTCTCTTTACCAACATGGATGAACCGGTATCTTATGATAAGGTAAAAATGATGACCATTCATGCTGCCAAGGGCCTGGAGTTTCCGTATGTATTCTTATGTGGTATGAGTGAGGACGTTTTCCCTTCGAAAAAAGTAAATACTGCCGATGCCATGGAAGAAGAGCGGCGGCTTTGTTTTGTTGCTTTGACTCGTGCGGAAAAGGGCCTGTTCTTAAGCGAGGCAGAAGGACGGAATTATGATGGAGAGCCTCGGTATCCTTCCCGGTTTATACTTAATATAGAAGAAACCAATCTGGAGTACGATAATCCGCCGGAGCAGACGCTGATTAACGGCACCCGGAGTTATGTGGATTATAAAGATCGTTTGATGCCAGATAATATAAGGAAGGAAATCCTTAGTCCAGGCACGAAAGTCCGTCATGAGGTCTTTGGAAACGGAATTGTTTTAGGCTTTGATGAAGACATGAAGGCTCATATTGTTCAATTTGACAACATGGAAACCTCCCGTAAAATTTCTGTAAAAGTTAAACTCCAGGTTCTTTAAATAAAAATTCTTGTAAAAAGTGGAAATATCAGTTAAAATCCCGAAGGATTCTTCGGAAAACTGATATTTCCTATAAAAAATCTGTTACAAAATTTTTTGAAAAATTTTGTGAAATTATTCTAAATTTTCTCTTGCAATACCCCAAAGAATATAGTATGATGGTCAAGCTGTGACGTGGATAGCTATGAAGTAGGAAGTTGCTGCAGATTAAGCAGGTAATTCCGCGGAGCGAAAGTCAGAGAACCTGACAGCCCGTCAATGTGCACCATGGTCCGTCAATTGAGGCGGAAACAACGTGTACGTCAGCGTAACAAGAGTTAGCCGGCCTTTAGTCGATTGACGGATTGGCTGGGCCCCGAAGGCGGAGCAAGACTTGCGAGCGGGAATGGTTAACGGATCACAAAGAAATTGGCTGTATAATTATGCCAATTTTTTACGGGATAAGCGCGACACACACGGAAGAGTGGACAAACAGTAAAAAATCAAATTTTTAAGGAGGCTATTATGGCAAACCAGGTAATGAGAATCACTCTCAAGGCTTACGAACACAAACTTATTGATCAGTCAGCAGAAAAAATCATCGACACTGTAAAGAAAAACGGATCTCAGGTAAGTGGACCAGTTCCTCTTCCTACTAAAAAGGAAGTTGTTACTATTTTAAGAGCTGTTCACAAATACAAAGATTCCCGCGAACAGTTCGAACAGAGAACTCATAAGAGACTCATCGATGTTATCGCACCTACACAGAAGACTATCGAAGCTTTAACAAAGCTCGATATGCCAGCTGGAGTTTACGTAGACATCAAAATGAAGGAACAGTAAGAACACAATCTGTTCTAGGATGAACGTTAACGACGGACTTCCTTATATAAGGCAAGCTGCGATTGACGTTCCGCTGTAGTTTAACAGGAGGTTAAAAAATATGAAGAAAGCGATTTTAGCAACAAAAATCGGTATGACACAGATCTTCAACGAAGACGGCGTGTTAACACCGGTTACAGTTCTTCAGGCAGGTCCTTGTGTAGTTACACAGGTTAAGACTGAAGAAAAGGACGGCTATGCAGCTGTTCAGGTTGGCTTCATGGACAAGAGAGAAACTTTAGTAAACTCTCCTGACAGAGGCAAATTCGACAAGGCAGGTATCCCTTACAAGAGATTCGTTAGAGAATTCAAGTTCGAGAACGCTGCTGAGTACAATGTAAAAGACGAAATCAAGGCAGACATTTTTGAAGCAGGCGACAAAATTGACGTTTCTGCAATTTCAAAAGGTAAAGGCTACCAGGGTGCGATCAAGAGATTTGGTCAGCACAGAGGACCTATGAAGCACGGTTCTAAATATCACCGTCACGCAGGTTCAAACGGCAGTGCATCTGATCCATCAAGAGTATTCAAAGGAAAACATATGCCTGGCCAGATGGGAGCTAAGAAAGTTACTATCCAGAACCTTGAAGTAGTAAGAGTTGATGCTGACGACAATCTGATCCTTGTTAAAGGTGCTGTACCTGGACCAAAGAAGGCTTTAGTAGTTGTTCGTGAAGCTATCAAGGCATGACAAGACAAGGAAAGGAGGAAATTCAGATGTCAAAAGTATCTGTTTACAATATGAAAGGCGAAGCAGTTGGCGAAATCGAATTATGTGATGAGATTTTCGGCGTAGAAGTAAATGAACATCTTTTACACTTAGCTGTAGTAGCACAGCTCGCTAACAAACGTCAGGGCACACAGAGTGCGAAAACCCGTTCAGAAGTTTCCGGTGGTGGAAAGAAACCTTGGAGACAAAAAGGAACAGGACATGCTCGTCAGGGCTCCATCCGTGCAGCACAGTGGAC
>JAZUGA010000086.1:0-26710 GCA_045640945.1 Lachnospiraceae bacterium | reverse complement strand
TAAAGGCTGGGCATCCTTGCGGTGAATCATAATATCGGTACCAATGTACTTCTTTGCGTCTTCAGGATTGGTGAAACACGCAAATTGAACAATGGCCAGATTTTTGAAAAACCTGACCCCTTTGATTTCTGTTTCGATATCGCCCTTTTTCGTTTTTAAAATTACATCTTTCACTTCACAGAATCTTCGGGGCGAATCCGTAGTCGGAAAGACTTTGACTTCGCCCTTTATTCCATGTGTTGATGAAATTACACCGATTCGCAAAAATTGTTCCATAAAACCTACTCTACTATATCAACTACAACCTTGAGATCTTTCTTAGTCGCTGCAGTCTTAACAACAGTTCTAATGGATTTCGCTATACGGCCCTTCTTGCCAATTACTTTGCCCATATCTTCTTTAGCGACATGTAATTCCAGAACAATTGTTCCATCTTCTTCATCTCTTTGGGCAACGAAAACTTCATCAGGTGAATCAACAAGAGCCTTAGCAATAACTTCTACTAACTCTTTCATCTAGTCACCTCTCTTACTTATTTGATGAAACCTTCTCCTTTGAGTAATTTGGCAACTACTTCTGTAGGCTGAGCACCGTTCTGAAGCCATTTTTCAGTTAATTCTTTGTTGAAAGAAACTGCGCTTGGCTCAAGATTTGGATCGTATGTTCCGATTTCCTCGATGAATCTTCCATCACGAGGAGATCTTGCATCTGCAACGATGATTCTGTAAAAAGGTGCTTTCTTTTTGCCCATTCTTCTTAATCTGATTTTAACTGCCATTTTTTTCCTCTTTCTGCGGTTTACCGCTATTGTTTTAATGTTTATATAAAAAGTTTTTTAAACCTTTTAGTACCTGTTTTAGAAAAATCCTTTCTTTCCGCCGAACATGCCTTTTCCAAACATGCCCTTGCCACGTTTGCCACCCATCAGGCCGTTGATTCCGCCCATCTGTTTCATGGCTTTCTTTGCGTTTTCAAACTGTTTTACCAGACGATTGACATCTGCAATATCAACGCCGGCGCCTCTGGCAATACGATTCTTTCTGGAAGGATTTAAAAGCTTCGGATTCTTTCTTTCCTTAGCGGTCATAGATGAAATAATGGCTTCAATTTTTACCAGCTTGCTTTCATCTACTACCAGGGAATCTCCACCCATGCCCGGCATCATTTTCAGGACTTCTGCAAGACCACCCATCTGGCGAATCTGCTTCATGGACATAAGGTAGTCATCAAAGTTCATGTCGTTCTTTTTCAGACGGTTGGCCATTTCCTTGGCTTCTTCTTCGTCTACAGCTTCTTCTGCTTTCTCAATCAGGGAAAGGACATCGCCCATTCCCAAGATTCGGCTGGCCATACGGTCCGGATAGAACTGCTCTAAGTCTGCAAGCTTTTCGCCCATGCCGGCATAAATAATCGGAACTCCTGTTACGGCTCTTACGGAAAGGGCTGCACCGCCTCTGGAGTCACCATCCAGCTTCGTCAGAACAACGCCGTCAACACCGATTCTCTCGCTGAAACCTTTTGCGATATTTACCGCATCCTGTCCAGTCATGGAGTCTACTACAAGAAGGGTTCTCGTAACATTAACGGTAGCTTTGATTTCTTCCAGCTCTGCCATCATGTCTTCATCAATCTGAAGACGTCCGGCCGTATCTATGATAATAACGTTCTTGTTATTTTCTTCTGCGTATTTAATTCCGGCTTTTGCAATATCCTTTGCTTTTTTATCCGTTCCCATTTCAAATACAGGAACGCCTACTTTTTCACCGTTGATTTTTAACTGTTCCACAGCTGCAGGACGGTAAATATCGCAGGCAACCAGTACCGGTCGTTTGCCTTCCTTCTTTAACTTTCCTGCTAACTTTGCAGCGGTAGTAGTTTTACCAGAGCCCTGAAGACCAACCATCATAATAATCGTCTTCGCCATGCCCGGAAGGAGTTCTAATTCTACCGGCTCCGTTCCCATCAGATTGGTAAGTTCTTCGTTAACAATCTTAATTACCATCTGACCAGGAGTCAGGCTCTTCATAACATCTTCGCCGACCGCTTTTTCTTTTACGGCATTTGTAAACTGTTTTACAACCTTAAAGTTTACGTCCGCCTCTAAAAGAGCCATCTTAACTTCTTTCATTGCAGCATCAACATCTGCTTCGGTTAATCGGCCCTTTCCACGAAGGTTTTTAAAAACGCTCTGAAGTTTTTCGGATAAATTCTCAAATGCCATGTTTTATAATAATTCGATAATGTTTTCTGCCATTGCTCTGGCTTCTTCCAGATTCTTGCAGTTTTCGATTTCTTTCACTTTTTCTTTTATTTCAAGGAATCTTTCCACCAGATGAAGCTTTTCTTCGTATTCGTTCAAGGTGTTATCCACTCTTTTAATCAGGTCAAACACGCTCTGTCGGCTGATTTCATATTCCTGGGCGATTTCGGCTAAGGAAAGATTTTCCATTACATAGGCTTCATAGATTTCCTTCTGATGATCCGTCAGAAGATCTCCATAAAAATCATATAGCCAGGATTGTTTCACAAATTCTTCCATGATAAATACAATACGCCTCTTTTCGCACCTGCATATGATACTATTTCGCGTATGCTCTGTCAAGTATTTTTACTTGACAATATTTTGTTCGGAATTAAAAGAAAGATTGACGCTTTTTGTCTGTTTGTGATTAAATAATCCTAGAAAAAGGAACCGAGGACAAAGACATGAAAAAATTCGGATTAATCGCTGTTTTATTAAGTATTTCCATGTTCGCAGCTTGCCTTACGGGCTGTGGCGCTGAGCCGGAAGAACCGCCAATTGATAAGTATCTGGCTTCCGACTGCTCTACGGTTGTTTATTACACCCAGAATGAAGAAGGTGCCTATGAGGCAGCTGGTGTAATGACAAGAGGAACCTGCGTGACTCTGAAAGCAAAACCTATCGTTTTAGAGGAAGAGGAAACTACCTACTACGCTTACGTAGTGGACGAAGAAACTACCTACTACTTTAACGAAAAGGACCTGGAAGATACGAAAGATGCTTGCGTACGCGAAACGGAAAAGTTCGTCCGCACTCCTGCCACCACTTATAAAGAAAAAGATACTCCGGACATTGCCGGATTTGTAAAAAAAGGAACCCGTTTGGAAATCACCGGTTTTGATGCTATCAAAGACGATGGTGAGATTGACATATATCAGGTAAAAGACGAAGCTGGAAACGAAGGATGGGTCTTCAGTAAATATTTAGTAGATTCCGAAGAAGGGGCTTTAGCCGTTAATGAAGAATACTATAACCTGAACAAAGACAAAATCTATGATCCGGAATTTGATTTATATGGCGGTTCTCCAACGAAATTGGATTACTTCCCTTATGACAAGTCTTTTGAAACCGATAATGTAATGCCGGAAGAATGTAAGACTCTGTACCTGAATGCCGGCTGCATCGATTACATGGATTCTTATATTGAATGTGCAAAAGATATCGGTGCCAACGCTTTCGTCATCGACATTAAAGACGGCAACCTGGCATATCACGCAGAAGTAGCGAAAGAATACACTCCTACTTCTTATGAAGACTCCTTCCATGATAACGACCAGTACAAGGCTGCTATTGATAAAGCCAACGAAGCTGGTATCTGGACCATTGGCCGAATTGTTGTTTTCAACGATTCCCAGTTTGCCCAGGACAATCCGGAAGAATGTATTTACAACAACGGCATCAATCAGGAATGGCCTTCTGCTTATTCCCGTCGTGCATGGGAATATAATGTAAAACTTGCGATTTCCGCAGTAGAGGAAATGGGATTTGATGAAATCGAATTTGATTATGTAAGATTCCCAGAGAATGCATATTCTCTTTCCAGCGATGGAACCGCCGATTTCAAGAACACTTATGAAGAAGAAAAGTCCGAAGCCATCCAGAACTTCTGCTTCTATGCAACGGATCAGCTCCACAAAGCTGGCGCGTACTTCTCTGTCGACGTATTTGGTGAATGCTCCGATGGCTATGTAACTGCTTATGGTCAGTATTGGCCAGCTATTTCCAACATTGTAGATGCTATCAGCTCCATGCCTTATATTGATCACTTTGGACGAGAAGTATACACTTGGGTAGATGGTTACGGTACAGTTTACAACTGGGCTGCAAAGGCTGCAGAAGCTCAGAAGATTACTCCGACTCCTGCTGCTCCAAGAACATGGCTTACCTGCTACGCTGTTCCATACTGGGATCCGGAAATTCCGGTAACGGGACCGTTCCTTCAGAATCAGGCTCAGGCCCTTTGGGATGCAGGCGTAGGTTCCGGCGGATTCATTACATGGAATGCTGCTTCCAACCTGGATATTTACTACAACGTAGCCGATGCTTTCTCGCATGCCTATTCTGCAGAAGCCGTTGCAGCAGACGATGGTTCCGATGTTTCTGGAGAAGAAGAATATTACGAAGAAGAATACTACGAAGAAGAATACTACGAAGATTAATATTACAAAGAAGCTTTTGATATTGTTGAAGTTGGAGTACTGTATATGCTTTCGACAATATTAGTTATGAAACTGAAGTATATTCGTATGCTATAAACATTTTCGACAATATTAGCTTTTGAAGTATGTTTTATGCACGATTTTTCATTTTCAGTGACCTTTTTTCGATAATTTGGACTACTTAGTACTCTCAAATTCAATTTTCGCGCATGAGAGTGCCCTGAAAACGAATTTTCGTGCATTTTTGTATTGTCCCATATCGGAATAATAAGGAATCGTTTCCGATGAGGTGAATGCCATAGAAATGTAATATAATAAGGAACCACCCAACTATCACGTGGTTTTCATTAGACAAAAAAGCCGAAGGAAAAACCTTCGGCTTTAATAAGTTTTAAAAGATGAATTAGTCTTCTACTGGATTTCCTTCTGCGTCGAATAATGGCAGCTTCTCCAGGAAGATGATATCGTCTCTATTCGCTGCATCACCTTCTGCCAGAATCGCCATGCGTCCAACAACAATTCCTCCAGCCTGATTTACTAAAGTCTCCAGCTGTGCAATGGACTCTCCGGTAGAAATTACATCGTCCAGAAGAAGGATTCTCTTGCCTTTCATCTTTTCTGCATCTGCGCCATCCATATAAAGCTTCTGGGTAGCTTCGGTTGTAATAGATTTTACTTCTGTAGAGAATACGCCGTTCATATAAAGTTTCGGAGCTTTACGAACCAGGAAGTATTCGTTGCGTCCGCTCTGTCTTGCCATTTCATGGATCAGCGGAATAGCCTTTGCTTCCGGAGCAATCATGTAATCAAATTCCGGAGCCTTCTCCAGTAATGCTGCAGCGCTGGCTACAGTAAGTTCAACATCTCCAAAAATAACAAACGCACCAATGGTCAGAGTATCGGAAGCTTTGCAAAGTGGAAGCTCTCTTTTACATCCGGCTATTGTCATAGGATATGTTTTTTTCATCTTAATTTCCTTCTTTCCAAACTATGTTATTTATCATTTGAATCGGAATCTTTTTTATCTGTCGCAGCGGTAGTTTCTTCTTCTGTTTCACCTTCTGCAGACGTTTCTTCCTCTTTCTTCGATTTTGTATCAATGTTTACGGATTCAATCCATTTGCTTTCACCTAAAGCACTGCTGCCTTCGTAATGCCACTGGGCAGCGATACACGGAATTACAGCGCTGTTGTTTCGGTTAAAAGATATTTTTCCCAGAACCGTATCCAGAGAAATGTCATGAGCCGCTGCAACGATAGATTCCGAATCCACCGACATAGCTCTTCTTAAAATATCAACAACGACTTCGACGATTCCATGACGGTATCCTACGGTTTCCGGGCAAATGCTAGTATAGTCGCTCTTCCACCAATCTTCCAGTTTGGCTCCGTCCTGTTTCGTCAGGGAAGACTTGTACTCATAAGCTGGAACCCAGCAAACCGGAATATAAGTTTCATCAAAGGATGCAGACTGGCTATTGGAACATAATTCGCTGTAAGGCCAATGTTCATTTACCAGCATGGAAGCTTTCAGACCCAACTCCGCACGGTTAATGTCGGCCTTCAGGGAAATATAATCCGCTGTATCCATATAGCATAAAATGCCGTCTGTTTTTCCACTCTTTAACTGCTTGATTACGTCTTCCCCATTCTCGAGAGGAAGAACTTTTATCTTTTCGGCTTCACAATATCTCTGTGCTTTTTCCGAAAAGGTTTTGCTCTCTTCCGAGCCGTCAGTAATCAGGCCTAAATTGCTGATACCTTTTTCTTTCAGGACTTCACCTAAAGCTTCTAGCTGCCCATCGGTATCGAAGGAAACATTAAAGCTGTATTTGTAAGGACCCTGAGCCAGCCAGGAATAAGTTTCTGCGTTTACACAGAAGCAAGGAACCTGAGCCTTCTCACAGAACTTGGATACAGCATTAACGGTTTCGTTGGTATCCGAAACAATAATGACATCCACGTTCTCTTCGTTAATGAGCTTATCTGCCGCCGCTTCCGCTCCAGCTTTCGTGGAGCAGGAATCCTCCAGCAGATACCGGACCATCAGTTTCTTTTCCAAAGCATCTACATAGATTCCGCCCGACTCGTTCAGTTCTTCTACTGCTGCCATTTCCGTTTCCAGAGTACCTTCCGCATACTCGGAATACTCTCCGGATAATGGGCAGATTCTGCCAATGGTCACATAATTCTTTTTCGAAGTACTGCTGCCATCCAAAGAGCATGCACATAAAGAGCAGAAACAGAATACCGTTATGAAAGCAAATGCTATGATTTTAAGGTAACTTTTCTTTTTCAATATCATTACTGTAATTCAGAAATAACTTTAACTGCTTCCTGAATCTTGTCGTTGTTTACTTCTTCAAAACGTCCTGCATCGGAAAGAGCTGCCAGTTCCGGCTGGATTGGCATCTTGCCTAATACTGGTAAATTAATGGAAGCTGCAACTTCATCAATTTTGCTTTCGCCGAAAACGCTGATCTTCTTGCCACAGTCCGGGCACTCCAGATAGCTATAGTTTTCAATGATTCCCAGTACAGGAACGTTCATTGTATTTGCCATGTTGTAAGCTTTCTTAACGATCATGGTTACCAGACTCTGTGGGCTGGTTACGATAACTACGCCGCTAAGAGGAATCGACTGGAATACAGTCAGAGGAACATCGCCGGTTCCTGGAGGAAGGTCAACTAATAAGTAATCTAACTCGCCCCAGATAACGTCTGTCCAGAACTGTTTTACAACGCCCGCAATAACAGGACCTCTCCAGATAACTGGAGTCTCTTCACTATCTAAAAGCATATTAACGCTGATAATACGGATTCCGCTTGGGGTTTCTGCTGGGAAGATACCTTCTTCACTACCCTTAGCAGGCTCTTTAATACCAAACATTTTCTGAATAGACGGACCAGTAATGTCGGCATCCAGGATACCTACTTTATAGCCCTTCTTCGCTAATTCTACAGCCAGGCTTCCTGTGACAAAGGACTTACCTACGCCGCCTTTTCCACTGACAACACCAATAACGTTCTTGATGTCACTGAATTTATTCTGAGCCTCAAGGAAGCTCTCCGGACCATTGTGGCTCGGGCATGTGTCTGCATGAGCGCAGCTTGCGCAACTTTCTTCGGAACAGCCTTCCTGTTCGCAAAAATCTTTCTCGTCTGCCATAATAAAACTCCTTTAATTATATTTCACTGAAAGTTTCCACGCCCAAAGGCATACTTTCAGTATCTATCTTACTTTGTCAATAATAACATTATCTTGTTACTGCGTGCAATGAATTTTGTCATTTCTTCCGGAGTCAGAGGCTCATTTCCCAGTTTCGCCAGGTCATAAAGCTGCTCTAAAACGACGTCTGCATTCTCGTTTTCCGCTCCGTCTTCCATAGCTGTCAGAACATACTGTACTAACTCGTTATTATTGTTTAAAACTAAGGTTCCAGGCTGTTTCAGGTCCTCTAAATAAGAGTTATCCATGCCCATCATACCCATCTGCATCATCAGATCTTCCATACGCTTGCTTTCCTCAGAAACGGTCAGCATGGAAGAAGTCTCTGCGTTCTTCAGATTCTGCAGTCTTACTTCCAGTTTTTCATTTTCTGTCAGCTTTCTTAAGCGTTCCTGAATCTGCTCTGCCTTGGCATCCAGCGCTTCCTGATCTTTCTTGGACGTTCTCTTCTGGAAAACTTTATCCAGGTCAGTATCGATTCTTAAGAAATGAACGTCCTCATTCTTCGCTTCCAGCTGGGTAATAAAACTAGAGTCGATAATATGCTCTAAGTAAACAGCATCTAATTTTGCGCCCTTGAACATATTGATGTACTGGCCCTGCTGACGACGGTCGGAAACGTAGAAGATGGTATTTTCATGTTTCTCCTTATTCTCCTCCAGAGCTTCCTTAAAGGTCAGGTATTTGTCTGACAGGTTCTTGAAAAGCACATAGTCCGTCATCTTTTCGCAGAACTTCTCATCTCTTAAGCAGCCATATTTAATGAATGGGCTGATGTCGTCCCAGTATTTCTCATACTCTTCTTTTTCCGTCTTGTACATACCAGAAAGTTTGTCTGCAACTTTCTTTGTAATGTAGTCCGAAATTTTTGTTACAAAGCCGTCATTCTGAAGCGCGCTTCGGGAAACGTTTAATGGAAGATCCGGACAATCGATAACGCCCTTTAAAAGCATTAAGAATTCCGGAATGACCTCTTTAATGTTATCCGCAATAAATACCTGATTGTTGTATAACTTAATGGTTCCTTCCATAGTGTCATACTGGTTGTTGATCTGTGGGAAGTATAAGATTCCCTTTAAATTAAACGGATAGTCCATATTCAGGTGGATCCAGAATAAAGGCTCCTTGTAGTCGTTAAATACAGTGCGGTAGAAGGCAATGTATTCTTCCTTTGTGCAGCTGTTCGGATGTTTGGTCCAGAGCGGATGCGGCTCGTTAATCGGCTTCAACTCTTCCTCTTCCGGCTCTACTGGATTACCATTTTCGTCCAGAACTTCCTGTACACCTTCTGGCTTATTACCATCTGCCTTCTTTTTGCCGATATTTTCGGTATTGACGAAATAAATTTCTTCCGGCATGAAGCTGCAGTATTTGTTCAGAACTTCTTTTACGCGGTATTCGTTACTGAATTCATAGCAGGAATCATTCAGATACAGCGTGATTTCTGTACCTACGTTGTCTTTGTCGGAATCGGTCATTTCATATTCGGTTCCGCCGTCGCATTCCCAGTAAACAGCCTTTGCTCCTTCCTTGTAGGAAAGGGTTTCGATCGTAACTTTGTCAGCAACCATAAAAGCAGAATAGAAGCCCAGGCCGAAATGTCCGATAATCTGGTCTTCGTTGGCTTTGTCTTTATATTTCTCCAGGAAATCGGTTGCTCCACTGAAAGCAATCTGGTTAATATATTCGTTAACCTCTTCTGCCGTCATACCAATACCGTTATCGATAAACTTTAAGGTCTTTTTTGCAGGGTTGGCAATAACCTGAATCTCAAAATGATTTCCTTCCGGGAACTGATACTCACCCATTACCTCCAGCTTACGCAGCTTGGTGATTGCATCACATCCGTTGGAAACCAGCTCACGGATAAAAATGTCATGGTCTGAGTACAGCCATTTTTTAATGATCGGGAATATGTTCTCACTGTTAATGGATAAACTGCCTTTTTCCTTACTCATGTCAATTACTCCTTTTATTCCATTAAATTATCTTTAACAACATTTTAGCACTCTTCGACGAAGAGTGCTAATGCTTTTTTCATATTTTATATGAAATTTATGTGTTTCTTATTTTTTGTTGAAATCGAACTTGTCAATTTCCTCTTTCAGACGGTTGAAGAACAGTCCTACGTGTCTTCCATCCATAAGGCCATGGTGGGTCTGGTTGGAGATCGGCATCCAGATTCTTTCATCTTCGTTAATGCCTAATTCCTTACAAGCAGCACCGTTTCCGGCATCGCCTACCCATAAAGGTCCTTTAAAGAATTTGCCAAAGCTGAATTTCGGAGCATTGTCCACGCCGTCTTCAATAATGGTACGGATGAAGCCAGTGTACTGAACCCAGTAAATGCTGGTGAAGTTGATAATGTCCAGTTTATGACGGACTCTGCCCTGCATGTCGTCCGGAGTAGCTGCTTCCTGATTTTCATGGCACACTCTGCAGAACTCTAAAATATCGTCACACGGCCATGGGCCTTCACCCATAACAAACAGTTCTTCCCCAGGCTTAATATGATTAACAATCGGTCTGGTATGATCAATAAGGAACGGCTTTCCATCGATAAAACGGTATCTGTAGTTCTCAATGGAATCAATAACCTTCATGCACATGTAAACCATGCACAGATTAAAGGAAACATGGTGTTTCTTTGCAAAAGCACGAATCGGCGTAACGTCAACGTTGGCTGTCAGAATAATATATGGCAGGTCGGTTCCTAAATAGTTATAAAACAGTCTTTTTCTCTCCCAGGTTTCCAGGTCGATCCACTGGATGGAGTTGCCTTCTGCATCATAAAAACTCTTGTCATAATCGCTGTACTCTTTTGCAAAATTATCTTCCATAAATTCCTCCTATAGTTAACCTTCAAAAACGGGTGCTGAGCACCCGTTCTTGATTTCTATTAACCATTTACTCTTTTATATTTTACATCGTCGAATTCTTGCAGCATCTCAGCCGTAGCAGGTTTTCCTACAAGGCTTCCGATAATAACTGCTGCGAGACCAATTATAAATCCAACGATTAAGGAATACAAGCCTGTTACATTTCCGATGGTCTGTCCGCTGACAAATGGAATGTAGTCCCAGATAATAACGGTTAAGGCACCGGCGATAATTCCGCTTAATGCGCCAGCCTTTGTTGTCTTCTTCCAGTAGAGAGAAAGAACTACTACCGGACCAAAAGCTGCGCCTAAGCCAGCCCATGCATCACTTACCAGTCCCATAATGGAGCTGTTCGGATTCCATGCAATGAAGAAAGCGATAATTGCTACAACAACTACTACGATACGGCTAATCCATAAGATTTTCTTCTCTTCAATGTTTTTGCCTTTCTTAATAACGTCGGCATAAATATCCTTAGAAACTGCAGAGGCAGTAACCAAAAGCTGGGAGTCTGCAGTACTCATGATAGCTGCAAGGATTGCACAAAGAAGAATTCCTGCCAGGAATGGGATTGCATACTGGCTGGTAAATAATTCTTTAACGGTAACAACAATTACGTTCTCGCTATCTGCTAAAACGCCAACTCTTGGGAACAGATATACTCTGGCCAGAATAGCTAATACGGAAACAATACCTAATGCCAGGAAGTTCCATACGTTTGCAATAACTCTGGATTTCTTTAATTCCTTCTCAGATTTGATTGCCATGAATCTTACAAGAATATGAGGCATACCACAGTATCCTAAGCCCCATGCCAGTCCAGAAACAACCGTTGTCCAGCTGATTGCACTTTCTCCAGACATGAATGGATTCAGGTAAGAAGCAGCTCCGCCTGCAACACCAGAAGCATTCAAAGTTTCTGAAATACTGCCTGGTTCAATGATGAACAGAAGAATGATTGGCACTGCCAGAATCATTGCCAGCATCAGCAAGCCCTGAATAAAGTCAGTAACACATACTGCCATAAATCCACCCAGGTAGGTATAAACTAAAATAACCAAAGTACCGATCAGAAGAGCTACTTTATAATCCAGACCGAATACGATGTTAAACAGTTTTGCACCGGAGCTTAAAGCAGAAGCGGTGTAAACCAGGAAGAAGATAACAAATACGATAGCCGATACCAGGATCAGGGCTTTGCTCTCATCGTGGAAACGATTCTCAAAGTATTCCGGTAAAGTAACGGAATTGTTCGCACGGATTGTGTATCTTCTTAATCTTCCGGCAATTAAGATCCAGTTCAGTAAAGTTCCTAAGAACAATCCGATGGAAACCCAAAGTTCGCCGGTTCCCAGCAAGTAAATGGATCCTGGAAGGCCCATTAACAGCCATCCACTCATATCCGAAGCCTGAGCACTCATGGCCGCTACCCATCCGCCAAGGCCTCTGCCGCCAAGGAAATAATCCTCTGCGTTCTGGGTCTTTCTGGAATAGAAAGCACCAATTAAAATCATAAATACAATGTAAATAACAAACGCTAAAATAATCCAAAAAACATTATTCATAATTCTCACCCGTAATTTTTATTATAGAATAGGCGGGTCTGGGAAAATCCCTGACCCGCCAACAAGTCTTTTTATTTTTTACTTATAAATCTTTCGGTTCATAAGTTAAATCGCACCCCAACCGCTTAAAGGTTCTTCTGTCAATCGCAGAAAGCTTTGCTGTTGTATGGATTTCACAATCTTTCAGTTTTGGAAGCTGGTCTAATGCAAGCGCTGCACTTAAGTCTTTGGATGCATTACTGGATAACGCTACCAATACCTCATCTGGATGAAGTCTCGGATTTCTGCTGCCAAGATACTGGGTTTTCAGCTTCTGGATCGGAGCAATGCTTTCCGGTGATAAGATATCGATTTCTTCCGGAATTCCTGCCAGATGCTTGATTGCCTTAATCAGACATGCTGCAGAAGGTCCTAAAAGGTCTCCGGTCTTTCCGGTAATGATGGTGCCATCTTTCAGTTCAATGGCTGTAGCAACATCTCCGGTTTCTTTTGCCCGGTCCTGAGCCGCTTTGACAACCTTACGGTCTTCCACGGTAATGTTCTCATGGCTCATTAAAACCTTAATTTTATTGACTTCTTCTAATTCCTTTTTACCGTCCGCTACTCCGGCTAACGCCTTGTAGTACCGACGGATAATTTCCTGTCGTGAGGCTTCGATACATGCATCATCATCGGTAATGCAATAACCAGCCATATTAACTCCCATATCGGTTGGTGACGCATATGGGCTTTCGCCGTAGATTTCCACGAACATGGCATTCAGTACAGGGAAGATTTCCACGTCTCTGTTGTAATTTACGGTAGTTTCTCCGTAAGCCTTCAGATGGTATGGGTCAATCATATTAATATCATTTAAATCCGCTGTAGCTGCTTCATATGCCAGGTTTACTGGATGATCCAGAGGCAGGTTCCAAATAGGGAAAGTTTCGAACTTTGCATATCCGGCGTTTATACCACGCTTATGTTCATGATATAACTGGGAAAGGCAAGTACTCATCTTTCCCGAGCCGGGGCCAGGGGCCGTAACAATGATCAAAGGTCTTGTTGTTTCAATGTAGTCATTTTTACCATATCCTTCATCACTGATAACGAAAGGAACATTTGTCGGATAACCAGGAATCAGGTAATGATGATATACTCTTAATCCGCTGGTAATCAATTTCTCTTCCAGACGCTGTACAGAAGTAGTATTGATGTATTTGGTAATTACTACACTGCCTACAAACAGGCCTTTGCTTCGGTAAATATCAATCAGTCTTAAAACGTCGCTTCCGTAAGTAATGCCTAAGTCTTCCCGCTCCTTGCTATGCTCGATATCTTCTGCGCTGACAACCATAACGATTTCCGCCTGATCCGCCATGGTCAGAAGCATCTGAAGTTTGCTGTCCGCTTTAAATCCCGGAAGAACTCTTGATGCATGAAAATCATCAAACAGTTTTCCTCCGAATTCCAGGTACAGCTTATTATCAAAACGGCCGATTCTTTCACGAATCCGTTCTGACTGCATCTTCAAATATTTATCATTGTCAAATCCCGTTGTCTTAATCATTTTCTCACTTTAGCACTCTGCTTTATTAAAATCATATTTTACCAAATCATTTTTCTATTTGCAACAATTCCACTTTGACTTTTTATCAATTTTCCACAAAGAATCTGTCCGGAATTTATGCAAAATATTTTGGTTCTTTTTCCATTGCTACTTTGTTGTATTGGTCGACTGCATTGATGTGGGCATGAATAATTTCCCGGCCTTCTCTCCAGTTTTTCGTTTCGATGGCTTCCACTATTTTTTCATGGTCTGCAATCAGATGCTCTCCCTTGCCAACATTTTCCATGCCCAGATTTCTCCATCGCTGGGTGTGCATATGGGCATCCTTTAACATCATCAGCGCATCTTTTTTTCCGGTAGCTTCAACGATGATGACATGAAAATCATCATTCAGCCGGAAGAACTTGTCCGGATCTTTCGCAGCGCCTCCGATTTTTTTCTGTTTTTCAATATTCTTTTTCATGGCTTTGATAAACTTCGGATCAATACCCTTGGTAATAACTTCGTAAAACGCTTCCTGCTCTACCGCTTCACGGATAAATAAAGCCTGTTTCAGCTTATTGATATCCAGCAGGCTGACAAAGGTACCTTTTTGCGGATAAATTTCCACAAATTCCTTTTCTTTCAGAACAGCCAAAGCTCCCCGGATATTATGACGGGTGGTGTGATAATAAGCGGCCAGCTCATTCTCACTGATTTTCTCGCCCGGCTTATATTCCAGCTGAATAATCTTGTTCAGAAGATCATCATATATAGTTTTACTGTTATTTTTGGTAGTTTCCTGTTTATCTGCCATCAGATTTTTCCTTCAACCCTTACAAAGGTTTTTGCTTCTTCTTCGCCTCTTAAAACTCTTAATGCACCAAAAGCCAAAGAATCCATTTCATTTTCGCCCGGATATACAATAACCGGAGCAATAAATTTTACGCGGTCTCCGATCATCTTTGTAAATAATTCGGAATGTGCAATTCCTCCCGTAAGAATAATTGCATCCACTTTTCCGGAAACCGTAGTAGATAACGCTGCGATATGTTTTGCAACGGATAAAGCCATTGCATCATAAACCAGCATTGCGTGCTCATCTCCTGCTATAGCCATATCTTCTACCGCTGTTGCAGAAGTAGTTCCCATATGGGACATTAAGCCGCCTTTATTTTTTATCTCTTTCATCATGGATTTCTGGTCATATTCTCCAGAGAAGGCCATATCAACTACCTGGAATAATGGAAGTCCGCCGGAACGTTCCGGAGAAAAAGGTCCTTCTTCGTCACTGACAAAATCAATGATTTTTCCATTGGAATGAAGGGATTCTGTAATACCGCCGCCTAAATGAGCGATTACCAGATTTGATGTTTCATAGTCGTTTCCGGTTTCTTTTGCCCATTTCTTTGCAGCCGCTCTCATGTTCAGATTATGGCCTAAAGCCTTTCTTCTCATGTCCTTAAATCCGGTAATTTTTGTCAGCGGAATCATTTCGTCTACCGTAATTCCATCATAAACGAAAGCAGGAATATTCAGCTCCTGGCTTAAAGCAAAAGCAATCGGAGCACCAACATTGGAAGCATGGTTGTTCTGCGGATTGTATTTCATCTGCCAAACCATGTCTTCATTTACTTTATATGCGCCTGCCTCAATCGGTGGAAGAAGACCGCATCTGCTTACGATAGCAGTTAATTCTTCCAACGCAATTCCATGAGCTTTCACGGAATCGATAATCGTATCCTTCCGGAATTCAAACTGGTCCGTAATTTCATCAAACTTTGCCAGTTCTTCTTCCGCATGGCGGATGCTCTCTACAAATAACGGCTTTTCATCTTCATAAACTGCAATTTTTGTTGATGTAGAGCCTGGGTTCATTACCAATAATTTTTCCATAAGTTACTCCTGTTTTAAATTAAGGGCAGAAATCGCTGCCAGACAGATGGAAACAAATTTTTCATCGGAAGTAGATCCTCTGCTGGAGAAAACTACCGGATAAGTAGTTCCTACCAGGAAGCTGCCGAAACGGCTGCCACATAAAACAGACATCATTTTTCCCATAATGTTTCCGGCATGGATATTCGGAGCTAAGAGAACATCACATTCTCCGGCGATTGGAGAATCATATCCCTTAAATTCTGCAATTTCTTTGCTGCAGGCACAGTCGAAGGATACCGGTCCATCAACGATACATCCCGTAATTTCTCCACGTTCGTTCATTTTCTTTAATTCGTCTGCATCTACAGTCTCCGGCATTTTCGGATCCATTTTTTCTTTGCAGGCAAGAACGCCTACTTTAATGTCGGTCCATCCTAAGGAAATCATGGCATTAACGGTATTCTGGATAATGTCTTTCTTCTGCTCTAAGGTTGGATAAGGAATCATGCCGCCTTCTACCGGAACATAAATTCTTCCGGTTGTAGGAACTTCATGAGCCGTAAATACACTGATGGTTCCTGCATCTTCTTTTCTTAAGCCATGCTCTTTATTAATAACAGCCTTCAGATATACGTTGCTGTCCAGTTTGCCTTTCATTAAGACTTCCGCTTTGCCTTCATGAATCAGGTCTACAGCTTTCCATGCTGCAGCTTCATCATCTGGCTCGTCATAGATGTCTTCGTCCGGAACTTCCAGTCCTACTTCCTTGCAGACCTTTAAGATTTCTTCTTTATGTCCAACCAGAACCGGTTTAACCAGGCCTTTATCTACTGCCATCTTAACAGCGCCTAAGGTATGGTCATCGTTTGCAGCCGCAACTACTACACGGCTTAAAACATCTTTGCCTTCCAGCTGTTTGATTATTTCATCAAAGTTTCTGTATTTCATTCTGTTCTCCTATAGTTCGCTCTTTGTACATCAGGCAGGATTTTCATCCTGCCTGAAAAATTTCATTACATGTTGTAGCCTTTATCAAATGCCGCAAGGTTGAGGTCTACGGTTTTCGCTGGAACGCTCTTCGCAACGATGCCTTTCCAGTCGATTCCATCGATACCAAGCTGTTTTACGAGAGCGCCTAAGAGAACGATGTTCTGTGCTTTTACGTTTCCAAGCTCTTCCGCAACTTTTGCCGCTTCAACTACGATAACCTTTGGAACTACTGCCTTTAACTGCTCGATAGCATCTTCCGGATACTCCGCTTCGCCAGTCAGTACAGGCATAGGATAGATTTCACGATTGTCGGTAACGATTATGCCTCCTTCTTTCAGATAAGGAAGAGCTCTTAAAGCTTCCAGCTTCTCGAAAGATACAATTAAGTCTGCTTCGCCGTCGCCGATAATTGGAGAATAAACCTTCTCGCCATATTTGATCTGAGTAACTACGGTACCGCCACGCTGGCTCATGCCGTGGATTTCACTCATTTTAACATCAAAACCATTTTCGATTAATCCTTTGGAAAGGATAGATGATGTAGTGATGGTTCCCTGTCCGCCAACACCTACTAAAATGATACTCTTGTTCATATTATTCACCTACTTTCTCAATTGCGCCAAGTTTGCACTGCTGCATGCAGAGTGTACACTGGTTGCAGTTATCAACGTCTGCAATAACTGCTTTCTTGTTTACTGCATCATATGCCATGCTTGGGCATCCAATCTTCAGGCACAGTTTACAGCCAACGCATTTGTCTGCATTAACTTTTACATGTTTTCCTGCATTTGCCTTGATGACTTCTTTCAGAAGAGCGCAAGGTCTCTTTGTAATAATTACGAAAGGTCCTACTGCATCATATGCTGCCTGCAGAGCTTCCTCAGCTGCCTTCTGATCCATTGGATCGAAGATTCTTAAATGATCATCATCAATACCGCAAGCTCTTACTAAACCTTCAATATCGATAGCTGGTGTATCGTAGCCCATCAGGTTCTTTGTAGTTCCTGGGTTCTGCTGATGTCCGGTCATAGCGGTAATGGAGTTGTCCAGAATAACTGCTACGACATTGGATTCAGAAGCAACGATGTCGATCAGAGAAGTCAGTCCGGAATGGAAGAAGGTGGAGTCACCTAATTCACCGATGGCTTTTCTTGTATCTCCCTGAGCCTTCAGAGCTCTTGAGATACCAACCAGAGTTGAGAAACCGCCGCCCATGCAGATGGAGCAATCAAATCCGTTTAATGGAGGGTTAACTGCTAATGCATAGCATCCGATATCACCCATGGATACGTATTTATCACTGTATTTGCTTAAAGCAAAGTAGAATCCTCTGTGAGGGCATCCTGCGCAAAGTACTGGAGGACGGGCAGGAACATTTGCATTTTCAACTTTGTATGTGAATTTTTCTTCGCCGCTGGTAAGAGCATCGCTAACAACCTTGGTATTGAATTCGCCCTGGATTGTCAGTTTTTCTTTACCGATGACATGACCATAACCAAGAGCTTTTACAGCGTTCTCGATATAAGGTTCGCCCTCTTCTACAACGTAAAGAGTTTTATATTTTGCAGCGAAATCAGCCAGCATTTTATCCGGCAGAGGGAATGTCAGGCCTAATTTCAGAACGGAAGCAGTATCACCGAATACTTCTTTTACATACTGGTAAGAAATACCGGAAGTAATGATACCGATTTCAGCGCCTTCTACTTCTTCTAATCTGTTGTATTTGCAGTTATTTGAGAACTCTCTAGCCTTGATAATATTGTCTTCAACGATAATATGACGCTTCTTTGCAGTTGCAGGAAGCATTGCATATTTATCGGATCTTCTCTCATATTTCTTGATTGGAGAATCTACTCTTTCACCTAATTCAACGATACTCTTGGAATGGCAAACACGGGTTGTCATACGGAAAAGAACAGCCATGTCAAATTTCTCGGAAATTTCAAAAGCATCTTTGAAGAAATCCTTACATTCCTGAGAATCGGAAGCTTCCATCATTAACAGTTTTGCATGCTGTGCATACAGTCTGTTGTCCTGCTCATTCTGGGAGCTATGGCATGCAGGGTCGTCTGCACTAACCAGAACGAATCCGCCATTGGATCCTGCATATCCAGCTGTAAAGATAGGGTCTGCTGCAACATTCATACCAACATGTTTGAATGTTACCATAGATCTCATTCCACCAATAGAAGCACCATATGCTGCTTCTGCTGCTACTTTTTCATTTGGAGCCCATTCGCAGTAAATATCGTGTTTGTAAAGACCGCCAATGTTCTCTAAGATTTCGGTGCTAGGTGTGCCAGGGTATGCTGCTGCAAAGTGAACACCGCCCTCGTAAGCACCACGTGCGACAGCTTCGTTGCCGCTCATAATCATCTTGCTCATAGCTTTATCCTTCCTTACTCTTTAGTAATGTTTTCTGTCTAAAGATTTTTATCTGTTTTTGCATATCATCTGCCGATGATATAATAGTCTATCATACAAAATTCAGCGTTGTTTTTCAATGAAAAATCCATATTAATACAAGCTTTCCGGCACTGGATCCTGCTTTTTGCTCTTTCGGAAAGCATTATATGCTTCGCCGACTCTTCCCTGGGTTCTTTCATAGGAGTTCATAGCGGCTTCGGTATAAGCTGCGCCCCAGGAATATGGGTCTGTATCTGCATCGCAAGGAACAATAGTGTAGGCTCCGTCGTACTTCTCTACCCAGGTTGGGAGAATCTCCAGACCAGTGATTTTCACGTTTCCGTTATTGAATTTGGAGAAGGTTACTTCAAAAATCAACCCATCTTCCGTATAGCCACGGTTTCCGTCTTCATCCATTAACTCTGCTCTCTGATTGGAGAGTTCGTTTCCCATGGAATACAGGCATAAGGTCTTATGTCCGGTGCTGCTTACCAGAGTGTCATATTTCTGGATGACATGTGGATGTCCGCCGATAATAATGTCTGCGCCTAACTCATTCAGTTCTTCCGCAATTTCATATTCGTAGTCATTCGGCTCATCCGTGTATTCATTTCCCCAGTGGATGAAAACAATTTTACTGTCAACGCCCAGCATGTTCATTTCATCCATGGCTTTTTCCACATTATCATAAAGTTCTTCCAGTTCCGGATAGCAGAAACTGCTTACCAGATTCTGTGCGTCTTCGGCCATAACGATGCCGTTTAAGGACTTGTCCCAGCCAGTGGAATCTCTGGTATCGTAGGTAAAGTTGACCAGACCAAGCTTAATGCCGTTGATTTCTTTTACCATTACGAAATGTTCATTTTCATCATATCTGGTGCCTAAATGCTCGATGCCGTTCTCATCCAAAAGCTGCAAGGTTCTCAGCATTCCGTCAAAGCCCGTATCGTAAGAATGGTTGTTGGCCGTCAGACAGATATCGACACCAGAATCTGCCAGTACAGGAATTAAGCTGTCCGGACAGTTGAAGGTAGGATAACCGCGATATTCTCCTGCTTCTTCGCCGCCACAGGTTACTTCCAGATTGGCAATCATCAGATCCAGCTCCTGATAATAAGGAGCAATCAGACTGAAGCAGCCACTGAAATCATAGCCTTCTCCGTCATATACAGCAGAAATAATCGGTGTATGGATCAGCATGTCTCCCGTCGCACCTACCGTAACGGATTCCATGATCTGAGGTTCTGCCAGCACGGTGCGGGTATCTTCCTCTACCTCCTCTTTTCTCGTAAGGAAAAGGCCTGCGATAACTGCTGCCAGCAAAACTACAACAATAATCAGCAGGATTCCCGGCTTAAAACCGCCTTTTTTCTTTTTAACATTTGAATTTGCTTTACTCATATGTCACCTTTTTAAGTTTCGTCAATCACCAACATTGGTAATAAAGTCTGCCAGATAGTATTCGTCTCCATCCTGAACAAAAATCCAGGTCATGTTGGTATCCCAGGTCTTAACAGCCTCCTCGTCCTGATAAATAGTTTCCAGGAATCGGATATCACAGGAGAATACTCCATCTGAGTAGTATTTAAAGTTTTTCGCTTCTTTTTCTGAAATCACAACATCGCTGTGCTCCTGCATCCAGGAAACATCGGCGCTGGTAGCATTATCGTAAGCCGGTGAATTATCCAGCATAATACTTGCAATGGCTCCCGTTCCGGCATCACCAGAGAAGTAATAAGCGTACGGCTCCATGCAATCAATTACTCGGTCGTACATTTCATCTGCAAAGCCTTCATCGGCCTCAAAGCCAGCGGTGTACAAATCATTGATTAAAATACAGGTTACCGGATTCTTTCCATCTTCTTCACAGGTAACTTCCGGATTCATCCAGATACCGGAAACCTGATAAGTAGCTACCTTTGGCTGTTCACCAATGATTTCCCAGTCTCTTAAAGTATTCAGCAGCTCTATTTCCCCGGAATTATCCGTAATATATTCCTCCGGTATTTCCTCACCGTTTACATACAAACGGGAAGCGGTCGGAACCTGAGCTTTTATAGTCTTTGGCTGAAGGTCCGCAGAAAGAAGAACGGTTTCTTGTTCTTTCCAGTCGGAGAAGCCGAAATTAAACTTCTTGTCCGATTTCACCATTTCTACTTTCAGCAGTTTTTCGTCTCCCGCCTTTACCAAATATACATTCTTCTCCCCATCACTTTCCGAACTGAGCCGTCGGTAAGTGGTTTCAGAAGCATTGATTTTCGATTCAATAATATCTGCAATGGCGTCCTTATCCGCCATAAGGCTTTCATCATTTATGGAAAGGCCGTCAGCCGTTACCAGATGGATATCATCATAGTTGCCATTTTCAATGTTCTCGATAATGGTCTGCGCATAATGCTCCGGTCTGCTCTTTTCAAAGGACGAAAGGAAAACCCATAAACTGATTAAAGCAGCCACCAATATTGCAGAAAATACAATTAAAACGGTCAGGAACGCTTTCTTAAAAGTCTTTTTCTCTTTGACTTTTTTGCGTTTAACCGAAGTTGGCTTTGTTTCCGGAATTACCTTCGGTCTTGCTTCTTCAGAAACTATTGGACGAGTCTTCTTAACCGAGCGCTCCGTCTCCGTAGTAGCTGGATGCACCTTTTTTACCGGCCGCTCTGCTTCTGCAGTAGTTGGACGCGCCTTCTTTGCCGGACGTTCAACGTTTTCTTCTGAAGTAACAGGCCTTACTTTCTTTACCGGTCGCTCTTCCGCGGTTCCTTCGGCTGTACCTTCCGGTCTCTTTTTCTTTACGATTGGCTGGCCGTCTGGTCCTACCGCCGGACGCGTTTTCTTAACCGGTACGCCGTTTTCATCCAGTTTTGGACGTACTTTCTTTACCGGCTTTCCATTTTCGTCTAGTTTTGGACGTACCTTCTTTACCGGTGCAGCTTCATCCATAGTCGCATAATGAGGCTTCTTCGCCGGGCGTTCTACGCCCTCTTCCGGAGCAACAGGCCTTACTTTCTTTACCGGTCGCTCTGCTGCGGTTCCTTCGGCTGTACCTTCCGGTCTCGGTCTCTTTTTCTTTACGACTGGCTGTCCGTCTGGTCCTATTGCCGGGCGAGTTTTCTTTACCGGCTCTCCATTTTCGTCCAATTTCGGACGCACTTTTTTTACCGGCATACCATTTTCATCCAGTTTTGGACGTACTTTCTTTACCGGCATGCCATTTTCATCCAGTTTTGGACGTACTTTTTTTACCGGTCTCTCTGCTCCAGCTTCAACCGGTCTCCTTTTTTTCGGACGAGTATTCAGTTGTTCTTCAAATATTATTTTTTCCTGTTCCATGATTTCGCCCGTAATTATCTAACCAAGAATGCATTTGGCACTTCTCTTGCACCGGATAATGCATAAGGGGTATTTAAAAATTCACCATGATAAACCATCTGCGTAGAGGAACCGCCGTCAAGAGATGCGGCATTCACTGCTCCATAATCGCTCATGATCTTTATCATATCGGAGAAGGTGGCTCCTACGGAGTTCGCCTGTCTTCCGTCAGTAGTAACAAAAATAATGGTTCCGTCCGCAGCCTGACCAATTGCCGTTCTAGGGTTCAAGCCGCCGCCTGCACCAGAAACTTCCTGTTCTTCTCCGTTTAAAATCAGTACCGGCGCGTAAACCGTCTGTACGCACACACAGTCCCGTAATCCCATATTTAAGGCGTCATAATAAGATATGGAACCAATTACCATCTTATTGTCCGAAGTGAAGCCAATGGCCGCATGCGGCGTTCCATCGTCCTGATAACACAGCTCACCTTCTGAAATAACGAAACCATCAGGCAGGCCGCCATTCCCCTGACCATTCAGGTCATAAAAACCGCCGCCATTGATTCCAGCAATGGCGCCATATCTTTCTGCAATAATATCAACGGTCGTTCCACCACTTCCGTCATAAGCGCCTTTATTTCCAACAAAAACCCTGGAAGGGTCATGGATCAGCATGACGTCTCCAATATAGGTAGAACCGGAAATTTCATAGATTTCAATATCCTGGCTAGCGTTTTCTGTCGTATCAATCAGGTTGGTGTCGATTTCCTCTTCGCTGGCTTTTACGGTATTGTTATCAACGATTTTCTGAATTTCTTCCTCAGAGAAGAAAATGTCCGGTATCCAATAAAGAGCGCTGGTCTCTCGTAAGGACATGGTGAAAAGTTCCGCCGCATTCCGGGACGGTCCTTTCATAACGATAACCACAGCAAGAACAAGGGCTACAATAAATGCTCCCAGACAGGCTCCGATTACAGCTAAAATTTTTAAGATTGTTTTAATCATTTCTTGTTAACAAAAACCCATTTTCTCTGGATGTTATAGCTAAAGATGAATAAGAACAGGTCAACTGCACATTTAACAATCAGTTCCACTACTCCGCCAACATGGAGTATTTTTGTGAAGAAAAATACCAGGGCGTAGGATGCGAACATCTGGCAAAGGGCCAGAATATAATATTTAACAACGGTACTCTTAACATTATCTGCAGATTTAAATACGCCGTTGCGGTTCAGCAGATAGTTACAGATAGAGGAAATGACTCTGGACGCAATGGTACAGATCAGCACTCTTGTGCCTGTAGTTACTACGTTCGCCAGAGCAAATTCTAAAATCGCATAAACACCAATATCCACAACCCAGGAGGTAATGGAACTGATGATGAATTTGAAGAAATATTTCAGCACAACGCCATAAATCTTCATAGAATCCTTTATAGGATTAAAATGTGAAGAAGCATTGTCATCAATGTATATTGTTTCGATTGGAACCTCGTAATACGGAATGTTTCTGTTTACGATTTCAATCAGCATGTTGGTTTCGTATTCGTAACGGTCTCCGGCCAGTTTGGAAAAGCTTTCAAAGCAATAAGCCGGAATAACCCTCAGACCAGTCTGGGTATCTTTTAATTTGATTCCACAGGAGAATTTATAAACGAAGCTGGAAATCTTATTTCCCCAACGGCTTCTCTTTGGAATGTTCTCTGAATCAAAATCACGTCCACCGATAATAACTGCATCCGGATGCTCTTCAAAAGCCTTCAGACAGTCATTCATGGACTCTACCGTATGCTGTCCATCACCGTCACAGGTAATGGCGACATCAATATCCAGACGGTTATCTGCCAGATAAGAAAAGGCCGTTTTCAAAGCAGCGCCTTTTCCTTTGTTTACTTCATGTTTTAAAACGTGAACCTGCTCGTGAGCAGCTGCTTCGTCATAAAAATGATCATAATCTGCGCTGCTGCCATCGTTAACTACAACGATATCTTCAAAACCGGATTCTACTAACTTGTTTACAAAATTTGTGAATTTTTCATCCGGATTTAATACCGGAAGAATTACTGCTGATTTCATGTTACGGGTTCCTTATTTATTTTCTAGTATTATTTCGAGTATGATTTGTGCGGCTCTGCGGATTCTGGCTGCGATGCTGCGCCGCTCTTCTCTGTCTTGCTCTCTGGGCTGCCAAAGCTTTCTTTTTCGCCTGAATCTTCTTTGCGCGAATTACGAGGAGCAGGAGGACCACGATAATCACAACGATTACGATAATGATAATAATCAAAACCGGGCTGGTTTTATGTTTGCCACCATCTTCCTTGGTTGGTTCGATTTCACTGTCTGGCTCCGTAGCTGTTTCCTGTCGAGCCTGTTCATCCTGAACATCGTAAGGCACAAGGTTTTCCATAATATCGTTGCCGGTATCTAAACCTACCGTAGAACGATAAAGGCCAAATCTTGTGCAGGCATATGGAGCCATATATCCGTCGTCGTCGATTCCGTCACTTACGTAATAGTCCATCCACTGCTGGGACTCATGACGCAAGTAACCTTCCTTCGCTACTTCCAGAGCCGTCTTCCCGCCAAAACGACTTAACGGAACACGGGCATCGATAACGATTTCATTTTCTGCATAAAGATGATAATAGGTTTTTGGAACATCCCAGGTTCCATACTTGGAAGCACTGTCCGGATACTGGCTGGCATCATTGCTCTTTTCAATTGCCTGAGCAATAGCCGCTGCACTAAGGCGATGCTGTCCATGTCCGTACTCTCCCTCAAAGTCCTGGCTGATGACAACCTGCGGTTTAAATTTACGGATGACTTCCGTAACAAAATCTGTTACTTCATCCAGGCTCTGATATTCCTCTGCTCCCTCTAAGGATTCGGAATACCAGTCACCGAAAATACCCATCTGTGGATAGTGGTCCAGACCCATAGTCCAGATACAATTTAAAAGTTCATGGACACGGTATGGCTCATTTCCAAAAGGATCGCTTGGCCGTGCATGGTCAACGATATAAGCCGCCTGAATCCGGTATTCTCCGGAATCCACATAAGTCGGAATCAATCCGCCGAAGAAAAGCACATCGTCGTCGGAATGAGTGGAAAAATAAAGAATATCCGCCCGCTCATAAGGAGGCTGCCATACCTGAACCCAGTCCGGAAGTTCCCCGGCAGAAAAGGCGTAAATGTCAACTAAAGTTGCGCCTCCGTTTGGAATGGTAATGGTTGCGGAATTGGAAACTCCACCGGTCTTAATAAATTCATGAAGGAATCCATTGGTTCCGCCCTCAAAGCTCTGGCCTCCGGAAGTCAAGGTCCATTTGGAAGGCTCTTCATCCCATTCAATGTAAAGAGAATCAATGTTCTCGTCACTGCTTACAGTAATGGTGGTTCCGCCTTCAAAATGCTCCGTGCTGCGGATGTCGTCATCATAAAGACTTTCACAACCGCTGCCGTCTGAGCTGTCAAATGAAATATCCAGCCATGCGGCCTGGGTCTTCACTGCAAAAAACAGGCCTATGCATAAAACAGATGCTGCTAATGTTAAAATAAATTTTTTCACGGTAAGTTCCTTTTCTATTTTTCCAATAAGTGTTTATATTCGTTCGGTGTATTAATGTTATTAAAGCAGCCGTCTTCAATAACTACAGTCTCGTATTGTCCCTCAATGGCACGGATGATTTTATTTACGCCCTTTTCCAGGCTTTCCTTCATCATCGGTGCAACTTCCCTGGAGTATATTCCGGCTAAAGGATCCAGTTTTCCTTTCGGGTCGCAGAAGAACCGGACTGGTTTCATTTCCAGATGTTCAAAGTCCCCCTCATAGAGCCGGACTAACAGGTCCAAAGCCGCATTCGGAACATCCACTGGAATGATGGCAAAGTCCTCTACATCGGTCTGCTCAAATACGGAAACCATAGCTCCCAAAGGGCCTTTCTCCGGATATAAATCCGTAACGATCCAAGGCTCTGCAGCGCCGTCTTTGCGGGACAGAATATTCTTAATTTCCGTAGCATGAGCCTCGGTGTCCGTAGAGATGATGATTCGGTCAAAATATTTTTTTCCACACCGAACAAGCCTTTCAATAAAGGTTTCATCACTAATATGGAGAAAGACCTTATCCTTCCCCATCCGAGAACTTTTGCCTCCGGCTAAAATAACCAGATTTTTCATGAAAAGATTATATCATAGACTACAGGAAAAGAAAAGAACGGCTGGCATATGCCATTTTTATAAATATTTCTTAAAAAGCGGAATCTTCTTTAGGAAGAAAAAGATAATAAAACCTGCTGCCATTACTGTCAGACAAAACAGGATTGCCGAAATCATATCGTTAAAATGAAGGGTTTGGGTAAAGAAAGACAAAACTCCCCACTCTTTAAACGCTTCCATCAGAAGCAAATGAAGAAGGAAAATTCCAAAGGTCGTACTACCTACAGAAATGAATATTTTCTGAA
>JAZUGA010000085.1:0-1638 GCA_045640945.1 Lachnospiraceae bacterium | reverse complement strand
GTATTATTCCGGAACCGCCGACTACGGAATTATTGTCGCTGTCAAAGACGCCGTAAAGATTCCGGTCATGGGCAGCGGAGACATCTTCAAGCCAGAGGATGCGAAAAGAATGTTCGACGAAACGGGCTGTGATGCGGTCATGATTGCCCGGGGAGCCAGAGGAAATCCATGGATCTTCCGCCAGACGGAAGAGTATCTGAAGACCGGCGTTTTACCAGAGCGGCCGTCCATTCCGGAAGTGAAGAAAATGATCCTGCGCCACTTAGAGTTACTGACGGAATTTACGGGAGAAGACATGGCTATCCGCCAGATGCGCAAGCATGTGGGCTTCTACGTTACCGGCTACATGAATGCAACCGTCATGCGTCGGGAAATCAACCTTTGCGAGACACGGGAACAATTCGAGGCAACATTGACAAAGTGGGGCGCGTAATATATAATTTTTCATGCTTTTTATTGGGTGAAATGGCGATTTATAAAGCCGGATTTTCAAAAAATCATCCAAAAAGAAAGAAAAGGAAACCTTGGTAATATTTCAGAAAGGTAGTGTTAGTTATGGCAGATACAATCATTTTAACAAAACAGAATTTAAAGGATCTCAAGGCAGAACTTGAAGACTTAAAAGTAAATAAAAGAAAATATATTGCAGCTAAGATCAAAGAAGCCAGAGAGCAGGGCGACCTGTCCGAGAACGCTGAGTACGATGCAGCAAAAGACGAGCAGAGAGATATCGAAGCCCGCATCGAAGAATTAGAAGAGCTGATCAAGAATTCTCAGGTACTGGATGCGAAGAAGATCGACTATGACAAAGTTCATATGGGATCCAAAGTAAAAGTTCGCGACATGGCAACCCGCAAAGAGACCACATACCAGATCGTTTCCACTACAGAAGTTAACTCCCGTGAGAGAAAGATTTCTTACGAAAGCCCTATCGGAGCTGCTCTGATGAACAAAGAAGTTGACGACGTTGTTGAGTTAACTGTTCCGGCTGGAGCTTTAAGACTGAAAGTTCTGGAAATCCAGAAAGCAGATATGTAATTTTTCAGGGCGCTGATGAAAGCGCCCTGTTTCATAAAGAAAAGAACTGCGTAAGCAGAGCGTCTGCGCTAGGCAGGCGATTACAAAAAGAACTGCGCAAGCAGAAGAAAAATTCAGAGGTAGAAAATGGCAGGAAATAATCAAAACAAAAACGCAGAACAGGATGTAAATCAGCTTTTGAAAGTACGTCGTGAAAAGTTAGCAGCCCTTCAGGAAGCAGGAAATGATCCGTTTAAAATCACAAAGTATGACCAGACACATCATACTTTAGAAGTAAAAGGCCTTTATGAAGCTCATGAAGCAGAGCTCCTGGGAAATCGTCCAGCTCCATTAACCGATGGCTTAGACGAAGCTGCAGCAAAGGAATTAATCAATAACGATTACAACGAGCGCAGAGCCATTATGGACGCTCAGCCAATCAACGTTTCTTTAGCAGGACGTATGATGTTCAAACGTGTTATGGGTAAAGCTTCCTTCTGCAACATCCGTGACCTTCAGGGCGATGTGCAGATTTACGTTGCAAAGGATTCCGTAGGCGAAGAAGCTTACGCGGAGTTCAAGAAAACCGATATCGGTGACATTCTTGGCGTAAAGGGCTAT
>JAZUGA010000084.1:0-5936 GCA_045640945.1 Lachnospiraceae bacterium | reverse complement strand
CTGACAGTCAGGGCAGAGGCCCTTGAACACAATGTCATGATCTAAAAATATCATTCCGTTTTTGCTATGGATTCTTTCATTTAGATCCGTCAGCACCTCCATATCTGCGTCAAATACCTTTCTGCATTTGATACAGGTTACATGGTAATGCTTTCCGACATTATGATCGAAGCGGTCAGGACCTTCCGGAATTTCTACTTTCAGGATGGTGCCTTCTTCTGCCAGAATATTCAGGTTGCGGTAAACCGTTCCTTTGCCAATAGAAGGGTAATCCTTGGAAACGCAGGCGTAGATTTCATCCGCGGAGGCATGATTTCCAAGACTGCGGACAGCCTTCAGAACAATATCTCGTTGTATGGTGTTACGTCTTTCCATAGAAACTCCTAAAAAATTCGTTCATTATCTTAAAACTATTGGTTAATCGTTATTAAGAATAATTATTAATTAGGATTATATATTATTTATTTTAAGAGTGCAAGGAATATTTAAAAAAAAAAAGGAAGGCGAGATGCCTTCCTCTTCTTAGGTTTTCGTTATGAATTAAATATCTCGTTCCATATAGGAAACGGTGTATTTTTCATGAGCTTCTTCGGTTCCGTTATAGGCAAAGCCCTGATTTTTCCAGAACTGGGAAGCTTCTTCGTTTTCTTTTACACATGCTAACTGCAGATGATCGAAGCCCTGAGCTTTCATAGCTGCACGGACATCAGCAAAAATCTGGGAGCCGATTCCCTGATTCTGTTTCTCTGCATCCACCATGAACCAGCCGATAAAAGCGTCATCCTTTTCCGGATAACCAGTGATCAAATCTAAAATAGCCACCAGGTTATCTTTCTCATCATAGAAGCCAACAAAATTCTTATTGTCTGGGCCGGTTCCTTTCGGCAGGTCGGTCATGACTTCCGTCAGATTCCGGCGGGAAGGAGCTGTGTGCAGATGTCGATAATATTTTCTATTGTCTTTGCAGAGGTTGTAAACGTCTTCAATGTCCGCCTCTGTAATTTCTCTTACATCGTAATCAGAAGAGAGAACTTCCGGGTCGAACTTCAAACCGCTGAAGCTTGCTTCGTACTCAATCGCCGGACGGAACTGGGTTTCATACAGCTGTTTGTAAATGCCGTCCTGAGCCAACAAATCGTCGTGAGAGCCTTGCTCTTTAATTACACCGTCGCTGACCACTAAGATGCGGTCCGCTTTCAAAATAGTGGAAAGTCGATGGGCAATAACGATACTGGTACGGCCTTCCATAAGGGCTTCTAAAGCGTCCTGGATGGAGCTTTCGGAAATGGAGTCGAGAGCAGAAGTTGCTTCGTCCAGAATCAGAATCTTCGGGTCTTTTAAGATAACGCGGGCGATGGACAGTCTCTGCTTTTCACCACCAGATAATTTCAGACCACGGTTACCAACCTGAGTGTTATAGCCTTCTGGCTGGGATGTAATAAAGTCGTGGATGTTTGCAATCTTGCAGGCTTTTTCCACTTCCTCCGGAGTTGCATTTTCATTGGCATAGAGCAGGTTCTCCATAATGGTACCATTGAACAGATAGGTGTCCTGGGTAACCATACCGATATTCTGTCTTAAGTATTCCAGATCGAAATCTTTTACGTTTACACCGGCGATTGTAACGGCGCCGTCTAAAACGTCATAAAGTCGAGGAATCAGATTTACAACCGTAGATTTTCCTGAGCCGGAAGGACCTACGATAGCGTACATTTTTCCGCCTGGAACATCGAAATTGACATCCGTAAGAATCACGTTCTCTTCATCGTAACCAAATTTAACATGGGAATATTCAATGTGTTCGTTGGCAACATCTGGCTTCTGACCGTTTTCCGGACTTTCGATCGTATTTTTTCTATCCAGATAATCGAAAATTCGAGTAAACAGAGCCAGGGAACGGGTGAAGTCAACGCCGATATTCAAAAGAGATTCTACCGGACGGTAGAGACGGTTGATTAAAGCTACGGTAGCAGTGATTACACCGACGGTCAGGGTTGGGTCCCATTCTTTCATAATCAGAAGACCGCCGACGAAGTAGATGATCAAAGGACCAATCTGGGTGAACATGCCCATAATGACACGGAACCATCTGCCACTCTGGCCTTCTTTAATGGAAAGGTCCGTAACTTCCTGATTTATTTTAACGAAACGGTCGTATTCCGTTTTTTCTCTTGTAAATAATTTCACCAGAAGGGAGCCACTGACAGACAGGGTTTCGTTGATCATCTGGTTCATCTCGTCATTTTTTGCCTGACTTTCCGTCAGAAGAGCATAACGTTTTTTGCCTGCGCTCTTGGTCGGGATGATAAGCAGAGGGATAACAACGATGCCGGCGATGGCCAGCTTCCAGCTCATGGAGAACAGCGCCACAAGAGTAGTAACGAGAGTAGCCACGTTGCTGACGATGGATGTAAGAGTACCGCTGATAACGGAGCTGACGCCGCTGACGTCCGTGTTCATTCGGGTGATGATGTCGCCCTGTTTTTCTGTAGTGAAGAAAGCGTGCGGCATGTATTCCAGATGATGGTACATCTCGTTTTTCATGTCGAAAATAATCCGCTGGGAAATCCAGGAGTTGATGTAGCTTTCTAAAACGCCGATAACCTGGCTTCCGGTAAGGGCAATGAATGCCAAAATCAGAAGTTTAATAAGCAGAGCCAGATCTTTGCTGACAAGGGCACTGTCTACAATTTTTCCTGTGATGATAGATGGAAACAGACCAACAATAGATGAAACTATGATGGTGATGAATACCAACAGGAACTGCCATTTGTACGGCAATAAGTAGGAAACGATTCTTTTCAGCAGTCCTTTGGTTACTTTTGGAACATTGGCTTTCTCTTCATCGGTGAGGAAGCCTCTTGGTCCTAAACGTCCAGGCATGGTTTTCTCCTTTATAAGGCGGCGCACCGGTTTCCGGCGCGCCGAATCGTGAATTAAATATTGTAAGCTACTTCATAAGCGTCGTAGATAACATCCATCAGGTTTCCAACCTTCTTTGCATCGCCGATGATATGAAGATCTTTCAGGCCGGCATTCTCAAATTTGCCGGTAATGTCAGCGTTTGGAACATAGCCTGCGGAAACGACAACCGTATCAGCTTCCAGAACATTTTCGCCGTCAGCGCCGGTTACATGAACCAGAGCCTTGCCGTCTTTGTTTTCTACTGCAGCTAAGGTAGTTTCGGTCAGTACGTTTATATCGTAGAAACGTACGATTTCGCGGAGCATGTTAGAGTTTGCAGCGCAAAGACCAGGAACTAAAAGGATGTCCTTCTGCATTTCAACAACAGTTACCTTGCTGCCTTCTAAGGACAGCTGGTAAGCGATTTCGATACCTGTCAGGCCGCCACCGATAACGACAACGTTTTCTCCAGCCTTGCCTCTGCCGCGAAGGTAGTCAATAGCTTCCAGAACATTTTCGCCATCAAGACCTTCTACATTCAGTTTTCTAGGAGCAGCGCCGGTAGAAACAATAACAGAATCAAATGCTTTCAGCATTTCCGGAGTAGCCTCGGTATTCATCTGAATATCAATATTTAACAGCTTCATCTGGTCTTTGTACCAGTCGATGAGCATTTTGTCTTTTTCCTTGAAGGAAGGAGCAGCTGCAGCGATAAAAGTTCCGCCCAGCTCGTCGCTCTTTTCAAACAGCGTTACATTATGACCGCGCATCTTCAGAATTCTTGCGCTTTCCATGCCGCCGATGCCGCCGCCAACAACAGCAACGTTTTTCTTAACTTCAGCTTCTTTCAGCTCCCACTGGTCTTCTGCCATGGTAATTGGGTTCAGAGCACAGTGAGCCATTTCCATGCCAGCGCCTTCTTTTCTTACATAGCCTAATGGGAAGCAGCCATTATGGCAGGCGATACATGGACGGATTTCGTTTTCTCTGCCTTCTGCAACCTTCTGCATCCAGTAAGGGTCAGCTAAGAACTGGCGGGCAACGCCGATACCATCGATAGCGCCGGTTGCAATCGCGTTGGATGCGAACTCCGGCTCTTCCATACGGCCTGCACAGAATACAGGAATGTTAACGAAATTCTTGATATAGCTTACTTCTGGGAAGTTGCAGTGAAGAGGCATATATACTGGAGGATGAGCCCACCACCAGGAATCATAGGAGCCATTGTCTGCGTTCAGAAGGTCTGCGCCGGCAGCCTCCAGCATTTGAGCAACTGCAGGGCTTTCTTCCATGGAACGGCCGAATTCTTCGTAGTTTTCCGCTGGAAGAGCGCCGGCGTTGAAGCCGCGCATTTTGCTGGCAACACTGTAACGTACGGAAACAGGGAAGTCCTCGCCACAGGTTTTCTTTACTTCACGGATAATGTCGCAGGCATAGCGGAGACGGTTCTCCAGGCTTCCGCCATACTCGTCGGTTCGATGGTTGGTGCTTGCTACAGCAAACTGGTCTAATAAATAGCCTTCATGAACGGCATGAATTTCGATGCCGTCGATGCCAGCCTTCTTGCAAAGGAGGGCCGTTTTTCCGAAGGCGTCAATAGTTGCTTTAATTTCATCTAAGGTCAGACCTCTGTGTTTTAAATCCGGATTCCATACATTAGGAAGATCATCGGAAGGAGCTACACAGAGACGGTCTCTGGTTTCATCATCCATAACTGGAGGAAGCATCTGAACACGTCCGAAGCCTGCGCCTAACTGCAGGAAGAATTTTGTTCCATAGGAATGAAGCTCGTCCATAAGCTCCTTGATTGGTCCTAAGAAAATGTCTTCGTGATCATACAGAAAATCGTTGCCCATTCTTACCTGAGTAACGCCTGGAATGATCAGACCTACGCCGCCTTTTGCACGGTCTAAATAATATTTTCTGATTTTAGGATTGTAATTATAATCAAAATGTCCGAAAGGAGCAGTGTTTCCCATCGCACAAAGGATTACACGGTTTTTCAGTTCCGCTCCGCCGATTTTAATCGGGCTGAAAAGCGCTTCATATTTCTTGTCCATCAGATACCTCCTAGTATTGAAATTTCTTGTTTATGAACATCGCTGCAGGTCACTTATGCGCACCTGGAATCAATAAAAATTATAGCATAGGTTATGCGCATACGGATACTTTTTGTTTTCATTTGAGAAGGAAAATAAACGGCTATTTTTTGAAAAACATTGCAGCCGGAAGAGAGTTTTGTCTGCTTGAACGATCGTGCAGACAATCTTGAGGTGTATGTTGCATGTCCAGAACTGGCATTTCTCCAGGCTGCGGGTAAATTTTCTTTGTCCGTTGCTGTCAGTATCGGTTGTATGCTGTGTGCCTCCTATGTTCGAGATGATACGCAATCTTTTCATCAGACAGACCGCTTTCCAATCACCTGCAAAAAAAAGATTCAACAATATCTGGAGAAAGCTGACGGTGTTTACGGAATAAAAAAAGCAAGAAAAGTTGTTCAATATATTTCGGACAACTGCAATTCTCCAATGGAGGTATCTTTGGCAACAATTGCAGCTCTTCCAATTTTTGTTGGCGGATATGCTATGAATCCCTTCGTAATGAATGAACCCTTGTCTTTAAAGAAGAAAGGAGCGATGTTGCTGGGAACGGAAAATTGCCGTTGTGATATGCTTTGGGAAAGGGAAAAGATTGTTGCTGAGTACGAAAGTGATATGACTCATCTTGAAAAGACACAACACATTTATGATAACCGAAGATTAACGGCGATTACGTACTCTGGTTATCGGGTTGTAAAAATAACATCAAATAATGTGTCGTCGATGAGTAATCTGGATGATATTTTTTTCTTATTGCGGAAAATGCTTGGAAAACGTCCTTTAACTGCAAAATTCAAAACGTCTGTAGAATTGCGAAGAGAGGTTTATAAAGAAGTTTTTTTCATAGATATACTCCAATTTCTTAAATCGCAAAAATAAATCAGCCTTAAAAATTCGACTAGGTATTAGCTTTTTTATAAATCAAAAAATAAA
>JAZUGA010000083.1:0-6126 GCA_045640945.1 Lachnospiraceae bacterium | reverse complement strand
GTAAAAGTTAAAACAGCTGGTGGCAGTGCAAAAACAATGCATGTTTGTACTTCCTGCTTAAAATCTGGAAAAGTTGAAAGAGCTTAATAAAATGTAAGCTGACGAGAACCGAGAAATCGCTTCTCTTTTTTTTGCGCAAATGAGCGAAAGCGTGCTGAACGCTGAATGAATTACTCTTCTTATTCATTTAATAAAATAAGTGTAATATGGATAAAAAAAGTATATAATACAGGTAATATCTTATAAATACTGGAGGAATTATTATGCCATTAGTAACATCAAAAGAAATGTTTGAAAAAGCTTACAAAGGCGGATATGCCATTGGTGCTTTCAACGTAAACAACATGGAAATCATTCAGGGAATCACAGAAGCTGCTGGCGAGTTAAATGCTCCTCTTATTCTTCAGGTTTCCAAAGGTGCCCGTTCTTATGCAAATCACACTTACTTAGTAAAACTGGTTGAAGCTGCACTGATTGAAAATGATATCCCTATTTGTCTTCATCTGGATCATGGCGACAGCTTTGAGCTTTGCAAGAGCTGCATCGATGGTGGATTCACTTCTGTTATGATTGATAAATCCGGTCTTTCTCTGGCGGAAAATATTGCAGAAACCAGAAAAGTAGTTGAATATGCTCATGACCACGGCGTAGTTGTTGAAGCAGAACTTGGAACTTTAGCTGGTATTGAAGATGAAGTAAATGTCAGCGCAGAAGATTCTTCCTATACTCGTCCGGAAGACGTTCAGGAATTTGTTGAAAAAACTGGTTGTGACTCTTTAGCAATCGCTATTGGTACCAGCCACGGTGCTTATAAATTCAAACCTGGTACAAACCCACAGCTCCGCTTCGATATTCTGGAAGAAGTTGAAAAGAGACTTCCTGGCTTCCCTATTGTTTTACATGGTGCTTCTTCTGTTCCTCAGGAATTTGTAAAAGCAATCAATGCTCATGGCGGAAATATGCCTGGCGCTATTGGCGTTCCGGAAGATCAGCTTCGTAAGGCTGCTTCTATGGCTGTATGTAAGATTAATATCGATTCTGACTTACGTCTTGCCATGACTGCTTGTATTCGTGAATATATGGACGAGCATCCAGACCATTTTGACCCAAGACAGTATCTGAAGCCTGCAAGATCCGCAATCAAAGATATGGTTGCTCATAAGATTGTTGACGTTTTAGGATGCAATGGAAAGGCTTGATCGAGGTAAGAATATGGCAGAAAAATTAATTGGCAGCTGTATCTTTGCACAGTCTGGCGGTCCTACATCCGTTATTAATTCCAGCGCTTATGGCGTAATCCGTACTGCTTTAGATGCTGAGGAAATCACGAATGTTTATGGCGCAGAATTTGGTATTCTGGGTGTTTTAAATGAACGTCTCTTTGATATGTCCAAAGAAGATGCAGATGAATTACTCCTTTTACAGAACACGCCTTCTTCTGAATTAGGTTCCTGCCGTTATAAAATGGCAGACCCGGATGATGACGATACCGATTATAAAAAGATCTTAAAAATATTCAAAAAGTACGATGTGCGTTATTTCTTCTATAATGGTGGAAATGACTCCATGGATACTTGTAATAAAATCCATAAATATATGGCAAAGGTTGGTTACGAGTGCCGTATTATCGGTGTTCCAAAAACTATCGACAATGACCTGACTGGTACCGACCATTGTCCTGGATTTGGAAGTGCCGCAAAATATATTGCAACTTCCTGTATGGAAGTATATTTAGACAACAAAGTTTACTCTACCGATAACATTACCATCATGGAAATCATGGGACGTCACGCAGGATGGCTTACCGCTTCTTCCCTTCTAGCTTCTGCAAAGGGTTGCGGACCTGACCTGATTTATCTTCCAGAGACAGATTTTGACCTGGAAGACTTCTTTGAAGACGTACAGAAAGTTCATGAGAAAAAAGGCGACGTTTTCGTAGCAGTTTCCGAAGGAATCCATTACAGCAACGGTCGTTTCGTATCGGATGTACAGACTTCTTCTACTGATGGTTTCGGACACGCTCAGTTAGGCGGTGTTGCAAACTATCTTGCCAGCCTGATTAAGAACAGAACCGGTATAAAGACCAGAGCTATCGAATTAAGCCTTCTTCAGCGTAGTGCTGCTCATGTTGCTTCCAAGACCGATATTGAAGAAGCTGTTGAAGCTGGTAAGTTTGCTGTTAAGTCTGCTCTAGATGGGAAGTCCGGTAAGATGGTTGCTTTCAAGAGAAATGAAAAAAGCGCTACTTATGACTGCAAATGCGTTTTAGTTTCATTAAGCGAAGCTGCAAATGCAGAAAAGAAAATTCCTATGGAATGGATTAATAAAAAAGGAAACTTTGTAAATAAACAGTTTATCGATTATGCTCTTCCTTTAATTCAGGGAGAACCGGTAAGATATTATGAAGATTCTCTTCCGAGATATGCAAAATTAAAGAAGGTCCTGACAGTAGAAGACTAAGAAGCCAGACCTTCAGAAATTCCTAAAATAATAATTCCAATAATGACTAAGACGACACAGAAATATTGTGATCGTCTTAGTTTTTCTTTGATGAAAATTCTGGAAAGAACGACAGAAATGATGCAATAAGAAGCTACCATAGGAGCTGCAAGGACCGGATTTAAAGCCATGGCATAAATATAAAAAATCTGGCCAGCTTCTTCACATAATGCTGCAATCAGCTTACTAGTTTCTGATTTGTGAAAAGGATTATACGGCTTTTTATTCTTAATCAGCATATAAAGCCAGCAGACAATTCCAGCAGCAAAAAATGTTAATCCATAAAGAATCAGGACATCGATTTCGCTTAAATTCATTCCGGAATTTTCATCCAGAATAATTCCATCCGCCGCTGTTCCAATAGTATCGAACAGACAATACAATAATGGGAAAATAATTGCCAGAGCGCCATAACGGTACTTCTTGTTTTCTACATCCAGTCTTCTCTCTTCTTTGGATAAATGACTCTCTACAAAAGCCAGAGCAATAACACCGGCAATAATCAAAATGGAGCCGATAACATCTAAAACGGAAAACTCATCAAAGAAGTTGGTGATTTCACCTATAACGGCAAAATAAATGACCATGCAGACCGCCGACAAAGCGCCAGAAGCATTCTGGACAGGTGAAATAATGGAAAGTTCCAGATATCGTAAGCCAGCATAACCTACAACCATAGAGATAATGTAGGAAAGAGACGCTGGTGTGTATTTGATAATGTTGCGAAAAAATTCGGATGGGCTCATATCGGTCCGGACAAACAATAAAAGGGCAATGGCGCAAAGCCCCATTACCAGACCAACCCATACTGCAATTTTTAAATGAGATTGGCTGTCGCTTTCATCCGTACCTTTTTTATAAAAAAGATCAGCGAAGCCCCAGCCAAACGCACAGATCAGTGCAAAGAAAAACCATGCCATGACTTACAGATAATCCTCTATCCTCGGCATATCATCGTCATCAGCATTTTTAGTATCTTTATTTCTGCCTAAGAGTTTGTTCATTACATCGGGAACGATTTCAATCAGTTTATTAATAGAATCCGTATCCTTAACATTTACAATCTTCGAAGTTCCATTCTGGATGATTAAAACAGCAGACGGAGAAATATGGGCGCCAGCTCCTCCAGCCCCATTTGTTTTTGAATCTTTGTTAAATGCTCCTGCAGCTACGCCAAAGGAAACATCTGCCATTGGAAAGATAACAACATCTTTATATTGTATAGGCTCACCTACGATAGTCTTTGCAGAAACATAGTTCTCAAGATTACCCATAAGGGATGCTACTGTCTTCTCAAAATTCTCTGCCATTAAACAATCCTCCTGATTGCCTTAAACAAGCTCTTCACATTTTTGTTCAAAAGCAATCTTACGAAGCATAATACCACATATCCGATAAAAATGCTTCCACTAATTGATAAATCTGAACTCACACCTTTCTGGTAGAACTCAGGAGTAACTACTAATTTGTTATTCGATACAATTTCGGTAACAGAACCAATCAGTCCATATATTATAGCCGTATTTGACGGATCTTCCAATCCAAAATTTAATTTTCCTGTAATATTTTTCGGTTTTATATGGTTTAAAATGTTAAAAATCTGAATTTTAATGTATTTTAAGGCCTTCTTTGTTACATCGGATTCAAGAATGTCCTTTGCTTTTTCGTATTTTTCTTTCAGATTATTTACTTTATCCATAACCGGAAGACCGTCCTTCTCCGGTTTTTCCGAATCTTTTTCTGACTTTTCTTTCGGATTTTCAATATTAACAAATTCAATTTCCGGAATTTCCTCTTCCGGCTTTTTCTCTGTTATCTCTTCCGTTCTGATATGTTCCGTTTCCACCTTATTCTCATCCAGATTCTCCGGCTCTTCCTTTTTCTCTCCAGGAAATTTACCCATAAGAATTTTGATGCCGGCAGCTTTTACTTTATATCCAAAAGTAAAATTCAGATAAGCAAATCTAACAGCAGCCAGACCGAAAATCCATTTTGCAGAACCAGTAATTATGGTGTCCGCATTTTCTCCTTCGGAGTGGATCTTATACTGAATCGGTGCAAACAAAACTAACAAAACCAGCAATAAGGCGAAACCAACGATGCAGGCTATAACGATACCTATGATTTTTAAAATACTTAAGAAAATCATCCGTAATAGCTCCTTATATCGTAATCTCCGGTTTCGGTAAGCACACGCATAATCAGTTTTGAGCAGACTTCAAAAGCCTCCTCCTTAGTAACGCCAACGCCTAAAATCGTTTTATCTGCGTAGGAGTCTTTATAAATCATATATCCTGGCACTATGTCTAAAAGGTCGCTTTCACTGGTTGAAAGCATTACGAAATAAACGCCGAATTCCAGTTTGTGATTATCCAGCTTGTTTATAATCTTATTCCTTTTTTTCTCGGCCTCTTCGCCAAAGACTGCTTTCTTATGCCAATTCATAAAATACAAAAATCCGGCTGTTAAAAACCACCAGCCGGATTCCTTTAAGTAAATAATATTCAGATTATTGTGCCTGTATCCGTTGGTTGTATGTTTTCTTATTAAGAACCGCACCTATAACATAAAGTACAGGAGCACCCAAACAGAAAAAGTTTGAAAAGAATAAGGACCACAACGGTAAATCTGCACCGGTTTTATCGCTCAAAATTACAATTAAGAAAATACCAAAAGATTCAATTGCCAAAAATGCGAGAGCGATAATACCCCAAACCAGACATTTCGTGGAATGTTGCGGCTTTCCTGCATTAACGATTCCGATAATTCCGGCGATCAAGGAAAGGATGCTGCCCGACAGCAGGTACAGAAGAACTATTCCGCCCCCAACAAAAAAGATGGAAGTAATAGTAACATCTTCAACGATGACTCCTACGGTAAATAAGCCAATCACAAAATAAAGCAATGCAGCTAAAACTGTCAGTCCGCCAAAGGCCGTCATGATAATTCCCGCAACTCTTAAAAAAGCTTTTCCTGTGGGATTTGGTTCAATTTTTGTATCCATATTCAACTCCTTTCAAATTAAGTATATTTCCCTTTATATGCGGAAAATATGTCTTTTTCGAAAAGAATGTATGTCTATTTCATGAAATGTAATTTCCGGGCAATCCGGTAAATTTTTCCGCCGCCTGGGAACATTGCAAGTTCATTTGCATCAACTACTTTCAAAATCATTAAAAGAAGTCCGTAAATTACTGCAGCTGCGATAATTGTTACTAAAACAGAAATCGCATAATTATGGACTGCTTTGAACAGGAAATAACTAATGACATAAGCAAAAGCACCCATAATGATGGCACAGATTGCAGGCATAATAATGCTCTTCTTTATTTCCTGTTTATAGCCTAAATATTTATTCAGTGAACGGGCATTTAATATGCAAACAATCAATGCAAATAAGGCGTCACAGATAACTACGCAGAAAATATCAATTTTGAACAGATAAAGCATTCCCACCAGAATCGCTACATGAACAACCAAAGCGATGGCGGAATGAATTACCGGTACACGCATTTTATCAATTCCCTGAAGAATGGAATTGGTTATGGTCGATAAGGAATAAAATACGATGGAAATACATCCAACCATGAACATTAAGGAGACTTTATCTGGATCCGCACTGGTTGG
>JAZUGA010000082.1:0-1578 GCA_045640945.1 Lachnospiraceae bacterium | reverse complement strand
TTCTGGAGCTAAATCTCTGTCATGGAAGCAGAAATACTTGATGCCTAATTTATTCATCATTTCGAAGCCAGCATCAACTTTTGCTTTTGCCAGATCCATTGGATCATTTGTGCCAAAGCTCTTATCCATAGTTCCAACGCCGAACATATCGGTTCCGTCAGCGCCAAGAGTATGCCACCAAGCCATCGCAAATTTCAGCTGTTCTTCTAAAGTTTTCCCTCTTACGATTTTTTTCGGGTCATAAAATTTATACGCAAATTTGTTTTTGCTGTCTGGTCCTTCGTATTTTACTTCTGGTACGTTCTCAAAAAATTCTCCCATTGTTGTTCTCCTTTATTTTTTCTTTCCGGTACCTGCTACGCTGTACCCGAATTTTCCAACTTTTTCACCTAACTTGCAATACTCTCCGTGATTATATGCAATCAGGTTCATCTTGCCCATATCACACAGACCTTTTTCGTCCATATATTTTCCATCCACGGAAACTGCTGTAACTTCCGCAACAAACATATCGTGGCTTCCCAGTTCCAATACCTGTTTTACTTTGCATTCCAGACTTACCGGACATTCCTCGATACTCGGGCAATCAACCGTTTTCGAGGCAACGGCGGTCAGATTCATTTCTTTGAATTTATCAAAATCTCTGCCGGATTTTACGCCGCACCAATCCATGGCTTTAGCCGTGTCTTCGTTTACCAAATTGATAACGAATTCTTTGGTGTCAGAAATGATGGCATGGGAAAACCGTTCCTTACGGACAGAAATACTTACCATGACTGGGTCGGAGCAAACCGTTCCTACCCATGCTAAAGTTATGATATTGGGCGTTTCTCCTTCTCTGCCGCAGCTGACCATAACTGCTGGAAGCGGATATAACATATTGCCCGGTTTCCAATATTCTCTGGCCATAACTCCTCCTGATTATTTAAAATCGATACTTTCTACTTCCACATGGAACTGTGCTTTTAATTTCTTCAGAGTCTCCGGGTCTTTTAATCTTTCCGGATCATTTTTACAGATGGACTCATAATTTAAGAAGAAGGCAAACCAATGAGCCTGGCCGCTTACATCATATACATCGCTCTTCTCTAAAGCGGTAATGGTGAATGGAGCCAACATTGGAACGTTGATAATGCTTTCGCTGGTTACAATGTATTCTTCGCCGAACAGAGTCAGTTTTACTTTTCCTTCACGAACATAGAACTGCTCTCTCAGACGATGGTATTTATAGCTCATAGAGAAGCCCGGTTCCATTTGTGCCAGAACTAATTCACAAACACCAGCGTTCTCACATCTACGGGTGATTGGCTTAACGGTTACGCCGTCAAGTTTGAACACTGCAAGAGGACGATCCGGATGACGAACAGCGCTCATTTCTTCGGTAGGAATTTCTTCATATACAGGAGCTTCGCATGGAATGAAATCTGTGCCAGCTCTTGCTTTTGCTGCAATAAATTCCGGATCTTTGCTTCCTTCACCTAAAAGGTTTGAGGTATAGCCATTCTTTACGCCGTTTTTGAAAGAATCCATGTCATGTAAGAAACCTCTCCATTTGACGTCTTCTTAAGTCGGGGGCCA
>JAZUGA010000081.1:0-16738 GCA_045640945.1 Lachnospiraceae bacterium | reverse complement strand
ATGTTCCAGGCAAAGGAAAATACATACGATGAATAACTTAAAAGAACTGTTAAAGGATATTGATTATAAAGTAATTGCCGGATGTGAAGATATGGAAATATCGGATCTGGTCATTGACTCCAGAAAAACAAAGGAAGGCTGCGCCTTCTTATGTTTTATTGGTGCAAATTCTGATGGACATGATTACATTCCAGACGTAGTTGCAAAGGGCGCCGGCGCTATTATTATCCAAAGAGACGTAGAAGTACCAGAAGGAGTTACGGTTATTAAAGTAGAGGATACCAGAAAGACTCTGGCTTTAATGAGCGCGAAGTTTTTCGATTATCCGGCAAAAAAGATGATTACCATTGGTATTACAGGAACCAAGGGAAAGACCAGTATTACCAGCTTTATCCAGACCATTCTGACGAAGGCCGGACATAAAGTCGGCACCATTGGAACCATTGGAGCGGATGTAGGCGGAGAATTCATTAAAACCAACACGACGACTCCGGAATCTTATGACGTTCAGCAGATGTTTACCAAAATGGTGGAAAACGGATGCGATATCTGTGTTATGGAAGTATCCAGCCAGGCCTTGAAATTAAGCCGTGTTGCTGGAATTGAATTTGATTATGGCCTGTTTACCAATATGAGTCCGGACCATATCGGAGGACCGGAGCATAAAGATTTTGCAGAGTACGTATATTGCAAGAGTCTTTTATTTCAGCAGTGTAAGCAGGGCTTCTTAAACTGTGATGATGAGCAGTTCCCAGCCATGATTCAGGATGCGACCTGCAAAGTGAATACCTTCTCCTGTGCGTCTCCTTCGGACCTGAAGGCAGAAAACATCCATTATTTGAGAGAAGACGGCTTTATAGGCATGGGCTTTGAGACCACCGGAAGTCTCTCTGATTCCTTTAAAGTAAGCGCTCCAGGTGAATTTTCAGTAAGCAATGCATTGGCAGCCATTATCGTCTGCAATGCGTTAGGAATTGATAAAGAAATCATCAAAGAAGCTTTGATGGACGTTCATGTGAAAGGCAGAATGGAGTCGGTAAAGGTTTCTTCCAAATTTACCGTTCTGATTGATTATGCCCACAATGCTATGGCTATGGAGCATATCTTAAAGGCCATGAGAGCATACAATCCAAAACGAATCGTCAGCCTTTTTGGCTGCGGCGGAAACCGTTCCAAATTGAGAAGATTCGAAATGGGCGAAACCAGCGGTAAATATGCAGACTTTTCCATTCTGACGGAAGATAATTCCAGACTGGAAAAATGTGAAGACATTATCGCCGATATTGTAACCGGTATCAGCAAAACGGATGGAGAATACATTATTATTCCAGACCGAAAAGAAGCGATTAAATATAGTATTCTGAATGCTCAGGAGGGCGACATTGTCCTTCTTCTGGGAAAGGGTCATGAAGATTACCAAGACAAAAACGGCAAGAAGACTCCTTTTGATGAGCGTGTGATCATCAAGGAGATTCTGGAGGAAACAGGTTATAAATATGAGTAAATTTGCTGACGTAATCGTTGACATCTCTCATGAAAAAGTTGACCGGCCTTTCGAATACCGGATTCCGGATGATCTCCTGGAAGAGATTACTGTAGGAAGCCAGGTAAACATTCCTTTCGGAAAAGGCAATAAGCTTATTACAGGCTTTGTCCTTGCTATCAAAGACAAAGCTGTTTTTGATGAAAACAAATTGAAAGCCGTTGACAGTCTGGTTAAGAATTCTACTTCTGCTGATGGTGATATGATCAGCCTGGCGTATTTCATTAAAACCAACTATGGCTCCACCATGAATCAGGCCTTAAAAACTGTTCTGCCAGTTAAGAAAAGCGCCAACCCGGTTCAGGAGAAATTCATTTACCTGAAAGGGGAGGAAGAAACGGTCCAGGCAGCTCTGGAAAAATACGGAAAAGATAAAAGAAGCGTGGCCAAATTAAGGCTGTTAAAAGAAATCGAGAATGAAAAGGTCCTGCCTTATGAAATTGTCCGGGACAAGCTGAATATTTCTGTCGCAACTTTAAATTCCCTGGCAAAAGAGGGACTGATTCAGATCGATATAAAAGAAAATTTAAGAGATGCTCTGGATATTAAGGAAAAACAGGAATATACCATCCAGCTGAATCCGGAGCAGAAAGCCGTTTCTGATGATATCTGGGAACGGTATTTGATGGATGATCGAAGACCGTCTTTGATTCGTGGCATTACCGGCTCCGGAAAGACGGAAGTTTATATCGATATTATTGACAAGGTAGTAAAGCAGGGAAAACAGGCCATTGTCCTGATTCCGGAAATTGCTTTAACTTACCAGACCGTTTTACGGTTTTACAAGAAATTCGGTAACCGGATATCGGTCATTAATTCCAAACTGACTCCGGCTCAGAAGCACGACCAGTTAGAAAAGGCAAAACAGGGACAGGTGGACATTATTATCGGTCCGCGCTCTGCGTTGTTTTCTCCTTTTACCAATCTGGGGGTCATCATTATTGATGAGGAGCATGAAGCTACTTACAAGAATGAAAACGTGCCAAGATATATTTCCAGAGAAGTGGCTATCGAAAGAGCCAGAATGTGCGGAGGCTTCGTTGTTTTAGGCTCTGCGACGCCTTCTGTGGAAAGCTATTACAAGGCAACAAAAGGGGAATATGCCCTTTATAATCTGGAACACCGGGCTACGGGGGCTATGCTGCCGGAAGTGGAAATTGTTGATTTAAGAGAAGAACTTTCCGCCGGAAACCGCTCCATGATCAGCCGAAAACTGGACGAATTGATCCGGGAACGTCTGGCTAAGCAGGAACAGATTATTCTGTTCATCAACCGCAGGGGTTATTCCAGTTTTGTATCCTGCAGAAAATGCGGAGAGGCCATGAAATGCCCACATTGTGATGTTTCTTTGAAATTTCACAAAAACGGCAAATTAATGTGCCATTATTGTGGCTATGAAACGCCTATGGTGAAGGCTTGTCCGAACTGCGGCTCCAAGTATATCGGAACCTTTGGCTCCGGAACCCAGAAGGCAGAGGAAGAAATCAACCGTCTTTATCCCGAAGCAAAGACCTTGCGCATGGATTATGATACGACCCGGGAAAAGCAGGGACACGAAAAGATTCTGTCTGCTTTTGCCAATCATGAAGCGGATATTCTGATTGGAACCCAGATGATCGTAAAAGGTCATGATTTCGCCAATGTTACCTTAGTCGGTATTCTGGCAGCAGACTTGTCCTTATACTCAGGAGACTATTCTTCTGCAGAAAGAACGTTCCAGCTGCTGACTCAGGCCGCAGGAAGAGCGGGCAGAGGAAGTAAAAAGGGAGACGTCGTCATTCAGACCTACTCGCCGGATAATTATGCTGTGAAATTAGGCGCAGAACAGGACTATAAAGGCTTTTATGATTATGAGATGTCCTACCGGAAGCTTTTGGGATATCCGCCGGCTATGAACCTTTTAGGCATCTTATTTGCCTGCGAAAATGAAAATTATCTGACTAAGAAATGCAATATTATTAATCAGCTGGTAGAAGATAAAATCCGGGCGAAAGAGCAGACGGGAATGAAGCCGATGTCTGTTCTGAAAATAGGTCCTAGCCAGGCTCCGATTGCAAAAATTAACGATAAATACCGGAAGATGATTTATCTGAAAGCCGGGAAATATAATGATTTAATTGAAATAAAAGACACTATTGAACAATACATGGATATGTATCCAGATAAACAATTAAGTATTACGTTTGACTTTTCCATGATGGGAAGTAAGGAGGATTAAAATGGCAGAGAGAAATTTACGATTTGAGGAAGATCCGATTTTAAGAAAGATATCAAAACCGGTTAAGGAAATTACACCGAGAACCGCGGAACTGATTGACGACCTCATTGAGAATGTTCATGCATATAATGGCGTAGGACTGGCAGCAGTTCAGGTTGGCGTTTTAAAGAGAATCTGTGTTGTAACCGTAGAAGCTCCGGAACCGGATTATGACGAAGACGGAAACGAAATCGAAGTAAATCCTTTGATTCATAATAATGCGGAAGACCTGATTATCATTAATCCTACCATTATTGCAGAAGAAGATGGTGAGACCCAGATCGATAACGAAGGCTGTCTTTCCGTCCCTGGAAAATTCGGTATGGTAACAAGACCGAACCACATCACATTAAAAGCTTTTGACCGTAATTTAGAGCCTTATGAGCTGGAAGCAGAAGGCCTTTTCGCCAGAGCAATCTGCCATGAATGCGACCATATGGAAGGTATTCTATACATTGACAAGGTAGAAGGCGAAATCTATGAAGTTCCTACAGATGAAGAATTTGACGAAGACGAAGAATTTGATGAAGAATTCGAAAACGCAGGAGAATAATTGATGAATATTATTTTTATCGGCACATCAGATATTGCAGTTCCGTCTTTAGAGGCTTTAATCCAGTCGGAACATAATATATTGGCAGTAGTTACCCAGCCGGACCGTGGCAGCGGCCGTGGCCGGTCTGTAAAGTTTTCTCCTGTTAAGGAAACGGCAGTAAATGCAGGAATCCCTGTTCTGCAGCCGGAAAAAATAGGAGAAGAAGCTGTCCTGGACGAGTTAGAAGGTCTCAAGCCGGAACTTTTCATCGTTATTTCTTACGCCCAGAAACTGCCGAAACGCTTACTGGAAATGGCGAAATATGGATGTATTAATGTTCATCCGTCTCTTCTGCCGAAATACAGGGGCGCTGGTCCTTTGATCGGACCGATTCTGAATGGCGATGATGTAACGGGCGTGACCATTATGGAAATGGCAGAGCAGTTAGATGCAGGGGACATTCTGGCACAGGAAGAAATGGCTTTAGACCCGAAGGAAACGGTAGCTACTTTGGAAGTAAAGGCTGCAGAAAAAGGTGCGGAAATGCTGCTGAAAGTTATTGATGGTCTGGCAGCAGGAACCATCGTGCCTCAGCCACAGAACGAAGAAGAGCATTCCTACGTTAAGCAGATTTCCAAGGAAGAAGGCCGCATTGATTTTTCAAAATCTGCAGCGGAAATTGAACGGATGATCCGTGCTTTAAACCCGTGGCCGACCGCCTATACCTATTTTGAAGGAAAAACCTTCAAGTTATGGGATGCGGACGTTATTGCGGAAGCAGAACAGAAAGAAAATACGGGCGTTACCTGTCCTCATGCGAAGGAATGTCATGGGGAAGACGGTTCCTTAAGAAGAGAGGAAAAACCGGGAACAGTTATTTTCTCCGGTAAGAATCTTTTAATCGTGAAATGTGGAGAAGGCTGTCTTTCGCTGAAGGAAGTCCAGATGGAAGGCAAAAAACGAATGGCCATGGCGGACTTCTTAAGAGGCAAAAAAATCGAAACAGGAACTGTATTCGGAGAATAAACGTTGGCGAAGGAAACAGAGAAAAACTTAAGAAATATAGTATTAACGATGTTGGTTGAAACCCTGGAAAAAGGGGGCTTCAGCCACATTGTGGTTAATGATACTTTCTCTGAAAACGACCTGAATGGTCAGGAAAGAGCTTTTATTACCCGGCTCTTTACCGGAGTTTTGGAACGTTTGATTCTGATTGATTCTATAATTAATAATTACTCTAAAACCAATACCCAGAAGATGAAGCCGGTTGTCCGGAATATTTTACGTCTTTCCGTTTATCAGATGTTTTACATGGATTCTGTTCCGGACCATGCAGCAATCAATGAAGCGGTAAAACTGGCCAAGAAAAAAGGCTTCGGAGGCTTAACGGGATTTATTAACGGAGTGTTGCGAAGCATCCAAAGAGGCGGTATGCCAGAAGACCTGCCGGAAAATGTTCAGGCCTGTGCACCGAAATGGTTTTATGAAAAAATGGTTCAGCAAGAAGGAGAAGAGGCGGCAAAAGCTTTCTTTGCAGCCTGCTTAGAACCGGGAGGAAATCTTTCTGTCCGACTGAATCTGAGAAAAGGAACGAAAAAAGAAATCATTCACAGCCTGAAAGAAGAAGGCTGTGAAGTCTGCGAAGATTCCAAAATAAATGAAGCGGTTTCTATCCGTGGTTTTGAAAAATTAACGGAACTGAAAGCGTATAAGCAGGGACTCTTATTTATTCAGGACATTAGCTCCATGAACATCGCCATAGAGGCGGAAAAAGCTCTGAAAGAGAAGCTGCCGGAACTGATTATTGATGTGTGTGCGGCCCCTGGTGGAAAAAGCACCCACTTGGCAGAAAAATATCCGTCCGCCCGTATTATTTCCAGAGATTTGACTTCTCAGAAAACGGAACTGATTGAAGCAAATAAAAAACGTCTGGGACTGGATAATGTGGAAAGTCAGGTATGGGATGCGTTAAAACTGGATGAAAGTCTGGTGAACAAAGCGGACCTGGTCATCGCCGATCTTCCTTGCTCCGGGCTGGGAGTTATTGGAAATAAGCCGGACATTAAATGGCGGGTAAAGGAAAAAGACTTAAAGGAACTGGAACTGCTCCAGAAAGATATCCTGAAGGTGGTACAAGCCTATGTAAAGGAAGGGGGACTTCTTTCTTACAGCACCTGCACCGTAAATCAGGGAGAAAACGCAGGCAATGTAAAATGGTTTACGGACAATTATCCGTTTGAATTAATTACCGAAAAGTATTTTTTACCGGGAAGGGAAACCTGCGACGGTTTTTATATAGCGATACTGAAGAGAAAATAAAATGGAAAACAAAATTGATATTAAATCTTTACAATATGACGAATTAAAGGCTTTCATAGCAGAACTGGGACAGCCGAAATTCCGTGCGGACCAGATTTTCTCCTGGCTTCACGAGAAATGCGTAAACAGTTTCGAGGAAATGACCAACCTGTCTGCAGCTTTAAAAGCAGAACTGAATGAGAAATGTGAAATCCGGAATATTACGAAAAAACAGGTGCTGACTTCAGAAATTGACGGAACGAAAAAATACCTGTTTGAGCTTTATGATGGAAATCTGATTGAAAGCGTAATGATGCGGTATAAACACGGTAACAGTGTGTGCGTTTCTTCCCAGGTCGGATGTGCTATGGGCTGCTCCTTCTGCGCTTCTACAATCGATGGCTGCGTCCGTGATCTGACAGCGTCCGAAATTCTGGACCAGGTCTATGAAATCCAGAAAGATATCGGGGAAAGAGTGTCCAATATCGTTATCATGGGAATGGGCGAACCCCTTGTAAATTATGACAATGTAGTAGGTTTTGTGCGCCTTGTGAGCGATGAAAATGCCTTGCATATAAGTCAGAGAAATATTACAATATCCACATGCGGGATAGTGCCCGCTATAATAAGGTTATGTAAAGAACAGCTAAAGGTAACCTTGGCTCTTTCTCTTCATGCTCCAAACGATGAAATCCGAAAGAGAATCATGCCGATAGCGAAGAAGTATTCGATGAAAGAGATTCTGGATGCCTGCGAAACTTATTTTAAGGAAACGGGCAGAAGAGTCACTTTTGAGTATTGTTTAATTGACGGGATTAACGATAAACCGCAACATGCGAAGGAACTGGCGGAACTTTTAAAAGGAAAGGGTGCCCATGTAAACCTGATACCGGTAAATCCGACCCCGGAAAACAACTACGGTGCAGCAAAAGAGAAGGACATAAAGAAGTTTCAGGAAATACTGGAAAAGGAACACGTAACTGCAACAAGAAGACGCGAAATGGGCCGTGACATCAGCGGCGCCTGCGGACAGCTTGTAAGGAGGAAATCTTGAGGTCTTACGGTAATACAAATATCGGAAAAGCCAGAAAATTCAATCAGGATTATTCTTTGGAATGTGACGAGCCTATTGGAAACCTGGATAACTTATATGTAGTCTGCGACGGACTGGGCGGTCATAATGCCGGTGAGTTCGCCTCAGAGAATACTGCAGAAATATTTTTTGATCTGGTAGAGGAATCTGTTTCCAGAATGCCTCTTTCCATATACAGGGAAGCTGTAAACAAGGTAAATGAATTAATTTACCGCAAAGGACAGGAGCCGGAATATGAGGGCATGGCGACAACTTTAGTTGCAGTAACGGTCCGTGACGATACGGCGTACGTCCTGAATGTTGGAGATTCCCGTGCTTATATTATCAACGATGAAATCACTCAGATTACCTGGGACCATTCTTATGTTGGCGAATTGATCCGGGATGGGAAAATCTCGAAGGACGAAGCAAGGTTTCATGAAAAGAACAATGTGATTACCAGAGCCATTGGAGCAGAAGCTACCGTAGAGCCGGATTATTTCCAGGTGAAGATGGAATATGGTGAGACCATTTTACTGTGTTCGGACGGTCTGTATAACATGGTCAGCGAACACACCATTTTACAGGTAGTAAATTCAAATAATAGCCTTCGGGCAAAGGTGGAAAAACTGATTCAGCTGGCAAACGACGCAGGCGGAAAAGATAATATAGCTGCAGTTTTGATTACAAGAGAGTAACCTCTTTGAAAGGCGGAAATACATGATAAGCGTTGGCACAATAATTGAGGACAGGTACGAGATTCTGGAGAAAATCGGCTCTGGCGGCATGAGTGAAGTATATAAAGCAAAATGCCACAAGCTGAACAGATTCGTTGCCATTAAATTCTTAAAACAGGAATATTGCGAAGACAAAAATTTCGTTAAGAAATTCCAGATTGAGGCACAGTCCGCAGCGGCTCTTCTTCATCCGAACGTTGTAAGTGTTTATGACGTAAATGAAGTAAATGGTATTTATTATATCGTTATGGAGTATGTCGATGGCATTACTCTGAAACAGTACATTGACCGAAACGGCAGACTGCCGATTAAGGAAGCTACCAGCATTGCCATCCAGGTCGGACAGGGCATTGAGGCGGCTCATAATGCTAATATTATCCATAGAGACATTAAGCCTCAGAACGTTTTAATTTCCAGAGAAGGCAAGATTAAGGTTACAGACTTTGGTATTGCAAGAACGACGACGGCCAACACCATCAGCAATGATATTTTAGGCTCCGTTCATTATATTTCACCGGAACAGGCAAGAGGAAGCCAGGTCGATGTCCGCAGTGATATCTATTCCTTCGGTATCGTTTTTTATGAAATGGTAACCGGCATGCTTCCTTTCGACGGCGAGTCCACCGTATCTATCGCCCTGAAACATATTCAGGAGACCGTTCCGTTAGTAAGTGATGTTGTAGACAATGTTCCAACCAGCATTGTCCGTATAATAGAAAAATGTACCCAGAAGAAACCAGAAAGAAGATACCAGAAAATGGCGTCCCTTCTTTCCGATTTGAAGACGGCCCTTATTTCTCCAAATGAGGACTTTGTAGTTCTGGAACCGGAAACTGCAGATTCTGCAACCATTCTTATGACTGGCGCTGCTGCTCAGGTTCTGAAAAATGGAGCTGCTACCGCACAGAGAAGTACCCGTTACAGTGCGCCTGTAAAGCAGGCGGCTGCTTCTAATAGCCGTTACGAAGAAGAGTATGACGATTATGATGATTACGATGATTATGATGACGACTATGAAGAGTATGAGGACTACGACGACTACGAAGAAGAGGACGATGATGACTTCATCGATTATGAAGAATATGACGATGAAGACGCAAAACCGGTAAGAAGAAAAGACCCGTCCAGAAAGAAAATGGATAAAATCCTTCTTTACTGCGGTATTGCGGCAGCAGTAATCGTTATTATTGTTCTTGCAGTTGTATGTGCGAAGGCGTTCAAAGGCGGATGCGGCGGCAGTGGTAAAGAAAAAGAAACGGAAAGCATTGTTGCAGATTCTCTGGAGATGCCAAATGTTGAAGGCAAGACCATAGAAGACGCAAAGAAAATCCTGACGGATCAGGGTTTCACCAATGTCATTACGGAATCGGTTTCCAGTAAAGAAGTAGAAAAAGGTAAAGTAATCAAACAGTCTGAAGAAGCAGGATCTATGGTTCCTTCCAACAAAGAAATCAAACTTCAGGTTAGTGCCGGAAAAGAAACGGTAAAACTGGATGATTATAAAGGGAAGTCCGACAGTGAAGCGAAAGATGCCCTGACGAAATTGGGCTTAAAGACGAAGATTACGACTCAATATAGCGATGATGTAGAAACCGGAAAGGTTATCGGCACCAACCCAGTTGCAGGAAGCGAAGTAGCAAAAGATACGGTTGTTGAAATATTCGTAAGCCGAGGAAAAGAAGTAAAGAACGTTAAAGTTCCGGATGTATTAGGCTGGGATGGAGAGGAAGCAAGATCTCATCTGGAGAGCAAGAAACTGGTTGTTAAAGTTGTAGAACAGGAAACGGATAATGCAAGCGATATCGGTATTGTAATCGACCAGAGTATTGCAGCAGATAAAGAAGTTCCGGAAAATACAACGATTACCATTACCATAGGCAAGGAGAAACCTACAGAACCTCCGACGGAGCCGGAAAATCCAGATCCTCCGACAGAGCCGGAAAATCCAGATCCTCCGACGGAACCGGAAAATCCAGATACTCCGGATGATGAGGGCTGATAAAGATTTAGTATTTCATTAAAAAATTTATACATAAAAGGTGGATTTATGAAGGGTAAAATTATCAAAATATTGTCAGGATTTTATTATGTAAGAACAGACGGCCATGCTATTGTAGAGTGCTCTGCAAAGGGAGCTTTCCGCAATGAAAACATTACACCGCTGGTAGGCGATGACGTTCTTTTCGATGTTATCGACGGATACAACAGAACTGGTGTCATTACCGATATTCTGGAGCGTAAGAATTTCCTGGAAAGACCGGCAGTTGCGAATGTTGATCAGGCGATGGTTGTTTTTGCAGTCAAATCTCCAAATCCAAACTTAAGTATTCTTGACCGTTTCCTGGTTCAGATGAAACGACAGAATATTGAAACCATCATCGTTTTCAATAAAAAAGATCTTGCAAGAGACGATGATATAGATGAATTGAAGAAAATCTATAAAGACTGCGGTTGCAAGCTGTTCTTTATTTCCGCTGGAGCTAAGAATGCTAACGCATATTTTTCAAATCTTTTCTTCCTGAACAGACAATTGAAAAATAAAATTACGGTTATGGCTGGTCCTTCCGGCGTAGGTAAATCCACTCTGCTGAACGTATTGGCAAATGGTGATGAAGAAATTGCACCAGTTGGTAACATCAGCAACAAATCCGGCAGAGGAAAACATACTACCCGTCATAATGAAATTTACTGGGTAAGCAAGAAAGTACAGATTGTTGATACTCCGGGATTCACTTCTTTACTGGTTAAGGAAGATGATTATACGAAAGAAAATCTGCAGAATGCCTTCCCAGAATTTGCACCATATAAAGGACAATGCAAGTATAGTAATTGTTCCCACATTAAAGAAAGAGATTGTGCGATTGAAAAAGCGGTTATGGAAGGAAAGATTCCACAATCCCGGTATAATAGCTACAAATCTATTTACAGTGAACTCAAATCACAGCAGAAATATTAAAAACTTAAACGCGTGCTTAAGGGCATGCGTTTCGTTTAGAAGAACAAAATACATGGAGGATGTAAAATGAATATTTTGTCACCATCAATTCTGGCATCAGACTTTAAAATTCTGGGCACACAGTTGGAAGAAATCGGTGTAAACGGAGCAGAGTATGTCCATATCGACGTTATGGATGGAAAGTTCGTTCCTAGTATTTCTTTTGGAATGCCAGTAATCAAATCCATCCGTTCTGCAACGGATAAGGTTTTCGATGTTCATCTGATGATTGAAGAACCTATCCGTTACATTGAGGAGTTTAAGGAAAGCGGCGCAGATATTATTACCATCCACTACGAAGCTTGCGCCGATGTTGCAGCTACATTGAAAGCAATCAAGGACGCGGGCCTGAAAACCGGACTTTCCATTAAACCGAAGACCGATACCGCAGTAGTAAAGGAATTTCTTCCTCTCTGCGACATGATTCTTCTCATGAGCGTTGAGCCAGGCTTTGGCGGACAGAAATTTATTGAAAATTCCATCGATCGGGCGAAAGAATTAAAGGCGATTATTGATGAATCCGGATTAAAGATTGATTTGGAAATTGACGGCGGAATTAACCTGGAGAATGTATCTGAGGTTCTGGATGCCGGTGTAAATGTTATTGTTGCCGGAAGCGCTGTATTTAAGGCTCCTGCAGACAATACAAGAAAATTCATGGAGATTTTAAATGAAAGAAATTAAGAAAATTGGCGTACTTACCAGTGGAGGAGATGCTCCTGGAATGAATGCCGCTATCCGCAGCGTTGTCCGGGCTGGAATCTCTGCTGGATATGAAGTATATGGAATCAACAGAGGCTATCATGGGCTGCTGAACGGCGAGATAAATAAAATGACCACCAGGGATGTTTCGGAAATCATCCAAAGAGGTGGAACCGTGCTGATGACCGCCCGATCAAAGGACTTTGAAACTGCTGAGGGCGTAGCAAAGGGCAAGGAAATGCTGGATATTTTTGGCATTGATGCTTTGGTTGTTATTGGCGGAGACGGTTCTTTCCGTGGTGCGAAGGATCTGGCAGAACAAGGCGTAGCTGTTATTGGAATTCCTGCAACCATCGATAATGATGTCGCTTCTACAGAAGCAACCATCGGTTTTGATACAGCGACCAATACAGCGATTTCCGCCATTGACAAAATCCGGGAAACCGCTTCTTCCCACGAAAGATGTTCCGTTATTGAGGTCATGGGAAGAAATGCCGGATATATTGCTTTGAATGTAGGCATCGGCTGTGGAGCAGAATGTGTTCTGATTCCGGAAGTTCCTTTTGATTTTGATGCGGACGTTTGTCAGGTCCTGATAAAAGGCCGTAATATCGGAAAGCATCATTTTATCGTTGTTCTGGCGGAAGGCGCCGGAAGTGCGGTAGAAATGTCGAAAGAAATTGAGAAGAAGACGGGTATTGAAACCAGACCGACAGTTTTAGGATATCTTCAGAGAGGTGGAAGTCCTACTGCTTACGACCGTAATTTAGCTTCCATGATGGGAATTAAGGCCGTCGAATGCCTGAAGAAAGGCGTTGTGAACCGTATTATGGCGGTTCAGGATGGAGCAGTAAAAGACCTTGACATTAAAAAAGGTCTTAGCATGACTAAGACCATTTCTCCGGAAATTCTTTCGGAAGTAAAACAATTATTTTAATCGCTACTTTTTCAGGAACATGGCGTCGCCAAAACTGAAAAACCGGTATTTTTCCTGCACTGCAGTTTCATATGCGTGCAGGATTTTTTCTCTTGAGGAGAAAGCACTTACAAGCATTACCAAAGTGGATTCTGGTAAATGGAAGTTGGTAATAAGACAGTCTGTTACTTTAAATTTATATCCTGGATAAATGAAAATATCGGTCCATCCGGAAGAGGCCGTCATGGTACCGTCTTCTGCAGCTACAGACTCTAAGGTACGGGTAGAAGTAGTGCCTACGCATACAACCCGTCCACCATTCTTTCTGGTTTCGTTTATGGCTGCGGCTGCTTCTTCCGTAACGATATAGAATTCGGAATGCATCTGATGGTCCAGAATGTTTTCTTCTTTTACTGGACGGAAAGTTCCTAAGCCAACATGTAAAGTTACATGAACAATACGGATACCTTTGTCTTCGATTTCTTTTAACAGTTCTTTTGTAAAGTGCAGGCCTGCTGTCGGAGCAGCAGCACTTCCGTCATGTTCTGCATAAACCGTCTGATAACGGTTCTGGTCCTTTAACTGATGGGTAATGTAAGGCGGAAGGGGCATGGTGCCTAATTGATCTAATATTTCCTCGAAGATTCCATCATATTCAAAACGGATTATACGGTTTCCATCTTCTAAAACATCGATAATTTCGCCATAAAGAGGAGCTTTTTCCTCTTCGTTCTTATCTTCTGTCAGACCGAAAGCCAGCCGGCAGCCAACACGGGCTTTTTTGCCAGGCTTAACCAGACATTCCCAGTCGGTATCCGTTTTTCTGGTGAGAAGAAGAATCTCGATGGTGGCTCCGGTATCCACTCTTACACCATAAAGCCGGGCAGGAATAACTTTGGTATCGTTAATAACCAGGCAGTCTCCGCTGTTTAAGTAACCTACGATGTTCTTAAAGGTATCGTGGGTCAGTTCTCCCGTTTCCCGGTCCATAACAAGAAGTCTGGAAGAAGAACGGTCTTCCAAAGGGTCCTGGGCAATTAATTCTTTTGGTAAATCATAGTAAAAATCATGTAAATTCATAGCGTTGTTATTCTATCACATTTTTAGAAAATGGGTACCTCTAATATTAAGGAATTTTAAGCGGAAATTTAAGAAAAACTAAGGCAGAATCCTGCCTTTTTTCTTGTATGTATGGAGCATTTCGTGATACAATTACAAAGCGCAGCTATGCGTTTGTTTTTGATACAAAAAATCCATGAAATATTAAGGAATTAGTTTTAGAATCTATTTTTGCACAAGATAAAAAACCGGAGGAATCATTATGTATTTTGAAGACAAAATCTGGATGGCTAAAAACGAAGAACGAATTTCTCTGCTTCCGAAATTAGCGAACCGACATGGTCTGGTAACGGGTGCTACCGGTACCGGTAAAACCGTCACCATTAAGGTTATGGCCGAGTCTTTTGCGGATGCAGGCGTATCGGTATTCTTATCGGATATTAAGGGCGACCTTACGGGTATGAGCCAGCCGGGTATTGACTCAGAAGATATGCAGAAACGTATTGCCAAGTTTGGTTTGGACGAAGCTGGATTCCAGTATAAAAGTTATCCAACGACTTATTGGGATGTATTTGGAAAGAAAGGTATTCCTGTAAGAGCCACCATCTCGGAAATGGGTCCGATGCTCCTTTCCAGATTAATGGGTCTGTCCGATGTTCAGGAAGGCGTATTAAGCATCATCTTTAAGATTGCGGATGATCAGGGTCTTCTGATTCTGGACCTGAAGGATTTAAGAGCTGTCGTACAGGCAGTCGGCGATCATGCAAACGACTACAAAACTTCCTACGGAAATATAACGACTGCTAGTATCGGTGCTATCCAGAGAGGCCTGCTTCAGCTGGAAACTCAGGGCGCGGATAAGTTCTTTGGAGAGCCTGGACTGGATATTATGGACTGGATCCGCACGGATGAAAACGGCACAGGTATGATCAACGTATTGAACTGTGAGCAGTTATTCCAGCAGCCGGACCTTTACGCAGCTTTCCTGCTTTGGATGCTGTCTGAATTATACGAAAGATTACCGGAAGTAGGTGATCCGGATAAACCAAAGATTGTATTCTTCTTTGACGAAGCTCATTTACTATTCAAGATTAATTCCAAAGAATTAATGAATAAAGTAGAGCAGGTAGTTAAACTGATTCGTTCCAAAGGCGTTGGTGTTTATTTCATCAGCCAGAGCCCGACGGACATTCCGGACGTAGTTCTGTCTCAGTTGGGAAATAAGATTCAGCATGCCTTAAGAGCTTATACTCCTGCAGACCAGAAGGCCGTCAGAGCCGCTGCAATGAGCTTTGTTGTTAATCCAGCGTTCAAGACGGAAGAGGTAATTACTCAGTTAGGAACCGGCGAAGCTTTAGTTTCTTTCCTGGATGAGAAAGGCGCTCCAAGCATGGTTCAGAATGCGAAGATTCTGCCACCACAGAGCCAGATGGGAACCATCGAAGACGAACTGTTACAGCAGCTGATTGCATCCAGCGATATGTATGAAAAATACAACCAGACCTTAGACAGAGAGTCTGCTTACGAGTTGTTAACCGGTAAGGTTGCAGGCGCAGCAGCACCAGCCCCGGCACCGGCAGTAGAGCCACAGCCGGCACCGTTAGAGGGACCATGGGATTGTGGATGTGGACAGACCGGAAATACCGGATTATTCTGCCAGCATTGTGGAAAGCCGAGAAATCAGGGCTATGCACCAGGAACTGCTCCAATCGCAGCAGCCGCAGCTACTACGGCAGCAGTCGCAGAAGGACCTTCTTTAGTTCAGGCCGCTCAGGCTGAGCGCGACGCAGCAGCCGCAGCAGCTCAGCAGGCCGCAGAACCTTCTTTAGTAAACGCAGAACAGGCGGAAAGAGAAGAAGAACCAAAGCTGACAAAAGAAGAATTAGCTAAGATTCGTGCTGAGGAAAAAGAAAAGCTGAAAGAAGAAGAGAGAAAGAGAAAAGAAAAAGAAAAAGCAAAGAAGGAAGTCGGAAAAGCTGCTTCCAGTATCTTAACTTCCGCCGGCAAAACCGCAGCAAACAAACTGGTAAGAGGTCTTATCGGAAACTTATTGAAATAAAAAGTGAGAAGTGAAAGCCGGAAAGGCGACACGAAATCGCGATGTTATAGAAAGGCAACGTAAAATGAAAGCAGTGTATAATCACAAAGAAATTGAAAAGAAATGGCATGATATTTGGGAAGAAAAGCCTGTAAACGTTGATGACGGAAAGAAGGAAAAATATTACTGTCTGGATATGTTCCCATATCCATCCGGATCCGGACTTCATGTAGGTCATTGGAGAGGTTATGTAATCAGTGATGTTTGGAGCCGCGATAAATTAATGCAGGGCTACTACCTGATTCATCCTATGGGATGGGATGCTTTCGGTCTTCCTGCAGAGAATTATGCAATTAAGATGGGTGTTCATCCTGCTAAATCTACAGCAGAAAATGTTGCCCGTATTAAGGAACAGATCAATCAGATCGCAGCTCTTTATGACTGGGATATGGAAGTAAATACTACAGATCCGGATTTCTATAAATGGACTCAGTGGATTTTCGTTCAGATGTTCAAACTGGGCCTGGCTTATGAAAAAGAGATGCCGATTAACTGGTGTCCAAGCTGCAAGACCGGCCTGGCTAAC